>NZ_JBNHFK010000008.1:0-208861 GCF_059090185.1 Arthrobacter sp. MDT1-49-2
CGTCACCGCCAAGGCCGCAACCGGGTACGTCCTGACCCCGGGCGCGACCGCCAAGTGGACCGCAACCTTCAGCAAAGCCCCACTGCCGGCCACCCCGGCACCGGTCATCTTCACCGATAAGAACGGCACCGCCAACGACACCTACACCATCCCCGCCACAACCGGCGTGGAATACCAGGTCGCCGGCAAAACCCGCACCGCAGGAACCTACCCCGGCACCGGCACCGTCACCGTCACCGCCAAGGCCGCAACCGGGTACGTCCTGACCCCGGGCGCGACCGCCAAGTGGACCGCAACCTTCAGCAAAGCCCCACTGCCGGCCACCCCGATCCATTAGCCTCGACGTTACGGTGCTTCCTGTACCGATACAGGTGCTACCCACTGCTGCGACAGGGCCGAAGGTGCTCTGATGCAGCAGTGCACTCCCGCAAGCAGCTGCCGGTAGTGCTATGCGTGTATTTCATCCGGAAGTAGTCGCCGACGCGGCGACAGGGACGGTTATGCAAAACTGGCGCCATGACTGCCGTACGCCCCCTTCCCGCCGTCCTGACCGGACGGTTCGTCCGCCTTGAACCTCTCACGACGGACCTCCTGCCGGACCTGCACCGTGCCATCGCCGTGCCCGAGGTCTTCGCCGGCGGCTACGGCGGCGGGCCGGCAGGACTGCGGCAGGACCTGGGCGCATTCACCGAGTGGGCACTCGCGTTCTACCGGTGGCATGAGCTGCCCTTTGCGGTCCGCCGGCTCGGCGGGAACGGCGAGGGCACCATAGTGGGCACCAGCAGCCTGGCGGACCTCGATTTACCCACCGAGTCGGCACAGCTGGGCTGGACGGCGTACGCGCCGTCCGTCTGGGGCACCGAGGTCAACGCTGAAACCAAACTGCTGCTGCTCGGACACGCCTTTGATTCCGGATTCGGGCGGATCACCATCCAGGCGGATTCCCGCAATGAGCGCTCACGCGCAGCCATCAGCGGTCTTGGTGCCGTTTTGAAGGGATCCGCCGCCGGGACCGGAAGCGTGCCGACGGCAGCTGGCGGGATACCGCCGTGTATTCGGTCCTTTCCGCGGAATGGCCGCAGGTCCGGTCCGGGCTGGAAGACCGGCTGGACCGGTTCGCTGCGGGTCGCGGCACCGGGACCGGCGCCCGGGAGTAGCATTTCGCCCACAGGCATCCCGGCGACGGCGCCGGGAACGGGATGGAACGGGGACAATCGTGGACGCAAACTTTGGGGATTACCAGCTGGGCATCTACATGAACGGCGCCCGGGGCGTGGTCCCTGAACTGCCGATGGGCTTTGCCGCCACGGAGCAGTTGGCCTCCACCGTGATGGACCCGCGGGTCCTGGGCTACGTGGCCGGCGGCGCCGGAGATGAACACACGCAGCGGGCCAATGTCGCCGCCTTCGAACGGTTGGGCATTATGCCGCGGATGCTGGTCGGTGCGGCACGGCGCGACATGGGAATCGACTTGTTTGGCCACCGGATGTCCTCACCCCTGTTCTTCGCCCCCGTGGGCGTGTTGGGGGCGGTGGCGGACGACGGCGACCTGGCCACCGCGGCGTCGTCCGCCGAACTGGGCGTCCCCATGGTTGCCTCCACGCTCGCTTCCGCGCCGCTGGAGCAGGTACGGACAGCCGCCGGAGAGACTCCGGGTTTCTTCCAGCTGTATCCGCCGGCAGACCGCGAACTGGCGGAAAGCCTGGTCCACCGGGCCGAGGCCGCCGGATACACCGGAATCGTGATCACCCTGGACACCTGGGTCAACGGCTGGCGTCCGCGGGACCTCAGCGCCGCATACCTGCCCATGCTCTCCGGCCAGTGCCTGGCCAACTACCTAACCGATGACCGCTTCCGGAAGCTGCTGGCCGAGCAGGGCTCCGCCGACCCCGCGGCAGCAGTGATGCTGTGGGCCTCCCTGTTCGGAAATCCCACCATGACCTGGGAGGATCTGGCCTGGTTCCGCTCCCTGACCTCGCTGCCCATCATCCTCAAGGGCATCTGCTCTCCGGAAGACACCCGCCGGGCGCTGGACGGCGGAATGGACGGCATTTACTGCTCCAACCACGGCGGACGGCAGGCCAACGGCGGGATCCCGGCCATCGACTGCCTGCCCGGTGTGGTGGACGCGGCCGACGGCGCACCGGTGCTTTTCGATTCCGGCGTACGCTCGGGCGTGGATGCCCTCCGTGCGTTGGCACTCGGGGCAACGGCGGTGGGAATCGGCAGGCCCTACGTGTACGGGCTGGCCGTTGGCGGGCAGGCCGGGGTGACGCACACGATGCGCAGCCTGCTGGCAGAGGCGGACCTGACCATGGCGGTCAACGGCTATCCGGATCTGGCTTCGCTGCGGGGAGCCCTGCACCGGATTTAGAGCTGCACCGGCTTTAGGACCCCTCCGGGATCAGGGCGCGGGAACAGGCTGGGGCGCGGGCGGAAAGCCTTCCCTCGGCCACCAGGCGGGAAGAAGGTTCCGCAGCGATCCGAGCCAGGCTTCGGTGTCGTCGTCGTCGCTGATAATCCACTGTTCGAACCAGGAGGCGTAGGCGCCGCCCAGATATCCCGCGGTGGCCTCCAGATCGAGTTCGGGCAGCACACCCTGTGCCTTCCACACGTCCAGGGCCAGCACAAACCGCACCCGCAGGTCCTCGACGAGGACGCCGAGGAACGCCTCGGTGTGGAACAGTGCGCGGTACACCCGCTGCTCGTCCTTGGTGTGCTGCAGGATCTGCCGGATGGAATCGACGTAGAGTTCACCGATTTCGGTGACAGTGCGTCCGGTCCCCCGCTGGTCAAGGTCCACGGTGCCCAGCCGGTCAACGAGTCCGGCGTAGACGGAGGCCGCGAAGTCGAAAATGTTCCGGTGATGCCCGTAGAAGGTGGTGCGGTGCACTCCGGCCACCTTGCAGAGCGCCGAGACGCTGATTTCCGCCAGTTCATGCTCACGCAGGAGTTCCCACAGTCCGGCTTCGAGGGCTTCCCGCGTCCGGGCAGTCCGAGGTTCGCACGGCGAGGGACGCCGTGGCGGCTTGGGGTCTTCCGGTGCAGACATAAAAATAATCTTCGCAGATACACGAAAGGACCCCGCCGAAGCGGAGTCCTTTCATGCCGCGGCGCAGGGGGACGCCGCAAGCTTGTTTGCACAGGCGGCCTTAGTGGTTGGCCAGGCCTGCGCTTTCGCCGCCGTCAACGACAAACACAGCTCCGGTGGAGAAGCTGGAGTCATCTCCGGCGAGGAAGAGAATGGTCCGGGAAACCCCGTCCGCCTCGCCCATGCGGTGCAGGGCGACGTGGTTCATCGGTTGTCCATTACGTTTCCCGTCCGGTTACATCCTGCCCTATTCAACACATGTAGAAGAACTCGGCAGTCCGTAAACCGGGAAATGTGACACAGCCAACAGGTATCAAAGGGTCTGTTCCTGCTGCCGGCGCGGCGGCAGCGGGACAATCGGCGAGGTGTGCTGCACGTACCGGAGGTAATCCGGGTACCTGCTCCGGGAGATGCTCTCGGTAAAAACAGTGGAACCGATGAACAGGAGGGTCAGGAGCACCGGCCCGGCCAGGGTCCAGTGCAGCCACACGCCGGAGGCCGCAACGGCAAACCCATAGAAAAGCCACCACTGGAGCTGCTCGAAGAAGAAATTCGGATGGCGCGAGAACCGGAACAGCCCGGCGCGGACGAACCCCGGCACCGGGGCCCGGCCGGCGGCACGCTCCGCCTTTTTCCACTGCTGGAAGTTCCACTGCTCCTGATCCGCCAGCGTCTCCCCGGCCAGGGCGGCAAGGAAAAGGGCCGCCAGCACCCAATCCCCCGGGGTTAGCGGGCCAGGGTGGCGGTACACGGTCAGCACCGGGAGGGTCATCAGCCAGATGATGGCGTTCTGGTAAATACTGATGAATCCGAGATTGAACAGCTGGAACTGCCAGGGCCGCATCCGCTGCTGCAGTATCCCCCACCGGTAGTCCTCACCGCCCGGCCGGTACCCGCCCTTCCGGGCAAAGTTGAACGTCAGGCGGGCGCCCCATAGCGATACCAGGACCGCCATGAGCACTATCCGCGGTTCGCCGTCGGACGCCCCGGCAAAGACCCAGAGATAAACCACCGGCGTCACTGACCAGATCCGGTCGGTCCATGAGTACTCACGCGTCAGGAGCGAAAAAACCCACGTTCCGGCAGCGGTGGCAAGGAATATCCAGAAGCAGGTGCGAACCGGGTCCATTCTTGTCAGGATACGGACGCCCGTTCAGAAGCGGGAGCCCCTCGGCCGGCAAACGGGATCCACGGCCGGACCCCGCGCCATACCGCCCGCAAATACGCGCTCCCGCACCTGCGTGGGCCTACGATGTCCGGATGGCCACCCTCTTGACCCCGCATGCCCGTTTCCGCGAAAGCTGGCTTGCCGCCGCCGAAGAGTTTGGCGGCGAGCACATGGATGGCTCGGGCGTGTACGGCGGGAACCCGCTCGAGCGGATCCGTTCGGAAATTGCCGCCGACTTCCCCGGCTTTGTCGACGGACTCGTGGCGGAACGGCTGCCGGAAACACCCCGGCCGCAGGAGTTTGTGCCCTGCACTTATCTCTGGCTGGCGGAGAAGGATGAATTCCTGGGGTCCCTGGCCATCCGGCACACGCTGAACGACTTCCTCTTCGAGGAGGGCGGACACATCGGTTACAGCGTGCGCCCCTCGGCCCGGCGGCAGGGACATGCGGTCCGCGCCCTGCATGATGCCCTCCCGATTGCCCGCGAGCTGGGAATTGTCCGCGTGCTGGTCACCTGCGCTGAGGACAACACCGGTTCCCGGACGGTCATCGAGAAAAACGGCGGCGTGTACGAGGACACGCGAAAGGGAGCCCGGCGGTACTGGATCGACCTGCCGTAAGAGGCGCATCCCCGCACCGGCGGCCTGCCCGCCCGGTCATCAGTAGGCTTATGGTTAGTTGTTACACCCGTACGCAGCACCGAAGGGGACGCCATGAGCGAGGAACGCCGCAGGGAAATCGGACAGTCCGATGCCCCCGTTGAGGATGAACTCCATGAGTCCTTCCAAAACACGGTGACGGAAGGCGCGGAGCGGCTCCACCGCACCCTGAGAGCCATTCTGGTGACCGGATTCTTCGGCGGGCTGGAGGTTGGCCTAGGGGTTATGGCCTACCTTGCCGTACTGCACGAAACGGACAACCACCTGCTGGCCGGCATCGCCTTCAGCGTCGGGCTTATCGCCCTGTTTCTTGCACACAGCGAGCTGTTCACCGAGAACTTCCTGATGCCGGTGGCCGCGGTGGCGGCGAAGGAAGGCAGCGCACGGCAACTGGCCAGGCTGTGGGGCGGAACCCTGGTGGCCAACCTTGCCGGCGGCTGGGTCTTTATGTGGATTGTTATGCAGGCATTCCCCCAGTGGGAGAAAACCATCGAGGAGTCGGCCCGGCACTTTACCGATGCCCCGTTTTCACTCCAGACCGTTGCCCTGGCCATCCTCGGCGGCAGCACCATCACCCTCATGAGCCGCATGCAGCAGGGCACCACGTCCGACCCCGCCAAGATTGTGGCCACCGTCATCGGCGGATTCCTGCTCGCCGGCCTGCAGTTGTTCCATTCCATCCTGGACTCCCTGCTGGTTTTCGGCGCCATCCAATCCGGCGCCGGAATCAGTTACCTGCAATGGCTGGGATGGTTCGGATACACCCTGCTGTTCAACATGATCGGCGGGCTGGTGCTGGTGACGGCACTGCGGTTGCTGCGCACCAAGGAACTGCTGGCCGAGCGGCGCAGAAAGGCACCCGAGGACCCGGAAGCCGCCCGGAAAAACACCTAGCGCCCCCGGGGACGCCCGCCGCCCAGCCCGGCCAGCCCCCCGGCTGCGCACAGCCCCGCAGCCAGCGCCGCCGCGAGGGCCGGGTCCCACAGGTCCAGTGCCGCACCGAAACCCGCAGACCCGGCCGCCTGCCCGACAGCGAGGGCAATGAACAGCATGGAGGTGCCCGCCCCGGCATTGCGCGGCCAGACGGACCGCGCCCACAGGATGAGCACGGCCGACATCCCCATATAACCGGCCCCGAAAAGGGACAGGCCGGCGTAGGCCGCCCAGGGACTACCCGTAGCCACAGACAGTCCGACGGCGGCCGTGGCCGCGGCGAGTGAGGCGGCGCAGGCGGCCCATCCAGCCCGGAGGCCCAACTGCCTCACCAGTTTCCCGGTCAGCATGCCAAAGAGACCGCCGATCCCCAGCACGATCCACAGCCAGCCCACCTGCCCGCCGGCCACCACTCCGGCCCGGCTGACCAGCAGCGGGCCAAAGGTCCAGGCCAGGGCAGAGCCGGCACCAACCACGGCCGCGGCCGCAGCGGGAAGACCCAGAAGCTTCCAGGCCGCCGCGTCCGGGGACCGGGCAGGGGTACGGCGGGTCCGCGAGAGCGCCGCAGAATTCCGGACCGGGTACCAGGCCGCCGCGGCGGCCGCGGCACAGATCAGTGCCATCAGCAGCCAGGCGGAACCGACAGTGGGCGCCGCAAAAGCGATGGAACCTGCCCCGATGACCCCTACGGCAGTCCCCGCATTGGCAACAGCCTGCGCCGTCCCTGCGGACCCGGGTTCCGTCACGGCGTCAATGACCGGCACCAGGGCCGGCGAGGCAAAGCCGCCGCCCATGCCGCCAATCAGGACGGCGAGCACGAACATCGCCGGATCCGCAGCCACGGCCACCCCGGCGCAGCCGGCCGTGGCGGTGACTCCGGCAAGCAGTAGTCCTGCACGCGGGTGCCGGTCCACAAGCCGCGCGGCGGCCAGGGCTGCCACGGAATAGGAGATGAACTGTGCAGCCGCAGCCCAACCCAAAGCTCCGACCAGCTCCGGGCGGACGGCAGCCAGCGCGGGGGCAAACAGGCCCACCCCGAACCGCGCCATCCCGTACGTGGCGGCGATGAGGAGCATGCCGGCAACGGCAATCCCGGGACCGGCTGCGGATCGAAGGCGGATCTGGCTCATGGGCACCTACTTAACGATCGTTTCACTGTAACGAACGTTACACTATAGGCATGGCATCTCCCCAGGACACGCAAACCCGCCTCCTCGACTCGGCGGAAAAGCTGTTTTTCCAGAACGGCATCGCCGTTTCGGGCGTGGATTCCGTGGCAGCCGAGGCCGGCGTCTCGGTGGTGACGCTGTACAAACACTTCCAGTCCAAGGACAACCTCCTCCGCGAAGTCCTCGCCCGAAGACTCAACGCCTGGACTGCGCATTGGGAAGCGGCCATAGCTGCCGCCTCCTCACCCACCGACCGCCTGCTCGCCATCTTCGATGCGGTTGAAACCTTCCGTGCGGCCGCCGGTCCCACCCAGTGGTGTTGCTTCCTGGCCACCGCATCCGAGCGCCCGATCCCGGCTCCGGGAACATCCGACCCGGTGCAGGTGCTGGTGGAACAGGACAGCCGGCTGGTCAGTGAAAGGCTCCGGGAACTGGCGCAGGCGGCCGGCTGCCGCCAGCCGGCCGCCACCGCCTCCACCCTCCTGCTGCTCTATAACGGCGTCCTGGCCAGCCTTCTGCGCGGCCTGCCCGCGGACCCGCTGGACAGTGCCCGGTCTGCAGCACGGGCCCTCCTGCGAGCAGAGGCCTAGCACCCGACGCCCCGCGCGGCCTGTATTCGCGGCCGCACACCGTGGCGGAGCCGGGAGCACTTGCCCGGGGAGGATATGCTGGCGGCACAGCGTGGGACCATGCATCCGCAGAGCCCGCGCCTGGGACTTGACTCCTTCTCTATTGCCCGCGGTCCAAGCCGCCACGGCCGTGCCTGAGCGGCCTGTGCAGGTAAGTGCGGTCTTTGGGAGCCCCGCTTCCGAAGCATGCCTACCTGAACAGAGGGACGTCATTTTGAAATTCACTGTCGGCCAGACCCTGGTGTATCCGCACCACGGCGCCGTCACCGTCACAGATATCTCCCCCATGACCATCAAGGGGGTTGAGCGGGAAACCCTCACCTTCCGGGTCCACGCCACGGAGCTCACCATCAAGCTTCCGGCGGAGAACGCCGAAGACGTGGGGGTGCGCAGCGTCATTGACGACGACGGCGTTCAGGCCGTGTTCTCCGTGCTGCGCGGCCCGGCCGGCCTCGAACCGGATAACTGGTCCCGCAGGTTCAAGGCCAATGAAGGCAAAATGAGCACCGGCGAGCTTCACCTCATTGCCGAAGTTGTCCGCGACCTGTGGTCCCGCGAACGGACCCACCCGCTTTCCACCGGTGAAAAACGAATGCTCCTCAAGGCCCGGCAGCTGCTGGTATCCGAACTCGCCCTCGCCCGCCAGGCCACAGCGGAGGACGCCGGCGAACTCCTCGACTCCGTTCTTATGGAGGCCGCCGGGGAGCCGGAGCTGGCCAGCAGCTAACGCCGTCGCGCTTCCCTGCCGCACCGCAATGCAGCAGGGAATGCGGCCGGTGCGGACAGCCCCGGTTCGGCCCCGGCACGGCCGTTTTGGAGCCGGGCATCCCGGCGTTGTATCACGGTGTATATGGGACGGTTCCCTACCCCCCGGGCAGGCAGCCGCCCAACGGATCAAAGAGAACTTCGAGGGCCTTGATGCCTGGGCCCGGAAAGGCGCCCGTGAATTTCCCCTGCACCTGCTTTTACCAGCCCGTGCCCGGAACGGGCCGGCTGGGCATTGAAATATACGATCCGTTCTGCCTGGTGCGCCAGCACCGGGTCGCCGGCTCGACCAACCGGGAACCCACCTATGGGCACGGCCTGCGGTAGTCCGGGCGGCCGCAAAAGCGATGGCTTCCGGCTGGGAGAATCCTTGGAACCCGGTTCAGGGAGATCATGTATTATCTCTTGGACTATGGATGACCCTCCCTCACATAAACCCTTGCCCCTCCCCGTCCTGACCGACGTGCAGTCCGTGTTTACCCCGGCTGCACCGGCTATCACGAGAGAGGGGCAGCCCCATGTATGAATGGCTCATGGTCGGCGTAGGTTTGCTCCTCACCGTCGGCACCGGACTGTTCGTCGCCTCCGAGTTTTCACTCGTCAACCTGGACCGCACGGAGCTTGAAGCCCGGCGTGACCGCGGTGAGAAGCGGCTGAACCCCACAATCAACGCGCTGAAGATCACGTCCACGCATCTTTCCAGCGCCCAGCTCGGCATTACGCTCACCACGCTGCTCACCGGCTACACCTTCGAACCGGCGATCAGCTCCATGCTGAGTTCCCCACTCACCGCCCTGGGTGTTCCCGAGGCCGTAGTGCCGGGCGTCGGCGCGGTGATCGGCATCTTCCTGGCAACCATCTTCTCCATGATCATCGGTGAACTGGTTCCGAAGAACTTTGCTCTGGCCCTCCCTCTGGCCACCGCCAAGCTGGTGGTTCCCTTCCAGACGGTGTTCACCACCGTTTTCAAACCCGTCATTCTGCTGTTCAACAATACGGCCAATGCAATCATCCGGTCCTTCGGCATTGAGCCCAAGGAAGAACTTTCCGGTGCCCGCAGTGCCGAGGAACTCAGTTCCCTCGTGCGCCGCTCCGCCCTGGAAGGCCTGCTGGATCTGGACCACGCGGTGCTCCTGAACCGCACCCTGCGGTTCGCTGACCATTGCGCCGCCGACGTCATGACCCCCCGTGTCCGGATGAAAACGGTCCACGAAGCGGATACCGCTGAGCAGGTCGTGGCCGTGGCTGTCTCCACCGGGTATTCCCGCTTCCCGGTCATCGGGCGGGATTCCGATGACATCCTGGGTGTCCTGCACGTCAAGCAGGCGTTCGCCGTGCCCCTGGCCGCCCGCGGCTCGGTGACCGCTGCCGAGTTGATGGTCGAACCGATGCACGTACCCGAGTCCATGGGCGTGGATACCCTGCTGGGACTGCTGCGGGCCCAGGGCCTGCAGGTGGCCATTGTCTCCGACGAGCACGGCGGAACCGCCGGCATCGTCACCCTCGAAGACCTCGTGGAGGAAATCGTGGGCGAACTGGAAGACGAGCATGACCGCGCCCGGGTGGGGGTGGTCCGCACCGGCCGCGCCATCACCTTTGACGCCGCCCTGCGGCCCGACGAACTCCTGGACCGTACCGGCGTAGCCGTTCCGGACGGCGAGGAATATGACACCATTGCCGGTTTTGTCACCGATGAACTGGACCGCATTCCGGAACTGGGTGACGAGGTGGAGATCAACGGCGGCACGCTCCGGGTGGAGCGTGTGGTGCGCAACCACATCGAACGCCTCCGGTTCACGCCCTCCGGCTCCTCGGAGGCACCGAAGAGCGCCCATGACCGCATTGTTGACTCTCTGACCAAGGAACTGACCCATGAGTGAATACCTGCCCGGAATCATCTGGCTCGTAGTGCTGCTGGCGGTCAACGCGTTTTTTGTCGGTGCTGAATTTGCGGTGATCTCGGCCCGGCGGTCACAGATTGAGCCGAAGGCCGAAGCCGGAAGCAAGGCCGCGAAAACCACGCTGTGGGCCATGGAGCACGCCACGCTGATGCTGGCCACGGCCCAGCTCGGTATTACCGTTTGCTCGCTGGTCATCCTGAATGTCTCCGAGCCGGCCATCCACCATCTGCTCGAGATACCGCTGGCACTGACTCCGCTGTCTCCGGACGCCATTGGGGTCATTGCCTTCATCGTGGCCCTGCTGCTGGTGACCTTCCTGCACGTGGTGGTGGGCGAAATGGTGCCGAAGAATATTTCCTTCTCCGTGCCCACCCGCGCCGCCCTGCTGCTGGCGCCGCCGCTGGTGATGGTCTCCCGTATTGTGCGTCCCGTGATCTGGTCCCTGAACGGGATAGCCAACGGCGTGCTGCGCCTGTTCAAGGTGGAGCCCAAGGACGAGGCGACCAGTTCCTACACCCTGGATGAAGTGGCCACCATTGTCGAGCAGTCCACCCGCGAGGGTGTCCTGACCGACCGCAGCGGAACACTGACGGCCGCCTTCGAATTCACGGAGAAGAGCGTGGCCGACGTCGAGGTTCCCATTGCCCAGATGGTGCTGCTGCCGGAGACCGCCTCACCGGCGGACCTGCAGCAGGCCGTGGACATCCACGGCTATTCGCGGTACATCCTCACCAACGAGGCCGGGGATCCTGACGGTTACCTGCATCTGAAGGATGTTATGGACCTGACGTCGCCGGATGAGTTCACCGCACCCGTTCCGGCCAAGCGCATCCGCCGCCTGGCCTCTGCCTACCGGGAAAGCGAACTGGAGGATGCCCTGGCCACCATGCGCCGCACCGGCGCCCATGTGGCCCGGGTCTTCGACGCCGAGGGCAACACCACCGGTGTGCTGTTCCTTGAGGACATCATCGAAGAGCTGGTGGGTGAAGTCCAGGACGCCACCACCGTCTAGGGCTTATCGCTTCCGCCTCCACCATGGCCGCCGCCGCTCCTCTTCAGGGGCGGCGGCTGTGTTCTGCGCGGCCGCCGCCTTCCTCTCCCGCCAGCGCTGCAGCTCGACGTCAATGTCCCGGGTGGGGGTGATGACCGGCGGGCCGCCCTCGAGCTGGCGCCGTGCCTCGATTACCCGGGCATTAAAGTCCTCAAGGATTTCGCGCACCTGCTTCTCGCTCCACCGGGTGTCCAATCTGGCATCCAGTTCCGCATCTTCGGTGCGCAGCACGATGGCCCGGGGCCCCAGCCCGGTGACGTTCTCCCGCTGAAGCAGCCCCTTGATCCACCAGTCGGGATCATGGGCGTCCCCCAGCCCGGGAATGGGTTTGCCGGCATACTTCAGGTTGTCGAACTCGCCGCGGGCCATCGCGTCACGGACGAGGTAATCGGCGCGGGCGGCGTCGTCGAACTGCCTCCGCTTGTGCTGCAGTTCCTCTTCCTCTGCCGCAGCCTTGGCCTCTTCGGCGTCGAGTTCCCCGCCGGAAGCGGCAGCCCGTAGCCGGGCCGCGCGTTCCATTCGACGCCGATACTGCTCAACTCCCCTGCCGTCCATGCCCGGCCACCGCCTTACCTGCCTTGCTTTCCATCCGCCTCCACCAGTATTCCCGCCCTTTGTAACAGCCTGCAACGCGCTCCGGGCTTCAGTTCCGCAGCCGCCGGAGAGCTGCACCAATGGCAGCGGCCAGGCCTGCCCCGGCAAGCAGCCACGGGCCGCCCACGAGGAGGGGGTCGATCCACTGATGGTTGGTGTCCGCCCGTTTCCTGCCGGCGCGGGACGCGTACCCGTGGCGGGAGAATTCACTGACCACCCCGGTTTCGGTGATCGGGTTGTCCGGACGCAGGGTCAGGAAGGACGCCAGATGGCTTTCCACGGCATCCACCCGGTCCGCTGCCAGCAGGAGCAGCCAGTGCGCGGCCCGGGCCTCGCTGTACCGGCTGTAGGCGTACCTGCGCATCACTCCCGACAGCCCCTTGGGCGGGCAGGACGTGCCGAACACCGGAGTGAGGAATTTGTGCTCCATGGACCGTTCCCGCGGGTATTTCTCCTCCTGGCGCTCCGGGAACTCCCAGTGGGCGCCGCTGAGCGTGGGGTCGAACTGCAGTTTGGGAACCGCGGGACGGTCCTTCGGGTCCAGGTCCGCCCCCCATCCCGGGATCCGGGCACGCAGCTCTTCGCTGCTGGGGGTCAGGGCAGGCTTTTGCGGTGTATAGGCCATAGCAGTGTCCTTCCTTCTACGAGCCGGGGATGATGACGGGCTTGATGCAGTTATCGAGCTTCGCGGAGAACATGTGGTACCCCTCCGCGATGTGCTCCAGCGGGATCCGGTGGGTGATGATCTCGTGGGGTTTCAGGTACCCCGCGCGGATATGTTCGAACAATCGCGGCCACTGCCGCTTCATCGGCGCCTGGTTCATGTTCAGGGTCAGGCCCTTATTCATCGCATCACCGAACTTCACGGCGCTGAACATCGGGCCATAAGCGCCCATCACGGAGACGGTCCCCGCTTTGCGGACGGAGTCGATGGCCCAGTTCAAGGCCACCGGGGAGCCTCCCTGCAGCTTGAACTTGGTGCCGGTGACGTGCTGCAAGAAATTACCGTCTGCCTCTGCCCCCACCGCGTCAATGGCGACGTCGGCGCCCAGATGGTCGGTGATTTTCTTCATGTGCACCACGATGTCCTGGTGTTCGGTGAAGTTGTAGGTCTCAGCGTGGGCGAAGGTGCGCGCCTTTTCGAGGCGGTAGTCCAGATGGTCTATCACGATGACGCGGCCGGCCCCCATCAGCCAGGAGGACTTGGCAGCGTAGAGGCCCACGGGTCCCGCGCCGAAGACCACCACGGTGTCACCCTCGACAATGTCTCCGAGCTGGGCGCCGAAGTATCCGGTCGCCAGGGCATCGGTGCACATCAGCGCATCCTCTTCGTCCATCCAGTCGGGGATCACGGAGGGCCCGACGTCGGCAAACGGAACGCGCACGTACTCGGCCTGGCCGCCGTCGTACCCGCCGGTGGTGTGCGAGTAACCGTACAGGCTGCCGACGGCGGTCGCGTTCGGGTTCACGTTGTGGCAGTTCGAGTACATCCCGCGGGCACAGAAATAACAGGAACCGCAGTAGATGTTGGCGGGGACCATCACCCGGTCCCCCACTTTCAGGTTCTGCACCGAGGGTCCCACCTCTTCCACCACCCCGATGAATTCGTGGCCGAAGGTGTGCCCGATCCGGGTGTCCGGCATCAGCCCGTGATAAAGGTGAAGGTCGGATCCGCAGATCGCAGCCAGGGTGACCCTGATGATGGCATCATTCGGATGCTCTATGGGCGGGCGGTCCTTTTCCTCTACCCGCACCTTGTAGGGTCCTCGGTACACCATCGCTCGCACAGGCCTGCCTCCTCGTCTCCGCCGGATGTCGGTAAGGGATGGGAGCCGCCTGATCCTGCGCGGCGGGACCCTCACCCCAAGCCCCTTAACCATAAGCAGACTTATTAACTTTGCAAACGGTGGAGAGGGTGCGCAGCGGTGAAGATAGTACTCCGGATTGGCAGGATGGCGAGGTGTTCGGACCACCTTCAGAGAGAGCTTCCGGGGACTGTGGACACCGCCCGTTCACTGGGGAAGACTTCCATCCCGGGATGAGCTGCAAAAGGCCGTTCCGGACGGGGTGGTCCAGCGCAGGCAGTACCGCGAGCAGAACAGAGTGGAACCCAGAGTTGTCCCGCAAGACAGCACCGAAAGGATGGCTATGAGCCAGCCAACCACACTCCGCACCCCGTTCCGTTCCGCCCCCAATCTGGTGTGGTGGAACCTGTCCGTAGAAGCCGGCGGTTTTGAGCTGGCAGATCGCATTATCGGGGAGCTGGTGACTCCCCTTGTCGCACAGGCTCGCAGATGGGGGGCCCAGCGATGGTTCTATACCCGGCGAATGCAGCCCGCGAATGCCCAGGTGCGGCTGCGTGTCCTCGCTCCGTCCGAAACCGTGGACCGGCTCAAACCGCTGCTGGGGGCATTGCAGGAACAGGCGGGGGATCCGGTGCGCAGCATGCCGGTGGAGCACGAGTTCAGCGAGCCGGTTCTGGACCGCACCATCGGCACCGATCCGCTGCTGCCCTGGGTCGAAGCCGACCTGGCACGGTACGGCGGAGTGGAGGGCCTCAACCTCGCAGAAGAGGTCTTCGAACTGTCCTCCGACCTGTGCCTGTGGGCAACCGCCAGGTTCCCCAAGGCGCAAAACCGATCCGCGCTGGCCTCCCTGCTGCTCTTCGATTCCTGCTACGCGATGATGAAGGGGCCACGTGCTTCCACCTGGCCGGATAGGCGCCGGGTGTCCTGGGAGTATTACTGGGACAGCCATCTGCACAGCTGCACCGCATCGGATCCCCGCGCCGCCGGCGTGCAGAAAGCCACCGGCGCCCAGGCCAACGCCCAGTTGATGCCTGTCCACCGCCTGATGATGGCCACCGCGTCCGAATCGGCAGTAACGAACTGGCGCCGGCGCTGGCTGCGGGCCATCGACACCTATTTGTACCGGGCGGACAAGGCCGGGGCGAGCCGCAGCGCCCAGCACCTCACCGCCTACCAGGCGCATGGATTGCTCAACCGGCTCGGGTTCACGCTCCGGCAGGAAGCCCTGATCGGTGTGTATGCCAGGACCTGGAGCCGGGAGAAGGAAACGGAGCTCACGGACACCCTGTGACCCCGCAGGTCGCCGCCGTCGAACAGGACCGTCGGCGATAGACTCGCATCATGAAACTTGCCCCGCAGCAGCATTCGGTTGCAGCCGAACTGCAGCAGTTGATCCTGCAGACCGGATCGGTGGAGTACTTCCTTGAGGCGTTTGCGTCCCACGCCGCTGAACTCTTCAGCACCGACGCAGACATCCTCGTGGCAGTGACCCTGCTGCGCCATAAGCAGGGAGCCACTGTCGCCAGCAGCAGCGAGCCTGCCCGGGTCCTGGACGAGGTCCAATACGGCTACGGGGACGGCCCGTGCCTGCGTGCGGCCCGGACGGGAAAAACGGTGCTGATAGAGGATGTGGGCACGGATCCGCGCTGGCCGGAATACGCTGACGCTATTCGCGACCGCGGTTTCCATTCGATCCTCGGTGTGCCGCTGGTCCTCGGAAACGACGGCGGCGCCGGGTTGAACCTCTATGCCCCCGAGCCGGCATACTTCACGCCCGAGCGAATCGCCGCAGCAGAGGCCTTTGCCAGCGAGGCCAGCTCTGCGCTGGCGCTGGCTGTCGAGATTGCCCGGCACAAGAGCACGGCGGAGCACCTCCGTGCGGCCATGGAAGCGCGCACCACCATTGACCTGGCAGTGGGCATTGTCATGGCCCAGAACAAGTGCAGCCAGGACGCCGCCTTCGAGATCCTGCGGCGGGCCTCCAGCAACCGGAACGCGAAGCTGCGGGACCTCGCGGACCGTGTGGTGCGGTCAATTACCTCGGAGTCCGTGGATACGCATTTCGTGGAATAAGCGCATGCGCCGAGGACGCATTCACTCGACGGTTTGGGCGTCCAATTCGATGAACGCCCAGTCGGGTTCGTTCAAAATGGGATCCATGACCGGCCCGCCCGCCTCGGCGATCCGGTCCTGCACCTTAGGCGGCAGACCGTCCTGGCGGAGATTGTGCCTCAGCCAATCCTTGGCCGAACCGTCCAGATACGGCCACCATCGCTCGATTCGGATAGGTTCCACAGCAGCCCCCTTCAGCGTCGCGTAAAACCACGGTGACACTGGCGTGCAGGCGGCGCAAGAGGGCACCGCAAGAGCAGCGACGGGAGAGACGGCTCAACGGAGAGAGCCCTGATTCCGGTGCGCCCGGAGGTACCGGAACCCCTAGTCGCGCACGGTGATGGACTCAACCGCGGCGAGGGCATCTTCGGCCAGTGCCGGCGGGATCGGCGCACTCTTCGCGGCATCCGCGGAGGCAGCCTGCCCCTCCTCGCCAACCACGTACTCACCGAAGGCCTTGACGCGTTCCACCAGGGCGGTGTCGTCGTAGGAGCTGCAGTAGATCTGGTAGGACACCAGGACCAGCGGGTAGGCGCCGGGCTCGGTGGTCTTCCGGTCCAGATGCAGTGCAATATCGTGCTCGCTGCGCCCCGGCACACGGGTGGACTGTTCGACGGCGGTACTGGCCGCTTCGGCGCTGATGGGGACGAATTCCTCCCCGACCAGCAGGTTGACGGTGCCCATGGATTCGTCAATCACTGAATCGTCCGCATAGGTCACCGCGCCTTCGGTCCGCGTGACGGTGCTGACCACACCAGAGTTGCCCTGTGCGTTCTCACCCTCCAGGCCTCCGGGCCAGGTTCCCGACGGCGCATCCGGCCAGGCATCGGGTGCCACCTCGTGGAGGTACTCAGTGAAGTTTTCCGTGGTGCCCGAATCGTCGGCACGGCTCACCGGGGTGATGCGGGTGCCCGGCAAGGAAACCCCGGGGTTCAGGGCAGCAATGGCCGGATCATCCCAGGTTTCGATGCTGCCGCGGAAAATGGCCGCGATGGTCGCCGCGTCCAGGTTCAGCGAGTCGAATCCGGGGAGATTAAACGCCACGGCAATCGGTGAAATGTAGGCGGGGATATCCAGGGCACCGTCGGGGCCGCAGACTTCCCTGGCCGCATCCATCTCCTCTTCCTGCAGGTACGCGTCTGACCCGGCGAAATCCACGGCGCCTGCCAGCAGCGCGCTGCGGCCGGCACCTGATCCGTCCGGCGAGTACTGCAGTTGCACCTTCGGGTGCAGCGTCCCGAAACCGGCGATCCACGCGTCCATGGCCGGGCCCTGGGCGCTCGACCCGGCGCCGGACAGCACGCCGCTGAGGGTCGAGTTGCTGTTTTCGGCGGCCTCACGCTGGGCATCGCCGAGAGGATAATCGGATCCGCAGGCGGTGAGGACAAGTGATGCCAGCACCACCGTGGCCAGGGAACGGGCGGAACGGATTGGGCGCAATGGGTTTCCTTCCGGGAAAGCTGCAGCGGCGTCCAACGCCGGTGGGGGTGAGGGCCGGTCTGACGGCCGCTCTTTCAAGGCTAGCTTCCTTTTGGCCGCCCCCGCCAACCGAAACCGGCGCCGGGCCTTGAGGGCGCCGGCACAGGCTGTCACGATTGAGCGCACCGGCGGAGGTCACCGTCCCGGCGCGGCAGTGCCGAACGGCTCTGCCCGCGCAATGCCAAGGGAGCTTCCGTGCTGATTGTCGCAGCCATCCTTGCCGTGGTCGCCGCTGCTGTGGCCTTCTACCTTTTTATGCTCGAATCCCTGAGATGGACGGATCCCGGCACCGTTGCGATCTTCCAGCTTCGGGGTTCCAGCTCCGCGGCGGCTACGGCACAGCTGGCCTACAACCTGGGTTTCCATAACCTGTTCCTCGCCGTCGGGGCATGCCTGGGCGTGGTGCTGCTGATCGCGGGCAACGCGGTGGCGGGCCTGACCCTCATGACCTTCACCACGGCGTGCATGCTGCTGGCCGCCGTCGTCCTGGTGCTCAGCGACCGCAGGCTCGGCCGGCTGGCTGTGGTGCAGGGCGGTCCGGCATGTGTTGCGTTGGTTTTCTGCCTGCTGGGCGCCTAACCGACGGACTTCGCGGCACCCCCGGCATTCCCGACGGCGGGAACATACGCCGCGGCGGTCCAGAGGTGGAACAGGGCATAGGAGCGCCAGGGACGCCAGGGCTGCGACAGCCGGGCGGCCTCCCGTCCCGTGCCGACACCCAGCGCACGCTTAAGCACCAGGTCATCCGCCGGGTAGGCGTCACGGTCCCCGAGAGCACGGACGGCCAGATAGTCAGCAGTCCAGGGGCCGATCCCCGGCAGTGCGAGCAGTCCCCTGCGTGCCGCATCCCTGTCGGCGCCGGGGTGCAGTGCCAGACCGTCCGCCGCAGCCCGGGCCAGCGCGGATACCGTGCGCGCGCGGGCGTGGGTGATCCGCACTGCAGCCTGGATATCCCCCTCAGGCACACAGGCCAGGGCGTTCGGCGTCGGGAAAGTGCTGAATCCGGCCGGACCGGGGCTGCCGAAGGCGGCAACCAGGCGCGCACCGAAGGTCCGCGCCGCGGCAAGGGAGACCTGCTGCCCCAGGACCGTCAGGACGGCCGTCTCGAATCCGTCTGTGGTGCCGGGAACCCGCAGCCCGGGATGGCGCCTCACCAGTGGTTCCAGGAGGTCAAAGCCGGCGAGGAACGGGTCAATTCCGCTGTGATCCGCCTCCAGATCCAACCAGGCCCGGACCCTGGCGGTCAGCTCGGCGTCCTGTGTGTCCGGCAGGTGCGGGCGGGTCAGCAGCACTACGTCCGGGCCGAGATGGATGGTGATCTCCACGGGACCGGAAGGCAGCACCAGGAGCCGTTCCAGAGCCGCGCCGTCGCGTCCGTGCGTGACCCTTTCCAGCCCGGGCACGGCGTGGGCAGCGAGCGCGTTGGCCAGGGGCTTCCACGCCAGCGGGCCGCGGTAGGCCAGGGAATCCTGCCGCACCGCACCGGCGCCGGCGGGGGCACCCGGCAGGGCACCGCCGAGCGCACCGGAGAGGGCGCCGCCCGGGGTCATCCGCTGAGGCCGGTCATGCGGAGGGTGATGTTGATCCGGCCGGTGGCCAGCCCGCCTGCCGGGTCCGCGGTGCCGGCATGGGTGCGGGGTACCCCGTGGTAGGCAAAGCGTGAGGGACCGCCGAACACGAACAGGTCCCCGCCCTCCAGTTCAAGATCCGTGTAGGGGCGGTTGCGGGTCTCGGGGTTGCCGAAGCGGAACACGCAGGTGTCGCCGATGCTGATGGAGACCACGGGGGCACTGGACTTCTCGTCCTTGTCCTGGTGCATGCCCATGTGGGCTCCCTCGGCGTAGTAGTTAATCAGCGCCGTGTCCGGCGTGTAGTTCTCGGGCCGGTAATCCTCCCGGTCATAGCCGCCGTCCGGCCGGCGGTACGCCGCACGCAGCGCATCGCGTCCCAGTTCCACCAGCCACCGGGGCACTTCCGCGACACGTCCGCCACCGACGTCGTCGGCGGTCCGCGTGTACTTGTACGGCTGCCAGTGCCAGCCCAGGCACACGGTCTGGACGGACATGGGGTGCCCGCCGGGCAGCACCGCCGAGCGCATGGGTACCGGGCCCACGGCCCACTGCCGGCAGGCGGCCACTATCTCGCGCTGCCGCTGCGCGGGCAGCCATCCGGGAACGTGCACTGCGCCCACGGCCGGTTCGGACCGTTCGCGGGGAAAGAGGGAGGTGCTCATGCTGCTGCTTCCAGATCGAGGAGTGTCTTTTTCGCCGCCGGTCCTCCGCGGTACCCGCCGGTAGTTCCGTCCGAGCGCAGGACCCGGTGGCAGGGAATCACCAGCGGCAGCGGATTGCGGCCACAGGCGGTGCCTACCGCCCGCACGGCACCGGGGTTGCCGGTCAGTGCCGCGATGCCTGCGTAGGTCACCGTGTGTCCGTAGCCGATCCCCTGCAGTGCCTGGACCACGGTGCGCCGGTATCCGGAGGTCAGGCGCAGGTCCAGGTCCAGGTCGAAGCTGCGCCGGGCGCCGTCGAAATACTCCTGCAGCTGTGCCACGGGAACAGCCAGCCGCTCCGGGGCCTCCAGAATCCGCGGGCTGATCCGGTCGCTGAGCGCCTGCAGCACCTCGTCGACCCCCTCGCATTCGAAGGCAACCCGAACCAGGCCTGCGTCCGTCGCGGCCAGGATCAGCCTGCCCACCGGGCTGTCCATGACCGTATAGGCAAGGTCCAGAACTCCGGCGGACCCGGCCTCGGCGGCCAGGCGGGAATGCAGCCGGGCCAGGACCGCACCGTCCGGCTCATCGGCGTCCAGGGCAGCCAGGAGGCCCGCATCGGATAGATCAAAGGAATTCATAGCGGTCCTCCCTGTACAGCGTCCGTAGTTTCTTCATGCCGTCTGCCGCCGAGCGACGGCACGCCGCTTCGGTGCCGCCCAGCAGCAGGGCCACCTCGGCATACGGCAGTCCGGCCAGATGATGGTAGGCCAGCGCCTCGCGCTGGCGGACGGGCAGGGTTTTCAGCGCCTGCCACAATCCGTCCGTCCCTGCGGCAGCGACGGACGGAGGCGGCTCGGGCAGCTGGGCCACCGGCAGCGGATTCCGGGTTGCGGCCCGGTGCTGGTCGATCGCCTTCCGTTTGGCAATGGTGACCAGCCAGGCCTGGACGTTGGCGCCCTCGGGCAGGGCCGGCCAGGCGCGCAGTGCGGCCAGGAATGTTTCCGACCAGGCATCTTCGGCATCCTGCGGACCCAGCACGGCACGACAGACCCGCAGCACGGCCGGGCCGTGCTCCTGCACAATCTGCTCAAAGGGTTTCACTTCCACATACGGTAGACGGTTTTGGGGAAAGGTTCGTGAGCCGGCCCGGCAGAAAAAGCTCGGCACCGGCAGTGCACTGTGGCTAGACTGCCCACAACGTCGCTAGATCAAAGGAGATCACCATGGCCAACCTCGCCGGCATCCTCGCCGACACCGCCGCCCGCGTTCCGGATCGGACTGTCCTCAAACTTGATGAGACCGTAGTCTCGTACGCGGCTTTGGACGCCATGAGCGCAAAAGTGGCAGGGGTCCTGGCCGCCCGGGGCGTGGTTCCCGGCGACCGCGTGGCGCTGGTCATGCCGAACATCCCGCAGATGCCCTTTATCTACTACGGCGCGCTGCGGTACGGAGCCGTAGTGGTGCCCATGAATCCGCTGTTGAAAGCCCGCGAGATCACCTACCACCTGCAGGATTCCGGAGCCCGGATTGTGTTCGCCTGGGAAGGGGTGGCCGACGAGGTGATGGCCGGAGCCAAGGATGCCGGGAACGTGGACGTGGTCTCCGTGGACTCGGTTCAGTTCCTGCAGCTGCTGGCTGCCGCGGATTCCCGGCCGGAGGTTGCGGACGTGGACGAGGAAGACATCGCGGTGATCCTCTACACGTCCGGCACCACCGGCCGCCCCAAGGGTGCGGCGCTGACCCACCGGAACCTGCTGAGTAACGCCAAGGTGTCACGCTCGCTGCTGGACACCCTCGAGACAGACGTCATTTTCGGCGGCCTGCCGTTCTTCCACGTGTTCGGCCAGACCGCCGCCCTCAATTCCGCCGTCATGGCCGGGGCATCCATCAGCCTGCTCCCCCGGTTTGATGCCGGCAAGGCACTGCAGATCATCGAGCGCGACGGTGTGACCATATTCGAGGGTGTCCCCACCATGTACGTGGGGATGCTGCGCCATCCGGACGTGAAAACCACCGATCTGTCCTCGCTGCGCGGCGCCATTACCGGCGGCTCCGCCATGCCGCTGGAGATCCTGCACGAGTTCGAGGAAGTCTTCGGAACCGACATGCTGGAGGGCTACGGACTCTCCGAAACCTCACCGATTGTTTCCTTCAACCTTCCCGGCGGCGGGCGGAAGGCAGGGTCCATCGGCCGGGTAGTTGACGGGATGGAGGTGCGGATACTGGATCCGGAGGGCAAGGACGTGCCCACCGGCGAGATCGGGGAGCTCTCCATCCGCGGCGAAGGCGTGATGAAGGGGTACTGGCATAACGATGACGCCACGGCTGCCGCCATTCCGGACGGCTGGTTCCGCAGCGGGGACCTCGCCCGCCTCGACGAGGAGGGCAACATTTACATTGTGGACCGCAAAAAGGACATGATTCTGCGCGGCGGTTACAACGTGTACCCCCGCGAGGTCGAGGAGGTGCTCTACGGACACCCGGCGGTAGCCGAAGCGGCCGTGATCGGTGTCCCCGATGACCTGCATGGCGAGGAAATCGTGGCGGTTATCGGCCTCCGCGAAGAATCCCGTCCCGATAATGACGCCGCCCGGGAACAGCTGGTCACGGAGATCGCACAGTTCGCCAAGGACCGTTTGGCGGCCTATAAGTATCCGCGCCGGATCCAACTGACCGATGCCCTGCCCAAGGGGCCCACGGGCAAGATCCTGAAGCGGGAAATAACGGTGGATCCGGTGGAAGCGCCGCTGGTAGGTGAGGCCCCGGGCGCCTGAGCCGCGGGAGCCGGCGTCGGCCCGCGCTTAGGCGTAGGGCTCGACGTCGGCCGCTGCCTCGCCGGGAAGGCCCGCCGGCTCATCGGACCGGACCAGCACCACCCCGGCCACAATCAGTGCTCCGCCCGCCAGCTGCACCGGCTGCGGAAGCTCCGCCAGCAGCAGCCACGCCCACAGCACGGCGAAGAGCACTTCCGTCAGGGACACGAAGGACGCCACGCGTGAGCCCAGGGCACGGGCGGCGATGATGCCGGTGACGTAGGCCAGGACGGTGGAGAACAGGACCAGGCCGGCCACCGGCACCCACCACGGCGTCCGCCAGCCGGCAAGATCCACGTCGGCGGAGCTGAACCCCAGCGGCAGGATGCCGGTGAGTCCCAGTACCGCCATGGTGGCCCCGCCCACCAGCATGCCTCCGGTGGCCAGCACCAGCGGCGGCAGGGAATCGTTCTGCTTGGCGGTAATGAAGAAATACATGGCGAGGCAGACGGCAGCCGCCAGGCCCCACAGCACCCCGACCGGATCGATCCGGGTGCTGCCGCCGAGGTCCAGCACCAAAACCAGCCCGGCGACTGCGGCCAGGGCCCCCAGCACCGTCCGCAGGCCGGGCCGGCGCCGCGTGGCTGCCCAGATCCAGAGCACCATCAGTACGGGAGCCAAAAACTCCAGCAGCAGCGCCACTCCCACGGAAAGACGCTCCACAGCGTTGAAGTAGAAGAACTGGCATCCGGCCACACCGATAAAGCCGAAAAGGGCGATGGTCCGCCAGTTGTCCCGCACCTGGTGCCACCGGCCGCGAAGCGCGATGGCGGCGGGCAGCGCGAGTACCAGAGCCGCCCCAAGCATCCGGACGGCGACGGCGCCGGTGCTGGTCCATCCGGTCTCCAGCAGCGACTTGGCGAATGACCCGGACAGGCCGAACACCGCCGAGGATGCGAGGGCCACCAGGATTCCCCCGGCCCCGGCCTGAGCCGCTATCGGACCGGCCGCCGTCCGCCCTCGTCCCACGTTTCTCCTAGGTCCGGGGCGCCGTGGGCACCGAGGCGGGCATTACCAACCAGACGCTACCCGGAGCCCGCGGCAGGATCAACAGGTCCTCCCCGGGTCCGCCCGCCTACCCTTGCCATCTCCCTGCGGGGCGGCTATTCTCTCGAGTGCCTCCCGATGTGACCTATGTCATTAACACTTTTCGGCGCGGGAACCACGGCGGGCAGGAGTTATTCGGTACTATCACTGGCTTTTTTAATCAGTCCACTGAGTAAAACCCGGCTACGAACAGTTTCCGCATCACTCGCAGTATTCATTGGCAGTTCACAGTCTTGTCCCCTCCGCACTTCCTGCACCGCTCCAGAGCGCGCAGAGCCCGGAGGCCAACGTCTATGGGGGAAAATTCCATGCAGGAAAGTCCACGCCCGCTCTACGCACGGGCAGGTGCCCTTGGCGCCGCCGCCCTTTTGGCGGTGAGCGGCGCCTTTATCGCCGGACCGGCGATGGCAACCACGGGGGAAACCCCGCAGCCGGCCGCCACGGAGGCTCCGGCCGTTCCGGCCGCTGAAGGAACCGAAACGCCGGTTGAAGACGGCGCGGCTACACTGGCCCCGGGTCTGGGCGAAGCACTCCAGCGGGACCTCGGCATGACGGTCGAGGAATTCCTGGCAGCGGGTGAGCTCGGCAAGAAGGCCTCCGACGCACTTGACCGGCTCAAGGCCACCGAAGGCTTTGTCAGCATCGAGCTGGTCGACGGCGCCCTGGTGATCACCGGCAGCGGCGAGGACCTGCAGGCCCTGGCCACCGAACTGGACGCCACTGTGGTGGAGCCCGCCGCACCGGCCACCGAAGCACCGGCGGAAGAAGCGCCGGCGGAGGAAGCACCGGCCCCCGAGGCAACACCGGAGCAGACCGAAGCTCCGACTGAAGACGCCACTGATGCCCCCGCAGAGGAAGCCGCCGCACCCCTGAAGCGGGCCTCCGACCTGCGGAGCCTCCTGAAGGATTACGCCGACACCACCGGTGCCGCCGACAAGCTGCAGTCCGTTTCGGGTAACGCCGGTGCCGGTTTTGTACTGACCGTCGGCGAGCCTGCCACGGAATTCAAGGGTGCCCAGGCCCGCGCCGCAGCCGCACCCATGACGGCCGAGGAATTCGCCGCAACGTACGAAAACGTCACCGTCACGGACCCGCAGGGTTTGCCGGAGAAGTTCGCCGAAACCGATATCCCTAACGGCTCGGGTTACCTCTTCGAAGCCGGCGACGGCCTGGCAGCCGCCTGCTCCATCGGTTTCAGCGGCTTCAACGCCGCCGGCGAGGACGCCGTCATCAGTGCCGGGCACTGTGCACAGGGAGCCGGCGGCCCGCTCACCATCCTTGAGCACGCCGACTACGATCTGGGCATGTTCGGCACGTACTCCTTCGACGGCACTGAAGCCAACCCGGGCACGGACATCTCCGTGATCGACAGCATCAACCCCGAACTGACCCTGCTGCCGGAAACCCTGCAGTGGGCGAATGCAGAGGACCTTGAAGCCACCACCGTGAAGGTCACCGGGTCCACCGCCCCCGTGGCCGGTGCACCGATCTGCAAGTCCGGCCGTACCTCTTTCTGGACCTGCGGAACCATCATCAGCTCCGATGCCCTCTTCAACGCCGAAGGCACTTGGACTGAAGGTTTCCAGGCACAGCTGGACGCCGCTCCCGGAGACTCCGGCGGCAGCATGATCTCCGGCAGCCTGGCCGTTGGCCTCATCAGCGCCGGCGTCCCCGGATCCGGCAAGGTCTACGGCGTGGACCTGGCCCGCTCCATGGCGGCCATTCCCGGCTACACCGTGGCGGTCCACCTCGCTGCTCCGGCACTGACCAGCCCCGCGGACGGTGGCACGGTGGAAACCGATGCCGCTATCACCGGAACGGCTCCGGCCGGCAGCACCGTCAAGCTCACGCTCAACGGTGAAGAGTCCGAAACCACCGCCGGCGCGGACGGGACCTGGTCCACCAAGGCTCCTACGCTGGTTCCCGAGGGCGAAAAGCTGGAAATCACAGCCCAGGCCGTGAGCGGTTTCAACAAGTCGACTGTCAGCGAGTTCGAACTGACCGTCAAGGAAGCACCGTTGCCGCTTCCGGTGTTCACCACTCCCGCCACGGTCCTGAACTCCGTGAGCAGCATTGAAGGCACCGGCGTGGCCGGGGCCACGGTGTCGGTTTCCATCCCGGATGACCAGGTGGAGAACTTCGCCACCCGCACCGTCGAGGTGAATGAAGACGGCAACTGGGCCTACACGCTCGAAGAGCCGCTGAGCTACGGCGTGTACGACGTCACTGCCCGGCAGGGCGGCATTGACGGCAAGGAAGATTCCGGAACTGCGGAGCTGACGCTGACGGTGGCCCCGGAGGCACCCGTCATCACCAACCCGGCCGATGGTTCGGAGTTCACGCAGAGCGAGCTCCCCGACACCATGACCGGCACGGCCAAGGCCGGCGCCCTGGTGCTGGTCAGCTTCAACGGCCAGCCCGCAGTGGAACTGCAGGCTGACGACAACGGCAACTGGTCCGCCCCCATCGGCGACCTGGCTGTCGACAGCCACAGCGTGGAGGTCACGCAGGTGTACCAGGGCGCGCCGTCTGCCGCCGCCACGGTTTCCTTCGTTGTCAACGCGGATCCGGCGCCTGTGGCACCGGTCGCTCCGGCAGGCAACCCGGGAACGGGCGGACTGCCCGACACCGGTGCTTCCAACATCGCGCTGCTGGCCGGAGGCGGAGCCACCCTGCTCGCCGCCGGTGCTGCGGCAGTGCTCTACACCAAGCGCCGCCGGGAACTCGTGGACGCATAAGGGCACTGGTAGATATTGAAACGGGTCCCGGCCAGCGGCCGGGACCCGTTTCGGTTTAGGCTACAGTCACGCCGAGGAGGGAACCATGGAACGGAATGCCCGTCAGCTCCAACCGAATACACGGCCGCTGGCCGCAGTCATCCTGGCAGCAGCAGTCCTTACCGCACTCAGCGGCTGTGGAGCAGATCCCGGAACCCGCCCCGAAAGTGCCTCCACAGCAGAGCCTTCCGTAGCTGCATCATCCGCTGCGGCGTCCCCGGGTACCGCGGCAACACCGGTAGGCCCTGCCACCGGATCGGAAGGAAACATGGCCACGGACGAATACACCACACAGCTGCTCCAGTTGCATGAACAGCTCAAAACCCAGCTGGGGCAGGCGTACTCGGATGCCTGGGTGGACGGCGGCGTTCTGCATGTCGCGGTCACGGATTCGTCGGCGGAAGCCGCCGTCCGAGACGCCGGTGCCGTTCCAGTGCAGGTTGCCTTCAACAGCACCGAGCTGCAGCAGGCGAAGGCCCTGGTCCGGACCTGGCTGGCACAACAGCCGGTACCAGCACTGGAAATCCACGCCATCGGGGCGAGCGGCCGTGACGGTGCCGTGATTGTCGAAGTACCGGCCGACCAGGTGGCTGCTCTTCAGTCAGCGGCTGCCGATCAGTCCCCTGCCGGAGAGATTCCGGTCATTGTGAAGGAATCCCCCGGGATGGCAACCCCCTACTCCACGAAGTAGGGACAAGGCCTGCAGAACCGCGGGCAGGGCCGGCGAATGGCCTAGGGTTGGTGCGTCGAGTAGACGGCACCCTCCTCCTTTCGCCCAGGGACGTTCACCATGGAGCAGAAGATCCTCTCCCTCGTCAGCCCCCGCATGGCCTGGATTATCCTTGCCGGCTGCGTTGCCTTTTGGCTGGCCTCCGCCGCCGACCTGCTGGAAGCTCCGCCCGGAACCCCGTCCGGCCTGACGTTCCTCTGGCTCTACGCCAACCTGATGCTCGCCTTGGCCAGCACCCTGATTGCCGTCGGTGCCGTGGCGGTTCTGGTGCTGCATCGGAGGGCAGGCGCCGGGAAACGGGCGGCGGCACCTACCCCGCGTGAAGAGGGACCGGACCGGGCAGACACGGGGGACGCAGCAGCATCCGACCTGCCGGTCAACCCGCCCGTCAAAGGCACCCGGTCAGCAGGGGCCTTTTCCTCCTTGTCCCGCAGAAGCAGGGCCCAACGGCGCTGAACAGGGTGCCTGCATCCGGACACCGGAGCAAGTGGGGAAGATGTAGGGCGTTACTGCAACATCCCGGACTCCGCTGCACCCGTGGGCGCGTCATGCCCTTGCCCCGGACCAGACCCGTCCGGATCCGGCTCCCAGCGCAGCAGGTCACCGGGCTGGCAGTCCAAGACCTCGCAGAGAGCGGCCAGAGTAGTGAAGCGCACCGCCTTCGCCCGGCCGTTTTTCAGCACCGCCAGGTTCGCCGGGGTAATGCCGATCCGTTCCGCGAGCACACCCACGGGCATCTTCCGCTTTGCCAGCATCACGTCGATGTCCACCACGATGGGCATCAGATGACCCCGCCCAGTTCGGTGCGCAGCCGGTGGGCCTCTGCTGCTGTGGTGGCGGCGGAGGCCAGCAGTGCCCGCATCACCAGCACCAGCAGGGCGCCCGCCTCAACCGTTACGCCCATGCCGCCGATCAGCAGGACGACGCCGGGCGCCACGGCCTCGCCCGGTGCCAGCACAACCCCCAGTGCAAACAGCAGCAGGGCGGCAGCCGACAGGGCGCCAATCACCACATCCACGTAGCGGAAAGCGCCGTTAGAGAAAACGGTCCCCCGCCGGACCATGGTCAGCAGGTGCCAGACGCACACCAGACAGACCTGAAAGGCAGCGATGCCCAGCACCACGATCACCAGGACCGGTATGCGCACGGCTTCGACTCCCGCCTCCGCGAGGTCCGCGTAGAACAGCGGCACCAGCACCGCCTGGACAAACACGGTGCCGAGGAACACCAGCGCCAGGACTATCCGTAGCACCAGGATGGTTGCTTTTCCCATCACGCTCTCCCTGCGGGACCGCCTCGGTTGAAAGACAGTCAATACTTATCGACATTCGAGACGTTCCGCAAGGGTTTCTGCAAAGCAGCAACAGGAGTTCCCACCCAGTGTGACGCCTGTGACGGATGGGACCACAGAGTTAACAGCAGCACCAAACAGTGGGAACTCCTGCGGGAGACCCGGCCGCGAAACACTCCCCCATCCTGCTGCGTTCGATCATCAGCCCGGGTGTGCCGAGCGATGATGGTCATTCCCCGGCAACCTTGCTCCGGTGACCCGATTTCAGCGGTATTCCTTAAACGACGACGGCGCCGCCCGGACTCGCAGGGAGTCCGGCGCGGCGCCGTCGGGCGGTGTCTCGAAGACTAGAGCTTGGAGGCAACCAGGCCGGTGAGGTCCACCAGGCGGTTGGAGTAGCCCCACTCGTTGTCGTACCAGGCGACAACCTTGACTTCATTGCCCATGACGCGGGTCAGGCCGGAGTCGAAGATGCTCGATGCCGGATCGCCCACGATGTCGGAGGAAACGATGGGATCCTCGGTGTAGGTGAGGATGCCTTCCCAGCGGGGATCCTGTGCAGCCTTGGCGTAGGCGGCGTTGATCTCCTCAACCGTGGCTTCCTTTTCCAGCGTGACCGTCAGGTCGGTGACGGAGCCGGTGGGGACGGGAACGCGGATGGCAAAGCCGTCCAGCTTGCCCTTCAGTTCCGGAAGCACCAGGCCGATGGCCTTGGCGGCACCGGTGGAGGTGGGCACCATGTTCAGGGCCGCGGCGCGGGCGCGGCGCAGGTCCTTGTGCGGGCCGTCCTGCAGGTTCTGGTCTGCGGTGTAGGCGTGCACCGTGGTCATCAGGCCCTTTTCGATGCCGAAGGCGTCGTTCAGGACCTTGGCCAACGGGCCCAGGCAGTTGGTGGTGCAGGAGGCGTTGGAGATGATGTCGTGCTTCTCGGCGTCGTAGTCGCCGTCATTCACGCCCATGACCACGGTGAACGCGTCACCCTTGGCCGGCGCGGAGACCAGGACCTTCTTGGCGCCGGCGGTGATGTGCTTGCGGGCGTCCTCGGCGTTGGTGAAGAAGCCGGTGGATTCAACAACAATGTCCACGTTCAGGTCAGCCCACGGCAGGTTGGCGGGATCCCGTTCGGCAAAGACCTTGACCGTGTGGTCGCCGATGATGAGGTTGCCGTCTTCCACGGTGACCTTCTCCGCCAGGCGTCCGGCAACGGAGTCGTACTTGAGCAGGTGGGCCAGCTGCGCGGGATCGGCGAGGTCGTTGATCGCAACGACCTCAAAGCCTTCACCGTGCTGCAGGGCCGCCCGCAGATAATTGCGGCCAATCCGACCAAAACCATTGATTCCGACGCGTACCGTCACTGCGGCCTCCTAGAAGCTAGAGTAAATTTAGAGACTAAATTTAATTTCTTCTACAATTATGCTGTTATTGCCGCCACACGTCAAAGGCCACTTCCATGGACGCCTCCGCAAACACCCCGCAGCTCCTGCGCCGGACCAATCTGCGCGCCGTGCTCGAGGTGCTGCGCGCCCACCCGTCGGTCACCGGAACCGACCTGATTAATGCCACCGGGCTAACCCGCGCCACCGTCATTGCTGTCTGCGATGACCTGATTGCCCGCGGCTGGGCCCGCGAAACCCAGTCCCCGCGCACCGACCGGCAAAAAGGGCGGCCCGCCCGGCGGTTCGAATTCAACGAAAGCGCCGGGTATGTCCTGGGGCTCGACGTCGGCATAGCTACGGTGCGCGTGTTGGCCGCCGATCTCTCCGGCGCCGTCGTCGGCGGATCCGAAGCGCGGTTTCCGCGCCACGGCGGGCAGCCGGAGGAACGCCGGGATGTGGTCACGGCCGCCGTCGACGCCGCCCTTGCCGACGCCGGGATTGAGGCGTCGGCAGTGCTGTGCGCCGGAATGGGAATTGCCGCCCAGGTGACGGGAACCGGAGCCGTTGCCCCCGGACAGGAGGTGGCACCCATGTTTGATCTGGGACTCAGCCGGGAATTCGGCGACACGAGGGGATGGCCCCTGCTGGTGGAAAACGATGCGAAGCTCGCAGCATTGGCCGAACGCTGGCGCGGCGTGGGCGCCGGTGAGGAGAACCTGGCCGTGATCCTGGCCGGCGAGCGCCTGGGCAGCGGCATCATCGAGTCCGGGCGGCTGCTCCACGGCGCATCGGGGGGCACCGGGGGCATGGGTGCCCTGCAGCTCGTTGAGGGTGTGGGCAATGAGGACGGCATAGCCAAGCTGGCCCGTTTGTGGGGCAGCGCCGCGCTGAAGGAAGGCCACAACGGGAAGATCCGCGAGCTGGTCGGACCGGACACCAACCGCGCTTCGGCCCGTCTGGTGTTTGAGGCAGCCGCTGCGGGAGATCCGGTGGCGGAGGAAATCCTGGCGCGGATCGCCCGGCGGATGGCCCGGGTTCTGGCCCTGGTGTCCTCCTTCTTCGACCCCCGCCTTATTGTGGTCGGCGGCGCCGTCGCGGCCTCAGCCACCGCGCTGCTGCCCGCCATGACGAGGGAACTTGGAAACTATGTGGCGGAGCCGCCGCGGCTGGCCGTCTCGGACCTGGGCAAGATGCTTGTCCCCACCGGCGCTGTGCGGCTGGCCCTGGATTACGTGGAGACGCACCTCCTGGACCTGGTGCCGGAACTGCGTCGGCAGGGGAACTAGACCGACGGCGGCGGACCAGGGGAACTAGTCCGGCAGCGGGCGGGACCAGGGACACGGAAGGACCGGGAACTGATGTGCCCGGTCCTTCCACTGCGGCCATGGGATCCGCGGCCTCGGGGCCGGTTTAGGCCTGATCGGAGCCGGCCCCGGTGTCGGTTTAGGCCTGGTCGGAGCCGGCCCCGGTGTCGGCATCGTTGCCATCCGGCGCTTCGCCCTCTTCAGGGCCGCCGTGGCGGTGACCGCCGTGCCCTCCGTCCCGATGCCCGCCGTGACCGCGATCATCCCGGTCTGGCGTGCCTTCCTGCGTTTCGCTGTCCTGGTCCTGACCGTCCCGACCCTCACCGTCCTGGTCCTGACCGTCCCGGCCCTCACCGTCCTGGTCCTGACCGTCCCGGTCCATGCCCCGGCCTTCGGGCCCGCGCCCCCGCGGTTCACGGTCATCGCTCTCTCGGCCTTCGGCATCCTGGTTTTCGGTGCCCTCATCCTGGACGTCTCCGTCCCGGCTGTCCCCGTCCTGGCTCTCCCGGTCCTCGGCGTTCCGGTCCCGGCTATGCTCCCGGGCATCTTCCTGCTGCGACGTGGAACCTGCCTGCTCCAACTCGGAGTTTTCGGCAACAGCGGCACCGGTGAAGAAGCTGCCGGCCAGCAGTCCGACGCCCGCAAGGGCACTTGCCGTCCAGATCAAGGCCCGCTTCGCCTTGCCCCCCAATGCCATGGGTATTCACCTCCATCGTGTGGGTTTATCGACAGTTCAATCCTGCCGCGGGATTCTTCGAGATTTCTTAGAAACCGTTTCTACGCGGCCCGCTCGGACAACGGCAGCCGGACCGTCAGGGACGTCCCGGAACCGGGGCTGGAATCGGCACGAATGGTGCCGCCGAACCGGGCCGCAATCTCCGCTGCCAACGCCAGGCCCAGGCCGTAGTGCCGCTGCAGACCCGTCCCCGCCCGTTCCACCGCAGTGCCCGCCCGCACGGATGAAAAACGCTCAAACAACCGCCCTTCCAGCTCCGGCGGAAGTCCCGGGCCGTCGTCGGCCACCGTGAGCACCGCTTCCCGTCCGTTCTGCTCCACAGTCACCCGCACCCCCGATTCGGCGTAATCCACCGCGTTGGCCAGCAGGGATGTCACCAGCCGCTGAAACGCTGCGCGCACCCCGCGGACCGTCACCGGAAGATGAGGTGCGCGCACCTCCAGCTGAAGACCGCGCTCCGCTGCCATTAATTCGAAACTGTCCACAACGTCGCGGACGACGGCGGTCAGATCAACGGGTTCGACAGTGTCACTCCGGCGCGGATCGGCAGAGACCAGCAGGTCCTCCAGAATGCCGGTCAGCACGCCCGCGTCGGAAACGATCTCCGTCAGGCCGTCCAGCAGCCACGGTTCCTGTGCCGGCCCTTTCCCTGTTTCGACGGGCTCTCCGCCGGCCCCGACCCCGCCTGCCCCGCCGGTGCCGCGGTCCAAACGCCGGCGCAGCAACTGCGCCCGGGTGCTGAGCAGGGTCAGCGGGGTGCGGAGTTCATGGCTGGCATCGGCGACGAACCGCCGCTGCAGCGCCAGGGCCCGGGCCAGGGGTTCCATGGCGGCCCGCGCAGCCAGCACCGAGAAGCCGGCAGCGATGACGGCGGCCCCCAGAATGCTTCCCGCCAACACCAGCACCAGCCGCTGCAGTTCCTCCATAGCCTCACGGGTATCCACCGCTGCCTGCACCACGTCATCACCCCGGCGGACAGTGAGCACCTGGTACGTTGCACCGCTCACCGTCACCGTCTCCTCCCGGCTCCCGCCCCGGGCGGCGACCTCCGCCAGGGCCTCCTCAACCGGCAGGCCGGCAGGCATATCGCGGGAAACCGCCACCCTGCCGCGGTCATAAACGGCCAGGAAAACGTTCAGCGGAGCGTCCCGGGCATTCGGGAGGTCGACGGCGTCGGCCAACGTTTCGCGTGCCGCGGCAGCGGATCCCGCGGCGGCGAGCGAATACACCAGCAGCCCGACGAGGGAGAGCAGAACCACGATGAAGGCGGTGAATTGTAAGGACAGCCGGATAGTGGCGCGCTGCAGCTCTGAGCGGTCCCGGCGCCTCATACGTCCCTGCCCAGCCGGTAGCCGACACCGCGCACCGTCCCCACCACGTGGCGGCCCAGTTTCCTGCGGAGGTAATGGACGTAGGTGTCCACTACGCCGCTGTCGTCGGCATCGGGGAAAACCAGGTCCAGAAGTTCGTCCCGGGGATAGATGCGGCCCGGATGCCGGGCCAGGACTTCCAGCAGGGCCGCCTCCCGGTCCGAAAGCTGTACCTGCCCGCCGGAACCGGTGGACACCGTCCGCCCGGCCGTGTCCAGGACGCCGCCGGGAATCCGAAGGGCGGGCACCCGTTCAATGCTGCGCCGCCGCAGCGCACGCAGTCGGGCCAGCAGTTCGTCCATGTCGAAGGGCTTGGCCAGATAGTCTTCGGCGCCGCGGTCCAGCCCCTCAACGCGGTCCGAGGGATTCCCCAGCGCAGAGAGCACCAGCACCGGAGTCAGCACACCGCGCCCGCGCAGCCGGGCCATCACGTCCAGGCCTTCAATGGCCGGCAGTCCGCGGTCAAGGAGGAGCACATCGAAGGCCCCGGTGAGCCCCTCATGGAGGGCACGCTGCCCGTCATGGGCCAGCGTCACCGCATACCCTTCCGCCTCAAGGATTTCAGCCAGCATCCCGGCCAGGCGCCGGTCATCCTCGACGACAAGGATGCGCGGCTGATCCTCCATGCCGTGAGTATAGGACCGCGGCCGCACTGATAGCCCGGGCGGCGGCCCAAACGGAAGCGCCGGCAGCGAATTGAGCGCCGGAGTTCTTAGCGCCAGTAGTTGTTGGCTGCCGCGATGGTGGCAAATTCGGTGGCCACCACCTGCGAGGCAGCAAGCAGGTCCTCCGGATTATTCGCGTAGGTAGTGCGGATGATTTCCTGGACGTGTTCGTCCGGCTGCATGGCAAAGGATGTCTGCAGCGCCAGACTGATCGCCAGCCGGCGCCCTTCCTCCGGGGTGGTGCACTGCAGGGAATTGTTCGGCACAAGTTCCATGGTGTCCCGTCCTTTGAACGCGACGGCACGCTGCCGCCGGTTTCATTGTGGGCAGGGCGTATTCCGCGGCACAAGGGCCCGCACCTTTCCCTGCGGAAGGGGAACCGGCTCAGTCCCGGCGTGTGTTCCGGTAACCGGCGGCCTGCACCGTCAGCAGGGCGAGGGTTCCGGCGAGACCGAACGGGAGCAGGTAGGGACCCATCATTTGGAAGTTGACCATCACCAAGCTCTCCCGGGTCATGGCCTGCGAATTGACACCGTACAGGGAGCCCATCTGGAGGCTGCCGAAAAGCCAGACCAGCCCGGCGCCAAGCATCACCGCCGCCACCACCCAGGCGGCACAGAAGTAGGGGTTGAAGCGTCGGCCGCCTGCCTCACGGGCACCGGCGTCACCGGCCGCATAGCCCGCATCTTCCCGTATGGCCGCGGCCGGTCCGTCAGCATCGGACTGCCCGCGGGCCGACGACGGCGGCCTCCCGCCGTCGTCGAGCACCTCCACCCAGTCGCTGCCGCCTGCGCCCGGCACGGGACGGGCGAAAAGCCGGTGGTCCGGATTAGTGTTCGGTTGGGTCCCCATGCCGGAAGCGTACTACGGGCCCGTCCCGCCGTCCTGCAGGCCGGCCCGCCGCTTCACCGCCGCCTCCGCGGCCGATACCAGGGCATAAAGCAGGATCGAAGCCAGGGTCACCACAACGACGCCGGCCCACACCTGGTCATACCGGGCACGGGACACTGCGGAGACAATGCCGTACCCGATGCCCTGACCCGTCGCCAGCCATTCGGCCAGCAGCGCGCCCGTCAGCGCCCCGGGAATGGAGACCCGCAGCGCGGTGAACAATGCCGGCGCTGCGGAAGGCATCGCCACCTTGCGGAAGGCATCCAGCCGGCTGCCTCCGTACACCTGCACCACCTCCAGCATGGCCGGCGAGGCCGAGCGCAGCCCGAACACGATGGTCACCAGGGCCGGGAAAAACACCACAATCCCGCCCATCGCCGCCACCGCTGCTCCCTCCCGGCCGAAGATCAGGATGATCATCGGAGCCAGGGCCACCAGCGGTACGGACCGCAGCAACATGGCCACCGGCATGAGGGCATGTTCCACCCCGCGAAAGAGGGTGAAGAGGCAGGCCGCGGCGAGCGCCGCCGCCATGCCGGCAGAGAACCCCATGCCGGCGTCGAGCAGGGTCTGCCCCAGCTGTCCCATCACCAGGCCGCGGTGCGCTGCCGCTTCCGGGTCCCCCACCAGATAGCGCCACACGTCCAGGGGGCCCTTGCCAATGTAGGAGGAGACGTCAAAGGCCTGGAGCAGGCCCACCCACAGCACCCCGACGACGGCCAGTGAGAGTGCCAGCCCGAGCAGCGTCCGAACGGCGGACTGCAGTGCCGCCCCCATCAGAGGTTCCCCGCCCGGACGCCGGATGCCCAGGGTGCGGCGATCCGGGACACCAGCCCCAGCACGGCGTAGGCCGCACCGGCCAGGAGGGCACAGGCAAACGCCACGCCCCACACCCGGGCCACTTCCAGCGTCTGCTGGGCGTTGACCATGGCCGGGCCGAGGCCGCGGTCCACGCCGCCTACGTATTCACCCAGGATTGCACCCAGCAGGGCGGCCGGGGCGGCGATTTTCAGCGCCGCCAGGACGGCCGGCAGCGCAGCGATCAGCCGCACCTTGACCAACTGGTGGATCCGCCGGCCCCCGAACACCGTCACCATGTCCAGGCAGGCGCGGTCGGCGGCCTTGAGGCCGGACAAGGCGCTGACCATGGTGGTAAAGAAAACGGACAGCGCGGCCAGGGCGACGGCGGTGCCGGAGGATTCCCCGGAACGCGGCGGGCCCAGCACAATAAAGATGACCGGGCCAACGGCCACTACCGGCAGGCAGTAACTGATCACCGCCAGCTGGGTGGCAAGGCGTTCCAGGCCGGGCAGCAGCAGCACCACAAACGCCAGCAGCAGGGCCAGGGCATTGCCCCAGGCATACCCGGCCCCCGCTTCCGCCAGCGTCACGGCGGCATTGCGCCAGTAGAAGCCCGCGCCGTCGGCTCCCATCTGGGTGAGCACCTGCCACGGTGTGGGGATGGCGCCGGGACCGCCGCCGGGCGGGGCGCCGATGCCGCGCAGGAACGTGGCGGCGCCAATCCACCACAGGGCCAGCACCGCCGCCGTGCCCGCTGCACCCACGGCCCAGGGCGGCAGCCTGCGCCCGCTCACTGCGCCACCAGCCGATCCGGCCCGGCAGGTGCAGCCGGCACGGCGGGTGCAGCCGGCACGGCGGGTGCCACGGGTGCCGCGGGCGGTGCCACGGGTGCCGCGGGCGGTGCCACGGCGGACTCCCGCGTGGCGGGCACCACGGGTGCCGCGGGCACCGCATTCCCCCGCGGGCTCTCCGCCCCCGCGAACAGCAGTTCGGACGCGTGGTCGTGCAGGGCATGGAACTCGGGGCTGCGCATCATGTCCGGGGTGCGCGGCCGGGGCAGGTCCACGGTGATCACTTCCTTGATCCGGCCCGGCCGCGGGCTCATGACCGCCACGGTGTCGGAGAGGAAGATCGCCTCGGAAATGCCGTGCGTGACCATCAGCGTGGTGGCCGGCTTCTGGGTCCAGATCCGCAGCAGCTCCAGGTTCAGCCGCTGGCGGGTCATGTCATCCAGTGCCCCGAACGGCTCATCCAGCAGCAGCACGGACGGCTTGAGGACCAGTGCCCGGGCTATGGACACCCGCTGGCGCATACCGCCGGAGAGCTGAGCCGGACGGGCCTTTTCGAACCCCTCCAGCCCCACTAGCGCAATGAGTTCCCGGATGTACGCATCATCGGCCGGCAGTCCGGACACTTCCAGCGGCAGCCGGATGTTCGCGTACACACTGCGCCAGGGCAGCAGCGCCGAGTCCTGGAAGGCAATGCCGAGTTCGTGTCCGCGGCGCAGGTCCTGCGGCGTTTTCCCGTCCACCAGCACCTCGCCGGTGGTGGGGTCCTCCAGCCCGGCCAGGATGCGCAGCACCGTGGACTTGCCGCAGCCCGAGGGCCCCAGCAGGGAAAGGAAGGAACCGCGGTCCGTGCTGAGGTTGGCCGCTTCCAGGGCCATGACCGGGTTGCGGCCGGCGGCGTAGGTTTTGCCGAGATTCCGCAGGCTGATCCCGGTTCCGGTGCGCGGCATTTATTTCAGCTCCGGGTTTTCCTCGTAGACCTCCGCCAGCAGGCTCATGTCGAAGACCTCTTCGGCAGCCAGGTCATATCCGGCCAGCTTCAGGATGGACAGGTTGTCCTGGATCAGCTCGTCGCTGACCGTAAAGAGCCCGTTGGCGTCCGTTTCGGCGGAGACCACGAGCTTGGTGTTCTGTTCCTCCGCCTGGCGGATTTCCTTGGCCATGTCCAGGTTCAGGTCCGAGCCGTAGACCTCCACGGCCAGCCGGGCGGACTCCTCGGGATCCTCCACCGCGTCCTGCCAGCCGCGCAGGGTGGCCAGCAGGAAAGCCTTGAGCTCTTCGCGGCGGGTCTCAATGGCTTCATCGGTGGTGACAAAGCTCTCGGCAATGAACGGCAGCCCGTTATCGGCAAACGGCAGCACCGCGGTGGCATGGCCGGCCTGCTCCAGGGTCAGCACCTCGTTGGTCAGGTAGCCGAAAAACCCGTCCACATCACCGTTGACCAGCGGCTGCGGATCATACTGGACCGGCACCTTCTCCACCGCGCCGGGGTCAATGCCGTTGACCTCCAGCAGTGCGTCAAAGAGGGTTTCATTCACGCCCGCCTGCACACCGACCCGCTGCCCGGCCAGCTCCGCGGGCGTGGTGATGGGATTGCCGTCCAGGGAAATGATGACGAACGGGTTCTTTTGGTAGGTGGTACCGATGATCTTCAGCGGCGCGTCTTCCTCGGCGATGACCGGTGCCACGCCCATGGGGCTGGAGGTGCCTACCAGCGCGCCTCCGGAGAGGACCATGGTCTCGGTGGACGTGCCGCCGGGGCCGCCGGCTATCAGGTTGACGTCGGAGAACCCGGCTTCCTTGTAGTAGCCGGAGGCGTCCGCAAAATACTCACCCGCAAACTCCGCATTTTTGATCCAGGAGAGGTTCAGGTCCAGGGTGCCGTAGTCTGCGGCGCCGTCGCCGGTGTCGGCCTGGGTGGATCCTCCGCACGCGGTGACCAGCAGTACTCCGGAAAGAGTCAGGGTTCCGGCGAGGATCCGTGCCGACGTCGAACGTGCCCTGAGGCGGGTGAGAAGGCTCATGGGGACCAGCGCTTTCAATAGAAACGGGTGAATACCCCAGAGCCTAAAAAGGCATTGTTTCTATCGGCGGCACCGGTTGTTACGGTGCGGTAAATCCGGCGCCCGGACCCGCAGTCCGGCTGGCGCTGCGGTTCAGCTTGTGGGATCGACCGGGCGGGAGGTGCCGGGATCTTCGTCGCGGGGGGCCGACGACGGCGCCGGCTTGCCGACGCTGCCTGCACCGCCGGGGATCTTGGCCGAGCTGCGGTGGACCCCCGAGCCCTCGCTGAGGTAATCCGGGTTGGGCTTTTCCGTCATCAGCAGCAGCGAGGAGATCAGCAGGGACGCGATGAAGGCGATTCCCATGGCCGTGAGGCCCAGATCAACACGGAGTTCCTTCTCGGCTCCGCCGGTGGCGAAGATCATGGTGCATACACCGGCGACCACCGCCAGCACAGCGGAGAAGATCAGCGGTGCCTTCACGGAGTTCCGCCTCTGCGGGCCGCCGGTTGAGCTATTCGCCACGTTAGATCCTCCTGCTGGGTTGGGGTGCACGGGTCGGTGCAGAATGCACTTCCGTGGAACTAGTTTACGGCCTTTGCCGGATCATCCTGGGCGCTGCGGGCATCATGCCGGGCCCCCAGGGCGGAAAGCGCCAGAATCACGGCAATGATGATGGCGGATCCGCCGGTAACCCCGAGCAGGGCGCGGGCGCCGAGGTCATGGAACACCAGCACCAGGACGCCGGCACCGAGTGCGGCTGCGCCGGTGATGAGCCCGTCGCGGGCGGGCAGGAACGCCTTCCGGCTGCGGGCCCAGAGAAGCAGTTCAATGGCGCCGCCGGCGATAAGTGCCGCGGCGGCCGCGACCGTGAAGGCCCCGACGGAAGCGACGATCAGTACGGCTGCACCGGCGAGAACGTACAGGACGGCCTCAACCAGCAGGGCGCTGCGCACGTTTCCGTGGCCGCGGGCAAGGGAGAACAACGGCACAAGCGCGGCACCGGTCAGCAGCAGGTAAGCGCCGCCGGCGAACACCAGAACGGAATCGGTGGGTTCCTGCCAGAAAATGGTCAGCACCCCGTAGACCGCCGCTACCGCTGAACGCAGCAGCATGGGTACCCATGGTGCTGCGGTGTTGGATGCACCCACTGCAGAGCCTCCGCTTTCATGTCGCCGTCACGTCAATGGCCGGTTGGCCACCCTCCAGCTTAGTCGCTGGCCGTCCCCGGGGCCGCACCGGTCACCATCCAGGCGTCCTGCCTCACACGCCAGGAGAGGGTGGCGGCCCGGGCGCACATGTAGCCCAGGCCGAAGGCGGCCCACAGCCAGGCGATGCCGACCGGGCCGGCAAGCTGCGAGACATGCACCCAGATCAGCAGGGGCAGGTAGACGCCCAGGTTGATCAGCCCGGTCAGCGCCAGGTATCTGGCATCTCCGGCCCCGATCAGCACGCCGTCCAGCACAAACACCAGCCCGCAGATGGGTTGGGACACGGCCAGGACCCACAGCCCCGCCGTCATGGCCTGCTGCACGCCGGCGTCGCCGGTGAAAAGCACCCCGGCCACCGGCGCGGCAATCGCCAGCAGCCCGCCGGTAATGACCCCGAAGCCCACTCCCCACACCACCATCCGGCGGGTCAGGGCCCGGGCCAGCGCCGTATCACCGGCGCCCAGTTCCTTGCCGATCATGGCCTGGGCTGCAATGGCCAGGGCGTCCAGGGCAAAGGCCAGGAAGGTAAAGACGGTCATGACCAACTGGTGGGCCGCCAGGGATTCCGGCCCCTGCGCGGTGGCTACCAGGACGGTGGCCAGGACGGCTGCCCGCAGGCTCAGGGTGCGCAGCATCAGCCAGGACCCGACGTGCGCGGTGTTTCTGATCCCCGCCGCGGTTGGCCGCAGCGCCACGCCCCTGGCGCGGGACATCCGCGCCACTGCCGCAAGGTAGAACACGGCCATGCCCCACTGGGCAATGCTGGTGCCCAGCGCCGAACCCGCCACCGAGAGCGAGAATCCGTACACCAAAAGGTAGTTCAGCCCGATGTTGGCGGCGAACCCGACGGCGGCAACCACCAGCGGGGTCCGGGTGTCCTGCAGACCGCGCAGCACACCGGTAGCGGCCAGGACCACCAGCATGGCGGTCAGCCCCGGCATGGAAAAACGCAGATAGTCCACGGCGTACCGGTGCACGTCCCCGGTGGCGCCCATGGCGGTGCACAGCTGCGGCGCGAAGATGTAGCCGGCGGTGGAGAGCACCGCCCCGAGCAGCAGGGCCAGGGCGATCCCGTCCCGGCCGGCGGCGAGCGCGTCCCCGTGCCGGTTGCTGCCCAGGTAGCGGGCTACCGTGCCGGTGGTGGAGTAGGCCAGGAAAACCATGAGTCCGACGGCGGTCTGCAGCACGGTGGAGGCGAGGCCGACGCCGGCGAGCTGGTTCACCCCGAGGTGGCCCACAATCGCCGAATCGGCGAGCAGGAAAAGCGGCTCGGCGATCAGCGCACCCAGCGCCGGCAGGGCCAGGGCCAGGATCCGCCGGCTGAGCCGCCGGGAGGAGAGGTCGGCTGGGGTGTTCACAGCATCCAGCCTACGGTTTCACCGGCCCACCCGGGGCGTTTCCACCGCCGTCGTCGGCGCGCAGGACCAGAGCGGCCACCAGGGCCGCCGCCAGCAGCAGGGCACCCACAAACAGCACCAGGGACGGCCAGCCGCTGTGTTGGAAGTAGTAGCCTCCTGCCCATCCGAGCAGGCTGGAGCCCGTGTAATAGAAGAGGTTGTACAGGGAGGAGGCCTGCGCCCGGCCTACCTGGGCCATCAGCGGCGTCCAGCCCGAGGCGATGGCGTGGGCGCCGAAAAAACCCGCGGTGAACACCAGCAGACCGGCCACAATGGCGGCCAGGTGGTCGGCAAGGGTCAGCGCCAGGCCTGCCGCCATGGCCCCGGTGCAGAGCAGCAGCACCAGCTTGCGCCCGCCGCGGCCGGTTAGCCGGGATGCCAGGGTGCCGGCGGCACGGGAGGACCAGGTGCCCGCAAGGTAGGCGAGGAACAGGGAGCTTGCCAGCGCCTGCGGCAGGTCGAACGGCGGGCCGCCCAGCCGGAAGCCGAGGTAGTTGTAGACGGCGACGAAGCCGCCCATCAGCAGGAAGCCCTGCAGGTAGAGGGCCAGCAGGCGCGGGTTGCGGAGATTCGCCCCCAGCCGGGCCACCAGTTCCCGCCCCGGAGCGGCGGCCCGTTCCGGGACAAAGCCGTGCTGCCGCGGCGCGGTCAGCATGAACACGACGGCGGCGCCCGCGGCGAGGATGCTCACGGCGGCCACCCCGGCCCGCCAGTTGATCAGTTCAGCCACAGGCGCCGCGAGGATCCGGCCGGCAAGGCCGCCGATGGTGGTGCCGGAAACGTAGGTGCCGGCGGCCACCGCCGCATGCAGGCGGCTGACCTCTTCGCTGAGGTAGGCCAGGGCCACGGCGGGGATGCCGCCCAGGGCTGCACCTTCAAGAAAGCGCAGCATCAGCAGGACAGGCAGCGTCGGGCTCAGCGGAACGGCCAGTCCCAGCACTACGGCCGCCAGGATCGCCGTCCTCATCACCGGCAGCCGGCCGAAGCGGTCCGCCGCTGCGGACCACGGAATCACTGCCGCGGCGAGGCCAAGAGTGGCTGCGGAAACGGTCAGGGCTGCCGAGGACGCGGAGATCCCCATTCCGGCCGCAAGCTCCGGCAGGACGCCCTGCAGGGAATACAGCTGGGCGAAGGTCGCCATGCCGGCCGCGGCCAGGCCCACCAGCACGCCCCGGTAGCCGCGGGTGCCCCTGGCGTGTCCGGTGAAGCCGGCCTGCCCCGCCGGTACGCTCATGCCCGGTTCCGGCGCGGTGAACGGCGGCCCGGCACACCCGTGCCCGGCGTCCCGGCCGGAGCGGTTCCCGCCAGCGTCCCGGCCAGCTCGGCGCTGAGGTTCCGGCGGGCCTGCTCTTCCCACAGGTCCCGGCCGCAGGCGGTGCGGAACAACGGATCGGTGTCCACGAACTGCCGTATTACCCGCTTGCGCCCGGTGGCGAAGTCCTCGTCGGAGAGGTGCGCGTACTCGGCGCGCACGTCCGCCACGTAGGTGCGGTACCGGTCCGGTTCCCGGGCCAGCACCGAGAGGTCGGCGTCGGCCAGCAGCTCCCCGTGCCGGTCGCCCGGCCGGGGGTTGTGGTCTGCCGTGAGGCGGACCAGCCTGGCACATTCGGCGACGGTGCCGGCAGCCACACCGGCGGCCGGCAGCAGGGCCTCGGCGAGCCGGGCGGACGCTTCCTCGTCCCGCCCCGGCGCACCGGAATAGACGGCGTCGTGGAACCAGGCGGCAAGGGACACCGGTAGCGAAACCCGGGAACCGGCAAGCAGGTCCAGGGCCTCCAGCACCTGCAGCAGGTGACGGCGGTCGTGGTACCGGCGGTGCGGTTCATTCCAGCGCTCCAGAAGGTGCTCCCCCAGGTCCGCAGTGCCGGGCAGCAGCCGGTTCCAGCGGTGCATCAGCGGCCGGGCAAGGGCCGAAGGCCGCTCCCGTGCCGGAATCCGGAGTCCGCTGTCAATCAGGATGCGCACCAGGTTCCCGCCCGTAACGGGCACCGCTCCGCGCCGGACCAACGTGTCGTAGCGCTGCTGCGGGACGTCGTAATGGTCGCCGTCGAACGCACGCGGCGAGATACCGGCGGCCCGGGCAAAGGCGTGCAGCTCGCCCGGACCGGCGTCGGAAATGAGGTGGGAGAAAAGGGTATTGTGCGCCGGCCACATCGGCGGATCGATGTAGATCATGGGTGCATGGCGTTCAGCGGCAACAACTGCATCGTTTATGTGTATCGCACGCGCGGGCCCTATTTCCATGTCCGGTCTCCGTGTCCGGGGCGCGGGGCCGGCACCGGCGTGCCCGGCAGGACGCCGGTGCGGGCGCGGAAATCTTCGGGGACCCCCTTGTTCTGCCCGCCCCGCAGTGCTCCAATAACCGCATGGACGAGGTGACCCCCGGCAACCACGTGCCCGCAGTGGTTGCCATTGGAACCCGGAAGGGCCTCTGGCTTGCCAGCAGCAGCGACCGGCGGAACTGGACGTTGAGCGGGCCGGAATTTTCCATGACCGAGGTTCCCGCCCTCGCCTTCGATACCCGCGGAGAGTCTCCGCGGCTGCTGGCCGGGGTGCGGTCGGAGTGGTGGGGCACCAACGTGGCCGTCTCGGATGATCTCGGCAGGACCTGGCAGGAGCCCGAGGCCCCGGCCATCGCCTTCCCGGAGGACACCGGTGCCGCGTTGGAGCGGATTTGGCAGCTGAAGCCGGACACCGAAGACCGCCCCGGGGTGGTCTGGGCAGGCTGTGAGCCGATTTCCGTGTTCCGCTCCTCCGACGGCGGGAAGCACTTCGAGCTCGTCCGCGGTCTCTGGGACCATCCGCACCGCACCCAGTGGGGCGCGGGATACGGCGGGCCGGCGGCGCACACGGTGCTTCCGAGCCCGGCGGATGATTCCGTTCATGTGGCCATCAGCAGCGGCGGCGTGTACCGCTCCGATGACCGCGGCGGGAGCTGGGATGCCTTCAACACCGGCATCATTGCCGATTTCATGCCGGATCATTACCCCGAATTCGGTCAGTGCGTGCACAAGGTGGCCCGCGATGCCGGCAATCCGCAGCGGCTCTATGCGCAGAACCACGGCGGGGTCTACCGCAGCGACGACGCCGGCGGGCAGTGGGTGTCCATCGCCGACGGACTGCCCGCGGATTTCGGTTTTGTGATGCTCGCCCATCCCACCCGTCCGGACACCATCTGGACCATTCCGCTGGGGTCGGCCGGCGAGCGCAACCCTCCGGAGGGCCGTCCCGCGGTGTACCGCAGTACCGACGCCGGCAGCAGCTGGGAGCGGCACGAGGCCGGCCTTCCCGCCTATGACTTCAACGCGGTGCTGCGGGATGCCGCGGACGTGGACGGGGCCGACCCGGCGGGCATCTACTTCGGCACGCGCGGCGGCGAGGTCTACGCCAGCGCCGATGAAGGGGAAAGTTTCAGCCTGGTCACCGCCAACCTGCCGGATGTGCTCTGTGTCCGGGCACTGGCCCTCTGACGCACGGGGCACCGCCTCCGCCGTCGAGCTTCTGCTGCCGGCCGCGCTGGCTGATGCCGCCGGCGGCAGCCGTAGCCTGGTCTTCCGTCCCGGCTCCCCGGACCGCCCGGAGGACGACGGCGGGGCCACGACCATCAGCGGGCTCCTTGGCCTGCTGCAGGTCCGGCATCCCGGGGTCTACCACCGGATTGTTGACGACGCCGGAAACATCCGCCGCTACGTGAACATGTACGTGGATGGTGAGGATATCCGGGACCTGTCCGGGCCTGAGACTGTGCTGGGACCCGGGGCCGTGGTACTCGTGCTGCAGTCCATTGCCGGCGGTTGAAGGGTTTAAACGGTGCTTAAACGCGGGCGGGCGCCCCGCTGGTAGCGGGGCGCCCTGGGCGTCGGCGGCCGGACGTCGGCGGACCGGTGCCGAAGCTGTGTAGTCCGGTGGTTAGGCCGGCAGCTGCAGGGTCTGACCGGTGAAGATCAGGTCCTGGTGGATCACGGTGTCGATGTTGGCGTTGTACAGTTCCTGCCAGCCGCCATCAATGCCCAGCTTCTCGGCAATGGTGGACAGCGTGTCGCCGGACTGAACAACGTAGGTTTCGCCGGACAGGGCCGCGGCAGGAGCCTGGACCGGTGCAACAGCCTGGACCTCAACGTTGGTCGGGGCGGGCAGCTGCTCCGGAAGGGCCTGCGGCTCAACATAGGTCGGTGCCGGGGCGGCTTCAACCGGTGCGGCTTCAACGGGCACGGTTTCCACCGGGGCGTAGGTCTGTGCCGGGGCCTGGGTTTCCACCGGAGCCGGGGCCGGGGTGGCGGCCTGCGGGTTCGCAGTGGCGCCGGTCAGGCCCAGCTTGGCGGTGCAGGCAGGCCAGGCACCGGGACCCTGTTCGGCCAGGACCCGCTCAGCTACGGCAATCTGCTGCTCGCGGCTGGCGTTGGCCGGGTCACCGGTTCCGCCGAAGGCGGCCCAGGTGCTGGGGGTGAACTGCAGCCCGCCGGAGAAACCGTTACCGGTGTTGGTAGCCCAGTTTCCACCGCTTTCGCACTGTGCGAGCGCGTCCCAGTCCATAGAGCTGGCGTTGGCTGGAGCCGCAAGGCCTGCGAGGCCGGCAGCGCCGACACCGGTGAGGGCAGCGGTGGCCAGTCCACGGCGTACGATACGACGGATCTTCTGGTTCTTCATCGGTTCTTGTGCTCCCAAGGGTTCCACCTGCGCTCCGCCCGTCCCCGGGCTTCCGCGCGCCGTCGCCTACCCCGACTGATAGAGGTCTTTTTCGGCACCACGCAGCGGCGACGTACAGTGGACGCGTGGTACTCGGCATTCGTGCGATTCATGCATCGGCCGCACCAGCTTTGGGTGCCGACCGCGGCCAGCCTTAGAACGGCTAGCAGTCCAGCCCTCGATCCGGGCTCTTAAACAACCTAAAGCAGTCATTTGTCGAGATCAAATCGCTACCTAATCGAAACCCAATCGTTACCGGGCCAGATCCGCGCAAACAAGCCGATCGAGGCGCCTCTTGTAGGGTTCATCACAAAAAGTTTCGGGTAACGCTGGACACACCCCTATTTGCGTCTTACATTGGCTGCTTCTTCGCTGATTTGCCGCGGATTCCGGGCCGTTAACGAGGGCCGGCGGGCCCCTATCGGGACCCGCCGGCCGTTTTCCTCTGCCGATCACTTCAAGGCGTTGGAGGCCTTGCGCTTGTTGAAGACGTCGAAGCCGACCGCAAGCAGCAGGACCAGGCCCTTAATGAACTGCTGATAGTCGATGCCCACGCCCATCAGGGACATTCCGTTGTTCAGAACACCCATGATCAGGCCTCCGGTGATCGCCCCGACAATGGTGCCCACTCCGCCGGTGACGGCGGCACCGCCGATGAAGGCCGCGGCAATCGCGTCAAGCTCGAAGAGGTTTCCGGCGCCGGGGCCGGCCGAGTTCAGGCGGCCGGTGAAGATCAGTCCGGCCAGGGCAGCCAGCACGCCCATGTTCACAAACAGCAGAAAGTCCACCCGTTTGGTGTTGACGCCGGAAAGCTGCGCCGCCTGCAGGTTTCCGCCGCGGGCATAGACGTGGCGGCCAAAGACCGAGCGGTTCATCACGGCGCTGTAGGCCACCACCAGCACGCCCAGGACAACGAGCACTATGGGGGTTCCGCCCCTGGAGCTGGCGAGCAGATAGGTCAGTCCGAGGACCACGACGACGCTGAACACCAGGCGGGTGAGGAACCATGCCTTGGGTTCGTCATCCAGGTTCAGCTTCATCCGGGCAGCCCGGCCGCGAAGCTGGCTGAGGACCAGCAGGACCGTGGCCAGCACGCCGAGTCCGACGGTGGTCCAGTCCAGGAGGTTGGTTTCCGCCGGGAACAGTCCGGGGAACAGGGATCCTCCGCCGAGCTGGCGGTATTCCTCCGGGAAGCCGGTGATCCGCTGGTTGCCGAGGATGATCTGGGTGAGCCCGCGGAAAACGAGCATGCCCGCCAGTGTGACGATGAACGCGGGAATACCAACGTACGCCACCCAGAAGCCCTGCCATGCGCCCACGAGCGCGCCCACCACCAGGGAGGCCACCAGCGCTGCCCACCAGGGCATGCCCCAGTCGCGGATCATGATGCCGGACATGGCACCCACGAAGGCCGCGACGGACCCCACGGACAGGTCAATGTGGCCGGCGACAATGATCATGACCATGCCGATGGCCAGGAGCAGGATGTAGCTGTTCTGCACAATGATGTTAGCCACGTTGTCCGGCTGCAGCAGGGCGCCGCCGGTCAGGACCTGGAACAGGGTGACTATCACCAGCAGGGCCAGGAAGATGCCGATCTGCCGCAGCCGGCCGGCCAGGAAGCGGCCTGCGTCGGCCAGCGGGGACGGTTTGGGGATCCTGGTGCCCAGTGCCGGATCCTCACCGGCGAGAGTGGTAGCCATGGCTATTCCTTTTCCTGTGTCATGTGCTGCATAAGTCGTTCGGGGGTTGCCTCGGCGATGGGAACCTCGGCGGTGATGCGGCCCTGGGCCAGGGTGTAGATGCGGTCGCAGATGCCAAGCAGCTCCGGAAGTTCGGAGGAAATGACAATCACCGCCTTACCCTGTGCCGCGAGCCCGTTGATGATCGTGTAGATCTCGTATTTGGCGCCCACATCGATCCCGCGGGTGGGTTCATCAAGGATCAGGACATCCGGATCAGCGAACATCCATTTGGAGAGGACCACTTTCTGCTGGTTGCCGCCGGAGAGCTTGCCGGTGACCGCACTTACGGAGGGGGCTTTGATGTTCATGCTGCGCTGGTAGTCCTGTGCCACCACGGTTTCCCGGTCGCCGTCCACCCAGCCCCGGGTGGCGAGCTTGGTCAGGGCGGAGGCCGAGACGTTCCGCTTGATGTCCTCGATCAGGTTCAGGCCGTACCGTTTCCGGTCTTCGGTGGCATAGGCGATTCCGTGCCTGATCGCCTCCTGCACGGTGCGGGCAGTGATCTCCCGCCCGTTCTTGTAGATCGTGCCGCTGATGCCGGCGCCGTAGCTGCGTCCGAAAATGCTCATGGCCAGTTCGGTGCGCCCGGCACCCATCAACCCCGCGATGCCGACAATCTCGCCGGCCCGCACGGACAGATGTGCCCCGTCGATGACGACACGGGTGGGCTCCGCGGGGTGGTGCACGGTCCAGTCCTCCACCCGCAGCACCTCGTCGCCGATCTCCGGGGTGCGGTCCGGGTAGCGGTTGGTCAGTTCCCGCCCCACCATGCCCTTGATGATCCGTTCCTCGGTGACGGAACCGTCGTCGAGACTGAGCGTCTCAATGGTCTGTCCGTCCCGCAGGATGGTGACCGAATCGGCGATGGCACGGATTTCGTTGAGTTTGTGGCTGATGATGATGCAGGTGATGCCGTCCTCGCGCAGGCCGCGGACCAACCCGAGCAGGTGGGCGGAGTCCTCGTCATTCAGCGCGGCGGTGGGTTCGTCCAGGATGAGCAGTTTCACGTCCTTGGACAGGGCTTTGGCAATCTCCACCAGTTGCTGCTTTCCCACACCGATGTCCCCGGCCCGGGTGACCGGGTTCAGGTCCAGCCCGACCCTGCGCATCAGTTCCGCCGCACGCACGTTGGTTTCGTTCCAGTTGATCCAGCCCCGGGCCGAGCGCTCATTGCCCAGGAAGATGTTCTCGGCAACGGAGAGGTACGGGGACAGCGCCAGTTCCTGATGGATGATGACGACGCCGCTGCGTTCACTGTCCTTGATGTCGCGGAAGGCGACGGTGCGGCCGTCGAGGAGGATCTCGCCCTCGTAGCTGCCGTGCGGGTAAACACCGGAGAGCACCTTCATCAGGGTGGACTTGCCCGCTCCGTTCTCGCCGCAAATGGCGTGGACCTCTCCGCGTTCAACCGCAAGAGTGACGTCCTGCAACGCCTTGACGCCCGGGAAGGCCTTGCCGATCCCGGTCATTTGGAGAATATGGTCACTCATGCGGACCTCCCTGTCCTTGGACTTTCAGTGGTGATGCTGCGGGCGGCCCGCTCCGGGCCGCCCGCAGCCGGGTTACTCCAGGTCGGACGCCTCGTAGTAGCCGCTGTCCACGAGGACCTCTTCGTAGTTGTCCACGGTGACGATCTGGCTTTCGAGCAGGTACGCCGGCACTACCTTCGCGCCGTTGTCGTAGGTCTCCTCGTCATTGGTTTCCGGCTCCTCGTCCTTCATCAGGGCGTCAACCATCAGCACTGCCCGTTTGCCGAGCTCACGCACGTCCTTGAAGATCGTGGAGTACTGCTCGTCGTTCATGATCGACTGCACCGAGCCCACTTCCGCGTCCTGGCCGGTGACCACCGGCAGGTTCTCCCCGGTGTAGCCGCCGGAGCGCAGGGCGGAGATGATGCCGATGGACAGCCCGTCATACGGGGAAAGCACGCCGTCGATCTGCGCTCCGCCGCCAACGGTCAGCAGATCCTCCATCCGGTCCTGGGCGGTATCCGGCAGCCAGCGGAGGATGGCGGCCTGCTCAAAGGCGGTCTGTCCGCTGGGGACCTTCAGGGTTCCGTCATCGAGGTAGGGCTGCAGGGTGTCCATGGCGCCGTCCCAGAAGAACGTGGCGTTGTTGTCATCCGGGCTGCCCGCGAACAGTTCGACGTTGAACGGCCCCTTTTCCCCGGTCGGCTGCCCGGCGTCGTCCAGGATGCCGAGTCCGGTGAGCAGCGAAGTGCCCTGCTGGACCCCCACTTCGTAGTTGTCGAAGGTCGTGTAGTAGTCCACCGTGTCGGACTCGTTGATCAGCCGGTCGTAGGCGATCACGGGGATGTCCTGGGATTCGGCCGTGTCCAGCACGCTGGTCAGCGTGGTGCCGTCGATGGACGCAATGACCAGGGCCTCGGCGCCGCCGTTGATCATGTTCTCGATCTGGGAGATCTGGGTGGGGATGTCGTCGTTGGCGTACTGCAGGTCCACCTCGTAGCCGAGCTCCTCCAGCTGGGACTTGACGTTCTCACCGTCGGCGATCCAGCGTTCGGACTGCTGGGTGGGCATGGCGACGCCGATCTTGGCGCCCTCGTTGGACTCGCCGCCGGCGTCCCCGCCGCCGCGGTTGCCGGCGCAGGCGCTCATGCTGAGGGCCAGGCTCAGCGAGACGCCGCCGATAAGTACCCGTTTCAGGGTGGGTTTGCGTGTCATGGTCATGCCTTTCGTTGTTGCCGTGCCTTGGTGGGGTGGAGTCAGAGTTTCTGGGCTAGCCGGTAGTAGGCGGCATTCCAGCGGACTTCCCGCTGGAACCCGCGCAGGTCCGTGGTGTTGTCGATGAGCAGCAGTTCCACTTCGGACATTTCGGCGAAGTCGGTCAGGACGTCCGGCCCGAGGGCCGTGCTGAGCACGGTGTGGTGGGCGGCACCGGCAGTGAGCCAGGCGGCCGCGGAGGTGGCGAGATCGGGATGCGGCTGCCAGACGGCGCGGGCCACCGGCAGGTTCGGCAGCGGGGCGTCCGGAGGAACCACGTCCACCGTGTTGGCGGTCAGCCGGAACCTGTCGCGCATGTCGGACATGGCCAGGACGACGCCGGGGCCCGGGTCAGTGGTGAACACCAGGCGGACCGGGTCTTCCCGGCCGCCGATGCCCAGCGGGTGCACTTCCAGGCTGGGTTTGTCCGTGGTGAGGCTGGGACAGATTTCCAGCATGTGCGCGCCGAGGATTTTCTCCTCGCCGGGCACCAGGTGGTAGGTGTAGTCCTCCATCAGGGAAGCGCCTCCGGGCAGGCCTGCGCCCATCACCTTCGCGGCCCGGACCAGCATGGCGGTTTTCCAGTCCCCTTCGGCGCCGAACCCGTAGCCGTGGAACATCAGCCGCTGCACGGCCAGTCCCGGCAGCTGCCGCAGGCCGCCCAGATCCTCGAAGTTGGTGGTGAAGGCATCGAACCCGCCTTCTTCCAGGAACTGGAGCAGGCCGAGTTCCTGCCGCGCCCCGTAGCGCAGCGATTCGTGCCGGCTGCCGCCCGGCCGCAGCTGCGGGGAGATGTCATAGAGGTCTTCGTACTCCGCCACGAGTTTGTCCACGCTGTCCTCGGACTGCGCGTCCACCACCTCCACGAGGTCATTGACCCCCCAGCTGTTGATGGAGACGCCGAAGCGCAGTTCGGCTTCGGTCTTGTCTCCTTCGGTGACGGCGACGTTGCGCATGTTGTCACCGAACCGGGCAACCCGCATGCCCTGCAGGGTGGCACGGCCGGCACAGGCCCGCTGCCAGGAGGCTATCTGTGCAATGACGGCGGGGGTGGAAACGTGCCCCACGACGGTTTTGCGGGGCACGTCCAGACGGGTGGCGATATACCCGAATTCACGGTCCCCGTGCGCAGCCTGGTTCAGGTTCATGAAATCGAAGTCGATCTCCGCCCACGGCAGTTCCACGTTGATCTGTGTGTGCAGGTGAAGGAGCGGTTTGCGCAGGGCGTCCAGCCCGCGGATCCACATTTTGGCGGGGCTGAAGGTATGCATCCAGGCGATCACGCCAATGACGTTTTCCGCCGCGTTGGCGGCTAGCGCTGCAGCGTGGATGGATGCGGTATCCGTGAGTGTCGGTTTCCAGACCGGGCGCACCGGCAGGCCGGCGGCCTCGAGCATGCCGACAATTGCCTTGGACTGTTCGGCGACCTGGCGCAGCGTGTCCTCGCCGTAGAGGTCCTGGCTGCCGGTGAGGAACCAGACCTCGTAGGGTTCGAGCGTGGTGTTGAGGGGACTCACGTCAGTGCACTCCTGAGTTTGTTGGGGTTGCTGCCGGCTGCTGGCCGTACACGTTCTGATAGCGGTCGAACAGGGCGTCCACGTGGGCCGGTTCGATGGGCTGGGGCTCTCCGAGCTGGCGCGCGAAGTGGACCGTGCGGGCAACGTCCTCGAGCATGACGGCTGCCTTGACGGCGTCGCGGGCGTCCCGGCCGATGGTGAAGGGGCCGTGGTTCCGCATCAGGACTGCACGGGACCGGTGCCCCTGAAGGGTGGAGACGATACCGCGGCCAATGGAGTCATCGCCGATGATGGCGAAGGGGCCCACCGGGATTTCCCCGCCGAATTCGTCGGCCATGGCGGTAAGCACGCAGGGGATCGGTTCACCGCGTGCCGCCCAGGCCGTGGCGTACGGCGAATGGGTGTGCACCACTCCCCCGGTCCCCGGCATGTTGCGGTACACGTAGGCGTGCGCGGCGGTGTCACTGGACGGGGATAACCCGGCATCCTGGCTTCCGGCCACCGCACTCCCGTCGGGTTCGCACAGAATAAGGTTTTCCGGGCTCAGGTCCGCGTACTCCACGCCGCTGGGCTTGATGACGAAGTACCCGGTGCCGGGAATCCGGCCGGAAATGTTTCCCGCGGTCCACGCCACCAGCCCGTACCGCACCAGTTCGCCGTGCAGGGCAGCCACTTCTGCGCGGACGCGCGCTACGGCCTGCTCGAAACCGGTCCCGGGGGCGCTCATGCCGTCACCTCGCGGACCAGCCGGGCGGAGCGGCGCATGGCTTTGAGCCGGTGCATAACGTTATTGCCGCCCCGGCCGAAGTAGTCATGCAGCGCCGTGTATTCCGCATACAACGCGTTGTATGCCTGGGAACGCTCCGGATCCGGCAGGTATTCGTTCCGCTGCAGCCTGCCCATGGCTGCCGCCGCCTCGCGGACACGGGGGTAGGCGCCGGCGGCTACGGCCGCGTGGATGGCGGATCCCAGGGCCGGCCCCTGTTCGCTGCCGATCACGGAAATCGGCATGCCAAGAACATCGGCGTAGACCTGCATCAGGAACCGGTTCCGCACCAGCCCCCCGGCCGCAACGAACTCCGTCACCGGAATGCCCGAGGAGGTGAAGGCCTCCACAATGGTGCGGGTGCCGAAGGCGGTGGCCTCCAGCAGCGCCCGGTACACCTCGTGCGGGCGGGTGGCCAGGGTCAGCCCCACGAGCAGCCCGGACAGTTCGTGGTCCACCAGCACCGAACGGTTGCCGGACTGCCAGTCCAGGGCAAGCAGCCCGTGGGCGCCCACCTCCTGGCCGGCGGCCTGCTCGGTGAGCAGTTCATGAACACTCATCCCCCGGCCGGCTGCTTCCTGCGTCAGTTCTTCGGGGACGAAATTCGCGGTGAACCAGCCAAAAATGTCCCCGACACCTGACTGGCCGGCTTCATAGCCGTAGAGGCCCTCGACAATGCCTCCGTCCACCACTCCGCACATGCCCGGCACATCACGCAGGGTTTCGGCATTCATCACGTGGCAGGTGGAGGTGCCCATGATCGCAACCATTTGCCCGGGTCCGGCAACCCCCGCGGCGGGAGCGGTGACATGGGCGTCCACATTGCCGACGGCCACCGGAATGCCGGCCGGGAGGCCGGTCCAGGCGGCGGCCTCGTCGGTGAGCGTTCCGGCGGCGGAGCCCAGGGCTCCCACCGGCTGCTCGAGTTTGTCGGTGACGAACCCGGCAAAGCCGGGGTTCAGGGCCGTCAGGAAATCCGCGTCCGGGTACGCGCCGTCCTGCAGGATCCCCTTGTATCCGGCCGAACAGGCGTTTCGCACATAGTTACCGGTCAGCTGCCAGACAATCCAGTCGGCTGCTTCCACCCAGTGATCCATCAGCGCGTAGAGCTCCGGGTCCTCTTCCAGCAGCTGCAGCCCCTTGGCGAACTCCCATTCGCTGGAGATCAGACCGCCGTAGCGGGGCAGCCAGGCGGCGTTCCGCTGCCGCGCCAGCTCGTTGATGCGGTCCGCCTGCTTCTGGGCCGCATGGTGGCGCCAAAGCTTCACATAGGCGTGCGGCCGGTCCTGGTACTCGGGAAGTTCATTCAACGGGGTGCCGTCCGCCGTAACGGGGACCATGGTGCACGCAGTGAAGTCGGTGCCGATGCCGATGACCGAGGACGGGTCAATGCCCGCGGCCAGAATGGCTGACGGTACCGCGTGCTGCAGGACCTCGAGGTAGTCCGCGGGGACCTGCAGGGCCCAGTCGGGCGGCAACGGCGCACCGGTGGCGGCAAGGACGGAATCCATCACTCCGTGCCGGTAGGGGTGCACCGCGGAGCCGAGCTCGGCGCCGTCGTCCACCCGCACTACGACGGCCCGCCCGGAAAGGGTGCCGAAGTCGATGCCGACTACATGGGCGGGAGAGTTCCTGTGCTGCACGGTGACCTCATTGTCGTTGAACCGGTATATCCGCGACCGTGCCCGGATCCGTCAGATCCAGAAATGTGAACGGTCACAATTCGTTGCTGGGTGTCACGCTACTCCCGAAAATGTGACACGGGGCACTAAAGTTGGTAACAGTTTGGTAACGCACCGTGCGGTCGCCGTTTAGCGGGGGGAAGACGGCGGGGCTGCCGTGGAGCTCCGGTGCACCAGTTTCGGTGCCACGTCGCCGGTCTTTACCGGATCGCCCCCGCGCAGTTCCGCCAGCAGGACGGCCACGCAGCGCCGGCCCAGTTCAGGAAAGTCCTGCCGGATGGTGGTCAGCGGCGGAAGGAAGTGCGCCGCTTCGGGCACATCGTCAAAGCCCACCACGCTCACGTCGTCGGGCACCCGCAGGCCGACCTCCGCGAAAGCGTGCACCAGGCCGAGGGCAATGTGGTCATTTCCGGAGAACACCGCAGTGAACCGCAGGTCCTTGCGCAGTTCAGTGCCCACCCGGTAACCCGAGTCCGCGGTCCACTCCCCTGCCGGAACGACAGCGGGCGTCAGGCCCCACGCGGCCATCTCCTCCACATATCCCTGGAGGCGGGCTTCGGTTTCCACCCATTCCTCCGGTCCGGGAACATGCACCACGTTCCGGTGCCCAAGTTCCAGCAGGCAGCGGGTGGCCAGCCGCGCCCCCGACAGCTGGTCCACCGACATCCGGTGGTCCTGGCTGTGCAGCGAATGCACGGTGACAAAGGGAATCCGGATAGAGAGCTGCTCAATCACCTCAAGCGCGCGGGACTGCGGGGCAAGCAGTACGAGCCCCTCCACGGCATGGCTCATCAGCCGGTCCAGGGCCTCCTCAATAGAGGAGCGGTCAGCGTTGTCGATATGCACGGCGTCCACCACATAGCCGGCTTCATTCGCGGCGGCCTGGATCGCCTGCAGGCTGGCCGTCGGCCCGTACTCCGCACCGGACGCCACCAAGGCGCCTATGATGCGCGATTCCCTGGTGACCAGGGCCCGCGCTGCACGGTTGGGCCGGAACTGGAGCCGTTCCATGGCCTCCAGCACCCGTTCCCGCGTGGAATCGCGCAGATTCGGGTGTCCGTTGATGACCCGGGAAACAGTCTGGTAGGAAACGCCGGCAGCTGCAGCAACGTCGCGGATATTGGACGCGCGCCGAGGGGATAGGGAACCCGTCCTGCCCTCATTGCTCATAGTCAGAACCGTACTGCACCGGTGGCTCCGGCGGCATCCACTGCCGGCATACCGAACTCTCCGGCGCGTCCGGGCACGCCGCCGGATCCGCGGATCATCCGGTGGAAAACCGGTGCCCCGGTTCCGCCCCGGCGATGGCCGCGGGCACGCGTTGGGGGACTTCTGGACAGTGCCCGCAGCGCAGGTCTAACGTTGGACCTCGTGCTCACATTCTTCAATGCGTTCAAGCGCATTCTGGTCGGGCGTCCGTACGGGAATGAGCGCCTCGCGCAGACCCTTCTGCCCAAGCGGATTGCGCTTCCCGTTTTTGCCTCGGACGCTCTCTCATCGGCTGCCTATGCACCCGATGAGATTCTGCTGACCCTGGCCCTCGCCGGCGTCACTGCCGTCACGGTCTCACCCTGGGTGGGCCTGGCGGTGATGGTGGTGCTGCTGACCGTGGTGGCCTCCTACCGGCAGAATGTACACGCGTATCCCTCAGGCGGCGGCGACTATGAAATTGCCAGCGCGAATCTCGGGAAGTCCGCCGGCCTCACGGTCGCTTCGGCCCTGCTGGTGGACTATGTGCTCACCGTTGCCGTGTCCATGTCCTCGGCGGCGGCGTATCTGGTCACCGCGGTTCCCGCCCTGCACGGCAATCAGGCAACCATTGCGGTGATCGGCGTCGCCCTGCTGGTACTCATCAACCTCCGCGGCATCCGCGAAGCGGGATCCGTGTTCGCCCTGCCCGCCTACATATTCATGGCGTCCGTGCTGGGCATGTGCATTACGGGCGCCGTCCAGTTCTTCTCCGGAAACCTTAAGCAGGCACCCTCCGCCTCCTTTGACCTCGTTCCCGAGGCCGGACTCGACGGCGGCCTGGTGGGCCTGGCCGGGGCCTTCCTGCTCCTGCGCGCCTTTTCCTCCGGTGCGGCAGCGCTGACCGGTGTTGAAGCCATCAGCAACGGGGTTCCCACGTTCCGCAAACCCAAGAGCGCCAATGCCGCCACCACCCTCCTGCTGCTTGGCATGATTGCCACCGCCATGCTGGGCGGGATCCTGGCCATGGCCAACCTCACCAAGGTCCACGTTGCACAGGACCCGGCCACCCAGCTCACCCTGAACGGTGAAGCGGTGGGCGAGGGCTATGTGCAGCACCCGGTGATCAGCCAGCTGGCGGAGACCATTTTCGGCGGCGGCAGCCTCCCCTTCTACATTGTGGTGGCGGCCACCGGGCTGATTCTGGTCTTTGCCTCCAACACCGCCTTCAACGGCTTCCCGGTCCTGGGCTCCATCCTGGCCCGGGACGGCTACCTGCCCCGCCAGATGCGCACCCGCGGGGACCGCCTGGCCTTCAGCAACGGCATTATCTCCCTGGGCCTGGGCGCGCTGGTGCTGATTGTGGCCTTCGACGCCGATGTGACGCGGCTGATCCAGCTCTACATCGTGGGGGTTTTCGTCTCCTTCACCGCCAGCCAGCTGGGCATGATCCGGCACTGGACGGGAAAGCTGCGCACCGAAAGAAACAAGGACGTCCGACGCCGGATGCAGCGTTCCCGGGCCATCAACACCCTGGGCTTCGGCATGACCGCCCTGGTGCTGCTGATCGTCATCATCACCAAATTCCAGCACGGCGCCTGGATTGCCCTGCTCGCCATGGCCGTCCTTTACGTGATCATGTACAGCATCCGCATGCACTACCAGACGGTGGCACGGGAACTCGCCCTGAAGGAGGACGAGCACAGCCTGGCGCTGCCCTCCCGGATCAACGCGGTGATCCTGATTTCCCAGGTGCACAAGCCCGCGTTGCGGGCCATCGCCTATGCCCGGGCGTCCCGCCCCTCGAGCCTGAATGCCATCACGGTGGACCTTGATCCGGAGGAGACCCGGCGCACCATGGCCGACTGGGAGCGCCTGCAGATTCCCGTGCCGCTCACCATCCTGTCCTCCCCCTACCGGGAAACCATCTCCCCCGTGCTGGCGTACCTGCGCGAGGCGCGCCGGAACGCGCCGCGGGAACTGTTTGTGGTGTACATCCCGGAATATGTGGTGGGGCGCTGGTGGGAGCAGCTGGTCCACAATCAGACCGCTCTGAGGATCAAGGCCCGCCTGCACTTCGAGCCCTCGACCATGGTGGCCAGTGTGCCGTGGCAGCTTGCCTCCAGCCATGACGCCCACGGGGAGCCTGCCGGCGGTCCCGGCGCGGGCAACCGGGGCTAGCCGGGCCGGCCGCCGGCGAGCCCCGGCCTCCGGGTTGGCCCCGGCCTCGGGGGGTTAGCTCCGGCCGGTGGCTGCGGGTCCGGCTGCATCCCGGCCCGCCAGCACGGAACGGTAGGCGTATTCGGTCAGCCGGCCGTCCTGTACCGCCTGCTCCACGGCTGCGAAGGAACGCGGACCGTCTTCGGCGTAGGGGAAGTGGATGAGCTCGGCAATGAGTTCCCATTCTTCCGTGACCGAGTCGATCAAATCTGCCGGGGTCTCCTCGGCGCCCGGTCCGCCGTTCAGGACCGTCCAGGCCCCCTCCGGCACCCGGTAGGCCTCGAGCCGTTCCAGGTCCGCTTCAAGGTCCTCCAGGGTCGCGTACTCGGTCTGGGCCTCCGGGGGCACGGAGCCGTCCGGAGTGGCAAGCTGGGCCACGAAGGTTGTCTCGGAGGACGGGTAGACGGAGGTGGGTACCGGCTCACCCTCTTCCAGGTAGGCCGGCAGCTGCGACGGCATCCAGTACCAGGCATCGCCCTGGTCGGGACCGCCGGGCTGGGCCCGCTCACTGATCCAGCCGCGGGCGGTCAAAAGTGCCTCGGCGTCGTCGCTGAAGTACATGGTTTCCCCGCGCAGCATGGCGTTGACCTCGTGCTCGGCACGGCGGGCCTGCTTCTTCTTGCTGACGGCCTTCTTGCGGGGCTTGGACTTGGGCACGGCTGATCTCCTGGAACGGTGGGGGGAGGCGGCTGGAAAGGTGGAACCGGGGCTAGAACCCGCTTCCGCCTTCCACCGCCATATTCGAGAATCGGGAGTAATGGCCCTGGAAGCCCACCACAATGGTTTTCGTGGGACCGTTACGGTGCTTGGCCACAATCACGTCGGCCTCGCCGGCGCGCGGGGATTCCTTGTCGTAGATGTCCTCGCGGTGCAGCAGGATGACCATGTCGGCGTCCTGCTCAATGGAACCGGATTCACGCAGGTCCGAGACCATCGGCTTCTTGTCGGTGCGCTGCTCGGAGCCACGGTTCAGCTGGGAAAGCGCGATAACGGGCACTTCGAGTTCCTTGGCCAGCAGCTTCAGTGCACGGGAGAACTCGGAGACTTCCTGCTGGCGGGATTCCACGCGTTTGCCGGAGGACATCAGCTGCAGGTAGTCCAGCACTACGAGTTTGAGGTCATGGCGCTGCTTCAGGCGCCGGCATTTGGCCCGGATTTCCATCAGCGACATGTTGGGGCTGTCATCGATGAACAGCGGTGCGTCGTTCATGCGCCCCATGGTGGTGGCAATCTTGCCCCACTGCTCGTCCTTGATGGTGCCCTTGCGCAGATCCTGCAGGCCAATGGTGGCCTCGGCGGAGAGCAGGCGCATGGCAATCTCGTTGCGGCCCATTTCCAGCGAGAAGAACACCGTGGTCATGTTGTTCTTGATGGCGGCGGAACGGGCGAAGTCCAGTGCAAACGTCGATTTACCGACGGCGGGGCGGGCGGCAATAACGATCATCTGGCCGGGGTGCAGGCCCTGGGTGAGCTCGTCGAGTTCGTAGAAGCCGGTGGGGACGCCGGTCATGCCCTCGCCGCGGTGGCCGGCGGACTCAATCTCGTCCACGGTGCCCTCGATGATGTCCTTCAGCGGGACATAGTCCTCGGCGGTGCGGCGTTCAGCCACTGCGTAGACTTCCGCCTGGGCGGCATTGACGATGTCGTCGACTTCCATGCCGTCATTGGAGTAGCCCAGCTGGACGATCTTGGTTCCGGCGTCCACGAGCCGGCGCAGCACCGCCCGCTCTCGGACGATCTCGGCGTAGAACCCGGCGTTGGCGGCGGTGGGAACGGACTGGATCAGCGTGTGCAGGTAGGCCGGTCCGCCAATGCGGCTGATTTCCCCGCGCTTAGTGAGTTCGTCGGAGACGGTGACGGCGTCCGCGGGCTCGCCGCGGCCGTAGAGGTCAATGATGGCTTCGTAGATGGCCTCATGGGCGGGACGGTAGAAATCGATGCCCCGGAGGACTTCGACGCAGTCGGCAATGGCATCCTTGGACAGCATCATGCCGCCGAGCACCGACTGTTCCGCTACCAGGTCCTGGGGCGGTGTCCTCGCGAAATCCGGACTTGATGATGATGCCTTGGAGTCCGTATGCGTGAGCGACACTGTGACCCTTTCCGTTCCTGCCTAAGACGTTAGATCCCTGCCCTGCCGGAGCATTGGACTATCTGTATCAGCAGGCACCGACATCCGTGCGGAGCCTGCTGTGCTGAGTGATCCGGACGCGGCGGGCATGCGTCTGATGAAGGGATTCACCGCAACGTTATGCCCACCCGCACCGGCTCGACAAACGAGTTATCCACAGGTCCTGTGGATAGTTTGTGCATAACGCGGCGTGTCTTGTGCACAGGTTGGGCATAAGGGTGTGGATAAATAATTAGTTTCTAGCCAAACAAGGCTCTGACTAGGGCAAACGTCTGTCCACACCTGTGCAAACAGACTATTTTTCCGGCGCGCCCGGTGAACGGGTGCGTGTTGACAGGCATGGAAAACAGGCATAAAGGACTGAACTATCCACATTGGCGGTCCGGGATATCCACAAGAGGGGGCTGACAGGCTGTGGACAGCGGCATTCCCAGTCCGGCCGGCCTCCGGTACGGCACCGCCGGACGGACCGGCCAGCGCACCGGATAGCGCACCGGACGGACCGGCCAGCGCGCCGGCCAGCCCCTGACTGCTGGCGGGTACATCGATATGCCGGCGCAGGCACTGCTGCCTTAAAGCGAAAAACGCCCCCGGTCCGAGGACCGGGGGCGTTTTGTCCGTCTGCGTCAGACGCTAGCCGGCAACGACCTGAAGGTCGATGACAGCTGCGACGTCGTCGTGCAGGCGAACGTTGGCCTGGAAGGAACCAACCGACTTGATGTGCGTCGGCAGTTCAACCTTGCGCTTGTCGATGGCGCCGAGACCGGCGGCTTCAACAGCAGCAGCAACGTCTGCGGGCTTGACGGTACCGAAGAGGCGTCCGGACTCGCCGGCCTTGACGGTCAGCTTGACCGGCTTGGCGGAGAGAGCTGCGGCCTGCTTCTGAGCATCTTCCAGGGAAGCGTGCTCACGGGCAGCGCGTGCAGCCTTGATGGATTCAACCTGCTTCTCGCCACCCTTGGTCCAGGTCAGAGCGAAGCCGCGGGGCAGGAGGTAGTTACGTGCGTAACCGTCCTTAACCTCGATGACGTCGCCGGCAGCGCCGAGACCGGTTACTTCGTGGGTCAGAATGAGCTTTGCCATGAGTTAGGTTCCTTTCCTTTAGCCGCGGCCAGCGCCGGAGTACGGCAGGAGAGCAACTTCGCGGGCATTCTTGATTGCCTGGGCGATCTTGCGCTGTTCCTGCACGGAAACGCCAGTTACGCGACGAGCGCGGATCTTTCCGCGGTCGGAAATGAACTTGCGCAGCAATGCTACGTCCTTGTAGTCGATGACAGTGATGTCAGCGGCCTTCAAGGGATTGGACTTTGGTTTGGGCTTGCGAAGTTCAGCCTTAGCCATCGTGGAGCTCCTTATGTCTGGTGGAGCCCGTGGATACATTTCCACGGGATGGGCTCGACGGCGGTTGCCGTCTGAGGGTGGCGCCCAAGGGCGCCGGGTGAAGGGCCGCTGCCGCCCGTTGGGGGAAGCCGCTCTTCGGGTGAAGAGGTTTAGAAGGGCGGATCGTTCGAATCCGGACCGTTGCCCCATCCGCCGGAGTTGCCGCCCGCAGGGGCGCCCCAGGGATCGTCAGCGGGTGCGGACTGCGTCTGCTGCTGCTGGCCGCCGCCCCAACCGGAGTTGGAGTTGCCGCCGAAGCCGCCGCCACCGCCGCTGTTGCCGCCGAATCCGCCACCGCCGCCGGAGCGCTGGGTGCGGGTGACCTTGGCAGAGGCATAACGCAGCGAGGGGCCGATTTCGTCGACCTCAAGCTCCATTACGGTGCGCTTTTCGCCTTCTTTGGTTTCGTACGAACGCGACTTCAGGCGGCCCTGGCAAACTACGCGGGTTCCCTTGGTGAGGGACTCGGCGACGTTTTCAGCAGCTTCACGCCAGACAGACGCACGGAGGAACAGCGTTTCGCCGTCCTTCCACTCGTTGGACTGACGGTCGAAGGTCCGCGGGGTCGAAGCAATGGTGAAGTTCGCCACTGCCGAACCGGACGGAGTGAACCGCAGTTCCGGGTCGTTGGTTAGGTTACCGACGACGGTGATTGTTGTCTCGCCTGCCATGAAAGCCTCCTGATATCTGTACGGGTTGTCCGGAAATTACTCTGCGGAAACCTTTGCAGCGTCCTTAGCGGCCTTCTTGGCATCCTTCTTGGAGATCTTCTGCTCTTCCGGGCGGATGATCTTGGTGCGCATGATGGTTTCGTTCAGGCTCAGCTGGCGATCAAGCTCGGCTGCTGCTGCAGGCGTACCGGTGAAGTTAACCACCGCGTAGATGCCTTCAGTCTTCTTCTGGATTTCGTAGGCCAGGCGACGACGGCCCCAGATGTCTACCTTGTCGATGGTTCCACCATCGTTGCGGACGACATTGAGGAACTTATCGAGCGAAGGCTCGACGGTACGCTCTTCGACCTCGGGGTCGATGATTACCATCAGTTCATAAGCACGCATTTGTGAACCCACCTCCTTTGGGCTGTACGGTCACGGTATTTCCGTAACAGGAGGTTCTTTTGCGTTGTCTCCCCGCCGCGTGCGGCTGATCCGCAGCGGCAAGGGAATCTGCCGGCCGAAGCCGACAGCACAGACTTTCCTATCCTATCCGATTTCCGCAGCCCGGAATGACACCCCGTCACCGGCCCGGCGGGACGCTGCGCTACGAGGCGCCCTGAGCGAAGAACAGTTCCGCAACCGCAGCCAGCCGCTGGGGGTCCAGTACGCCTGCCATTTCCCGCGCCGAGTGCATGGACAGGACGGGGATGCCGACATCGACGGTGCGGATGCCCAGCCGGGTGGCGGTGAGCGGACCGATGGTGGAACCGCAGGGAACCGAGTTGTGCGAGACGAACTCCTGGTACGGAACTCCGGCCGAGGCGCAGAGACGGGCCCACGCGGCGGTTCCGGGGGCGTCGGTGGTGTACCGCTGGTTGGCGTTGATCTTCAGCAGCGGTCCGCCGTTGAGTACCGGATGGTTGGCCGGGTCGTGCCGCTCGGCGTAGTTGGGGTGGACGGCGTGCCCGACGTCGGCAGAGATGCAGAAGGACGCGGCCAGCGCGCGGGCCCGCTCCGCCGTGGTTGCGCCCAGTCCGTCGCCGATGCGCAGCAGGATGTCTTCGAGGAACGGGCCGGCGGCACCCGAGCGGCTGCCGCTGCCAACCTCTTCATGGTCAAAGGCGGCCAGCACGGCGATGGGCGCGCCCGGCGCAACGTCTGCCGCCATCAGGGCGGCGACGCCGGCGTGGACGGAGGACAGGTTGTCCAGCCGTCCGGAGGCGAAGAACTCGCCTTCGGCGCCGAAGACCTGCGGCTCCTGGGTGTCTGCGGCAACAATGTCGTAGCCGCCGATCTCGTCAGTGGCCAGTCCCGCCTTGGCGGCCAGGAAGGCCAGCAGATCAGCGGTGGAAGGGTCCCCGAGTCCCCAGACGGGGTTCATGTGCTGCTGCTTATCCAGTTTCAGCCCGTCGTTGACGGCCCGGTCCAGGTGGATGGCCAGCTGCGGGAAGCGCAGCAGCGGACCGGTTTCCACCAGGTGTTCCGTGCCGTCGAGGGTGACCATACGGCCGGCCAGCTGGAGTTCGCGGTCCAGCCAGGAGTTCAACAGCGGCCCGCCGTAGACTTCGACACCGGCCTGCAGCCATCCGTCACGGCCGGTGGTGGGCCGCGGTTTGAGCTTGAACGTGGGTGAATCGGTATGCGTGCCGAAAATGGAGAATCCCGTCGCCGGACCGGCATCCTGCGGTGCCACCCATGCAATGAACGCGCCGTCACGGACGACGAAGTACTTTCCCGCTGTCCGGGGGAAATCCTCCGTTTCGGTGACTTCGGTGAAGCCTGCCCCGGCAAGCCGGCGGGCGCTTTCCCGGACGGCGTGGAAGCTGGAGGGCGAGGCGCTGACAAACGCGCCGAGATCTTTTACGTGGGCCAATGCGTCAGACATGCTCCGATTCAATCAGAGGAGCCCGGGCTCACGTAACCGGCGTCCCGCGACGGACACAAAAACCCCCGGCAGCTATGCGCTGCCGGGGGTTGTTGAGGAGATGTCCGGTGAAGACGCCGCCGGCCGTTCTTCCGCCGCCGCCTCCACCGAAGCTGTAGGTCCCTAGACGTCGCGTCGCTTGGTGACGATCAGGGAGATGATGAGCAGCACGAGCGCCCAGGCCGCCAGGACCAGTCCACCCTCCAGCTGCGTCAGGGCGCCTTCAGCGGGTGCCCCGGCCAGAACCAGCTGGGTGCCCGCGTTGCTCGGCAGGAACCGCGCTGCGTCGGGAATCCAGTCGGCGATGCCCTCGACAATGCTCACCACCAGCGGCAGCACGAAGATGATGCCGATGGCAGTCACCACTCCCCCGGCGGTGTTGCGCAGCAGCGTACCGATCGCCATGGAAAACACCGCGATCAGGGCCAGGCAGGTGCCGGTGTTCAGGATGCTGGCAAGGACACCGCGGTCATCCAGCGACAGGCTCAGGTCTCCGCTGTTCAGGATCGGCTGCGCCACGAGGTAGGAAATGAACGCGGCGCCGGCGCCGATCACGAAGGAAATCACGGCGATGACGAGGTTCTTGGCCAGCAGGGCCGGAATCCGCTTCGGGACGGCGCTGAAGGTCGAGCGGATCATGCCGGTGCCCCACTCCGAGGCAATCAGTACCACGCCAAGCGAGGCGATCAGCAGCTGGCCGAAGAACAGTCCGCTGGCGGGGATTTCAGGCACCAGGTCCTGGTACACCTGCGGGTCGCCGAAGGCCATGGCCTCTTCGGGGGTGCTCGCCGCACTGATCATGTCGATCACGACGACGACCTGCCAGGCCGCGAGCGCGGCCAGACCAACCATCACAACAACCGTGATGGCCAGCAGGATGACGGTGGAGGGGACCGTGTTGACCTTGATCCATTCGGATTTCAGGACACGCATGAAGTTCACGCCGGTGCCGGCAGGGGCGGGTGCGCCGTGCTTTTTGGATTCTGTAGCGGTACTCACGGTGCTAGTTCCCCTTCCCGGAGGCAGTTCCCGCAGGAACAGGTTCCTGCGGCAGGTCCTGGGACCGGTATTCGACGTCGTCCCGTGTCAGTTCCATGTAGGCGTCCTCCAGGGACACCTGCTGGGGTGTCAGCTCGTACACGAGAATCCGCCGTTCCAGTGCGGCCTCGGCGATGCTGCGCGGCTCCGCCCCGGTGATTTCCAGTAGCCCGCCCTCCTGCTCGACGCCGGTGACCCCGGGTGCGTCCAGTGCCAGCAGCAGTTCACGCGGACTGTCGGTGCGGACAAGCGTCCGGACCTTGTCCTGGCCGGAGATGATCTCGCTGATCGGGGCGTCCGCAATGATCCTGCCCCGGCCAATAACAATGAGGTGGTCGGCGGTCTGCGCCATTTCGCTCATGAGGTGCGAAGAGAGGAACACCGTGCGTCCCTCGGAGGCCAGCCCCCGGGCGAGGTGGCGGACCCAGAGGACACCCTCGGGGTCCAGTCCGTTGACCGGTTCATCGAGGATGACGGTATGCGGATCGCCCAGCAGCGCCACGGCAATGCCCAGCCGCTGGCCCATGCCCAGGGAGAAGCCGCCCACCCGCTTCTTCGCCACGGGACCCAGACCGGTCAGCTCAATGACCTCGTTGACCCGCTTGGCGGAAATACCGTGGGTGGCTGCCATGGCACGCAGGTGGTTGTAGGCACTGCGCTTGGTGTGCACGGCCTTGGCGTCCAGCAGGGCCCCCACCTCCCGCAGGGGCGCCTTATGCCGGGCATAGGGCAGCCCGTTGACCAGCACCTTGCCGGACGTGGGGTTGTCCAGACCCACGATCATCCGCATGGTCGTGGACTTACCCGCCCCGTTCGGGCCCAGGAAGCCGGTGACCTTGCCCGGCTGGACAGTAAAGGAAACGTTGTCAACGGCGGATTTTGCGCCGTAGCGTTTCGAGAGGCCGTGTGCCTCGATCATGGTGATCCTCACGTTGGAACGGAAAGCGGGTTCGGGGGGCTGCCTCCAGCCTAGGCCAGCACGGCAGGCACCGGGACCGTTCCAAGGGATGATTCAGGCTAAATCAGTAGTCCCCCTTAGGGATGACTCGGGGTTATCCCTGAGTCATCCTGCCCGGGCACTGACGAACCGTCGCTGCGGGCGCCGGCCCGGTCCCCCGCTCCGTTCATGCGCTGTGACTCGTATTCGACTTCCCCCCGGGTAAGTTCCATGTACGCGTCCTCCAGGGATTCCTGCTGCGGCGTGAGCTCCGTGACCAGGATCCGCCGGGCGAGCGCCGCCTCGGCAATGCGGCGCGGCGGCAGGCCCACCACCTCCAGCACTCCCGGCCCCGTCCGGCGAACCTCCACCTCAGTGGAACCGATGGCGGCAGCCAGGGTGTCGGCGTCGTCGGTCCGGACCAGTGTGCGCGCCCGGCCGCCGCCGATCATCTCCTGCATGGGGGCATCCGTCAGGATCCGGCCCCGGCCGATCACAATCAGGTGGTCCGCGGTCACCGCCATTTCGCTCATGAGGTGTGAGGAAATGAACACCGTCCGGCCCTCCGAGGCCAGGCCCCGGACCAGGTGCCGGACCCACAGCACGCCTTCGGGGTCCAGCCCGTTGACCGGTTCGTCAAGAATCAGGGTTTGTGGATCTCCCAGCAGCGCCACCGCAATGCCCAGCCGCTGCCCCATGCCCATGGAGAAGCTTCCGACGCGTTTCCTCGCCACCGGCCCCAGACCGGCGATTTCGATCACCTCATCGATCCGCTGCTTCGAGATGCCGTGGGTGGCGGCCATGGCGCGCAGATGGTTGTAGGCCGTGCGTTTGGGATGCACTGCCCTGGCTTCCAGCAGCGCTCCGACCTCATGCAGCGGTGCCTTGTGGGCGGCGTAGGGCCGGCCGTTGACGGTCACCGCTCCGGCGGTGGGATGGTCCAGGCCCACGATCATGCGCATGGTGGTGGACTTGCCGGCGCCGTTGGGGCCCAGGAAACCGGTCACCTTCCCCGGCTGGACCGCAAACGTGACACCGTCGACGGCGGTTTTCGGACCGAACCGCTTCGCGAGGTTTACTGCCTCAATCATGGTGTCCTTTCAGGGCTACCGGGAGCTGACCGAGGCGAATTTGCGCACGGACAGGGGGACGAAGGCAACCAGCAGCACCAGCGACCCAATCACTACGGTAGGGATGGCGTTCTGCATCGGCCAGGTGTCCGGAATGGGTGCGGTCCCCAGATTGCCGAATAGTTCCCGGGCCGCTTGGACCAGGGCGGATACCGGGTTCCAGTCCGCAAAGATCCGCAGCGGCGTCGGCAGGGTGGAACTCTGCACAAACGCATTGGAAATGAACGTGATGGGAAACAGGATGATGAAGGATGCGTTGTTGATGGTCTCCGGTGTCCGCACGGACATGCCTAGCAGGGCCATCACCCAGCTGAAGGCGTAGGAGAAGAGCAGGAGCAGTCCCACGGCCGCCAGGAAGGACAGGAAATTCGTATTGACCCGCCAGCCCACCAACAGCCCGGTGCCCATCATGATGATCATGGAAATTGCGTTCAGCGCCAGGTCTGAATTGGTCCGGCCGATCAACACTGCCGAGGGGCTCATGGGCAGGGTCCGGAAGCGGTCGATGATGCCTTCCTTCAAATCCTGTGCCATGGCCGCGCCGGAGAACGTGGACCCAAAGACCACGGTCTGGGCAAAGATCCCGGCCATCAGGTACTGGGTGTAGTCCGTGCCGGCCACACTGATGGAGCCTCCGTAGACCTGGCTGAACAGCAGCACGAACATAATCGGCTGCAGCACGGCAAAGATGATCATGTCCGGCGAGCGCTTGATCTTGATCAGGTTGCGCTTGGTGACAGTCCAGCCGTCGTCGACCCAGTTCAGTGCCGGTGACCGGCCGCGGGTCCCTGTCGACTGCAGGCTGGTAGCGGCGGCGCTCATCGGTGCGCCCCTTCCCCGGCTTTCGCCGTGTTCCTGGTGCCGGCTTCGGTTCCCTCCGGCTCCGGTTCCTCCTCGGCCGGACGGCCGGTGAGCTGGAGGAACACGTCATCAAGGGTGGGCCGGCGGATGCCGGCGTCGTGCAGGCCGATGTGCTGTTCCTGCAGATCCGACAGGACCTGCTGCAGGGATGCCGGTCCGTTTTGGACGGCTACCTCCAGGGTCCTGCCGTCGTCGGAGGTGTGCGGCGGCCCGGCTCCGTGCAGGGTGAGGATGGCGCGCGCGGCACCGGCATCGTTGCCGTCAACGAGGGCCACCGCAACACTGTGTCCGCCGATTCGTGATTTCAGCTGGTCCGAGGTGCCTTCGGCGATCACCCTTCCGCGGTCGATCACCGCCACCGTGTCCGCGAGCTGATCGGCTTCTTCCAGGTACTGGGTGGTGAGCAGCAGCGTGGTGCCCGCTGCGACAAGGTCCTTGATGACCTGCCACAGGGCCAGCCGGCTCCGCGGGTCCAGCCCGGTGGTGGGTTCATCGAGGAACAGCACCCGCGGGCTGTTAACCAGCGCTCCGGCCAGATCCAGGCGCCTCCGCATACCGCCGGAGTATCCCTTGACGGGACGGTTGCCGGCGTCGGTGAGCTCGAACATATCAATCAGTTCCGCCGCACGGGCCCGTGCCTGTTTCGGCGTCAGGTGGTAAAGCCGGCCCACCATCCGCAGATTCTCCTGGCCGGTGAGGTTCTCATCGACGGCGGCGTACTGCCCGGACACTCCGATAATCCGGCGGACACCCTTCGGATCCGCCAGCACATCGATGCCGTCAATCCGGAGGGTGCCGGCATCGGGCTTGATCAGGGTGGTGAGGACCTTCACCGCCGTGGTCTTCCCGGCACCGTTGGGACCCAGCAGCGCCATCACGGTACCTTCGGGGACCGCTATGTCCAGGCCGTCCAGTGCATGCACCGGACCGCTCTTGGACTGGTAGACCTTGGTGACCCCGTGCGCCTGGATCAGCGGAGCCCGGTCAGTGGAGGAAGAACGCTCCAGATAAGGGGACATGGGTTCGAGGGTAGGGCCGGAAGGCATCCCGGCGCCGCCCCTTTGAGGACAATTCCGGTCCGCTGTGCTCAGGTTGTTTCGGAAACGGGCTTCCGTTCAGCCGCTGCCGGCGCAAACACGATGGATACCAGCATGGCCACACCCACCACCAGCAGCGCGTTCCGCACACCCCAGAGCTCCCCCAGGAAACCCAGCACGGGCGGGCCGAGGAAGAACGCGGTGTAGCCGATGGTGGACACCACGGAGATGCGCGCCGGTGCGTGCGCGGGGTCTTCGCCCGCCGCGGACATACCCATCGGGAAGCCGAGCGCCGCGCCGATACCCCACAGCACGGCGCCCAGTCCCGCCAGCACCAGGTTCGGTGCCAGCACAAAGAGCAGCAGGCCGGCCAGGGAGGCGCTCATGCAGATCCGCAGCGCCCGGACGCGGCCCATGCGGTCAATGAGTTTGGCACCGAACCAGCGGGTGAGGGTCATGGCGGCCACGAAAACGGCAAACATCACGGCGCCGGTGGACTCGGTGGCCCCCAGTCCGTCCACAGTGGCCTTGGCCACCCAGTCATTTGCCGCACCCTCGGTCAGGGCGGCGCCGAGTACAACGACGCCGATCAGCAGCGTCCGCCCTTCACGCCAGGCACCGAACCGGGACACGGGTGCCGGAGCCGGGCCGCCGTCTGCCGCCGCGGGCAGGTGCGGCAGCTGCAGGAAGTTCCGCGGCACAATCAGCACGATGATACAAACCACCGTCAGGATGCCCAGCAGGTGCAGTGACAGGGAGACTCCGGCAAAGGACAGCAGCGCGCCGATCATGGCCCCGGTAAAGGACCCGGCGCTGAAGGCACCGTGGAAACGCGGCATGATGTTCCGTCCGAGGCGCCGTTCAACGTCGGCCCCTTCGAGGTTCATCGCCACGTCCCAGCCGGCAATGCCGATGCCGAAGACGAGCAGCCCGGCGCCGGTGATCGGGATGGATCCGAGGTAGAGTCCGGCGGCGACCGCCAGGGAAGCCGCCGACGTCGTGATGCCGCCGGCACGAACGGTGCCCGCGGTGCCGATCCGCTGCGCCACGGACCCGGCCAGCGGCAGCGCCGCCACCGAGCCGATAGCCGAGAACAGCAGCAGCAGCCCGACACCGGCAGCACCGATGCCCAGATCCTGTGCCGCGGCCGGAATGCGCGCCGCCCAGCTGGCGAAGACCAGCCCGTTCAGCCCGAAGCAGACGAAGACCGCGATGAGTGCCTTGTTCAGGGACGATTCGTTGACTTCATGCACGGCAATATTCTCCACTATCGAACCCGGTCGACCCGTTTTTCGTCCCAGACCGGCGTCTCCGATTCGTAGACCTTGCCGTCGGAGCCGAAGACCAGGAACCGGTCAAAGCTGCGGGCAAACCAACGGTCGTGGGTGACGGCCAGGACAGTGCCTTCGAAAGCGTCGATGGCTTTTTCCAACGCTTCGGCCGAATGCAGGTCCAGGTTGTCGGTCGGTTCGTCCAGCAGCAGCAGCGTGGCGCCGGAGAGTTCCAGCAGGAGGATCTGCAGCCGGGCCTGCTGGCCGCCGGACAGGGACTCGTACTTCTGTTCCGAGGAAGCCGCGAGGCCGTACCGGTCCAGCGCGCCGGCGGCGGCTTCGCGCCCCAGCCCGGAACGGTGCTCGTCGCCGCGGTGCAGGATGTCCAGCAGGGTGCGCTCGGCCAGATCGGGCCGCATCATGGTCTGGGCGAAGAAGCCCGGCCGGATGCGGGCACCGAGTTTCACCGTGCCGTTGTGCGGAACCGGCGCAATCTCCACCTCGGACACCGGCTCGTGTTCCCGGTCCGGGTCGGTGCCGCCCAGCGCGAGCAGGCGCAGGAAGTGGGATTTGCCGGACCCGTTGGAGCCCAGCACCCCCACCCGGTCGCCGAACCAGATTTCGGTGCTGAAGGGCTTCATCAGCCCGGTGAGCTCCAGTTTCTCCGCCACCACGGCACGTTTGGCCGTCCGGCCGCCGCGCAGCCGCATCTTGACGTTCTGTTCCACGGGCAGGGCCTCCGGCGGACCGGCTTCGAGGAACTTGGCCAGGCGGGTCTGCGCGGCCTGGTAGCGGTTGGCCATGTCGGAGCGGAACGCGGCCTTGTTCTTGTACATGTTGACGAGTTCCTTGAGCTTGAGGTGCTCCTCGTCCCAGCGCCGCCGCAGCTCCTCGAACCGGGCATTGCGGTCCTCGCGGGCCTTCACGTAGCTGCCGAATCCGCCGCCGTGGATCCAGGCGGAGGCACCGTTGATGCCCGGCTCCAGGGTGACGATCCGGGTGGCGGCGTTGTCCAGCAGTTCCCGGTCGTGGCTGACGAACAGCACCGATTTTTTCGATTCCGCGAGCTTGGCCTCGAGCCAGCGTTTGCCGGGCACGTCCAGGTAGTTGTCCGGTTCATCCAGCAACAGCAGCTCATCGGGGCCGGCGAAGAGCGCCTCCAGGACCAGGCGCTTCTGCTCGCCGCCGGAGAGGGAGGCCGCCTTGCGGTACTGGGCGCGGTCGAAGGGCAGGCCCAGCGCAGCCATGGTCACCTCGTCCCAGACGGTCTCCTGCTCATAGCCGCCCACGTCGCCCCAGTCGGTGATGGCGGTGGCGTAGCGCATCTGGGTGGGCTCGTCGTCGTGCTCCATCATGGCCATCTCGGCAGCGTCGACTTCCCGCGCCGCGGCTGCCAGCGCCGGCGGGGCGGCGGACACCAGCAGGTCCCGCACCGTGCTGTCATCGCGGACCTGGCCGACGAACTGGCGCATGATGCCCATGTTGCCGGACCGGGACACTGTCCCCTCGTCCGGAGCCAGGTCGCCGGAGATAATCCGCAGCAGGGTGGTCTTGCCGGTGCCGTTGGGGCCGATGAGGGCGGTCTTGTGGCCGTCCCCCACCTTGAAACTGACACCGTTGAGCAGCTGCCGGCCGTCGGAGAGGAAATAGTCAATGTTGGATACGTCGAGATGCGCCACATCTCCATACTCGCATCTCCGCCAGCCCGGCCCGGGCGCACCCGCCGTTCAGGGGCATGCCCGCCGGGCATACGATAAAACCATGATCTTTATTACCGTCAAATTCCTTGTTAAGCCCGAATGGACCGAACGCTGGCCGGAGCTGACCGCCGATTTCACCGCCGCAACCCGGCAGGAGCCGGGCAACCTGTGGTTCGACTGGTCCCGCAGCCTGGAGAACCCCAACGAATTCGTGCTCGTGGAAGCGTTCAAGGACGACGCCGCAGAGGCCCACGTGGGCAGCGCGCACTTCCAGCAGGCCATGAAGGACATGGTTCCGGCACTGGTGGAAACGCCCTGGATCATCAACACCGTCATCGACGGCGAAGAGTGGTCCCGGATGGGTGAACTCACCGTCGAATAGCGGTTACTTTCGATCCGGTTCGTAACCGGCGCGGCTCAGCATCTTCCGCAGGTCAACCACGGTCTGTTCGTCGATGTCCTTGCCGTGCGGAACGGACAGGTACTCGGTCTGCCCGGCCAGGGTCACTTCATACTTGCCGTTGTGCTCCCTGGTTGTGTCCGCCACTGCGTCCAGCAGTGACACCACGTCCTTCCACTCGACGTTGCCGCTCGAGGGATGCCGCAGGATCCTGTCCAGCGTGTCCCGGTGGTGATTGTTCAGATGCTCGGTCATGGGGAACCTCCTAGCTATCAGTTCCCCATGACCGGCACCCGAGCGCAAGGCATGCGCCGCCCTACTCGAAAATAAGCTCCAGCTTGTCGCCGTCGATCTTGGCTTCGGCGAACTCGGTGAAGGTGTCACTCTCCTCGAAGGGTTCCCATTTGCCGTTTCCGCCGCGGTTGACTTCGCAGTTCAGCGTGATTTTGATGTCCGTGGCAAGGAACCCGATGGTCTCATCCAGGGCGGTGGTTCCGGCTACCGGGTCGATGCTCGGTCCGGAGGCCAGGGACCACTTGATGTTGCGGTACCGCTCCGGGTATTCCATGTCAGGGACATTGTTCAGGCAGCCCGGGTTCACCAGCTTGGTCGATGCCAGGCAGTTGTCCAGCCAGGCCGTCATCTCCGTCTTCAGTGCCTCATCGGCGGCGTCGCTGAGCTTCGGCCAGTAGCTGAAGATCTGCTGCGGGGAATCCAGTTCCACTTCCACGGTCTCGTTGTCCCCGTAGTCGATGAACTTGCTTCCGGCGATGGGTTCAATCTTGTAGTCACCCGGAAGCACGGCAAGATCAACTGTCTGCAGGCCGCCGTCATCTTTGAACTCCGGCAGTGCCACGGTCACGCCGTTGACGGTCATTTCCTTGGGCCGGTATGAATTCTCCGGAATATCCAGGGTCACCGACCAGTCCATCAGGTCATCCTCGATCTTCCACTTCGGGAAGAGGAGGTTCTGCCGGCCGTCCTTCACCACACGGATGGTGTGCTCGGCGGTGGATCCGGCCCGCGTGACATCCGCGGTGACAACTCCGCCGTTGGCACCGTCGAACCCGGTGATCTTGTAGTCGGAGATGCGGTTCTCGGCCGCCTGGTACACCTCGTTGTTGATCAGAACCGTGTCCAGCCCCTCACCCGCCGGCAGCAGTTCAACGGCCTTTTCCGCATCGCCGTCCTTCAGTGCGCCAAGGTATTCCTCCACCACGCCTTCTGCGCCGTACACGTTCTTCGCCAGATACGAGTAGGTGGCAATTCCGGCGGCCAGCAGCAGGACCAACACGCCGCCAAGGATGGCGAGCAGCGTGAGCTTCTTCTTTTTCTTCGGATCCATCGGCTGGCGCGGGGCAGTGGCTCCCGGCGGATTCCAGCCTCCACCGTTGGATCCGGGCGGCGGCGGAGCCGGTGCCTGCGGCGGTCCCGGAGGCGGCGACTGCGGATACGCTGCTGTCCCCTGTGCTGCTCCCTGTCCTGCTCCGTGTCCTGCCGGCGCGGCCGGGCCTGGATTTTCGTTGCTCAATGTAGTTGTCCCCCCATTATTGTTCCCCCGGTTTTTCTCTTTCCGGCGCGTGCGCCGGAAAGACAAACCTACAATTTTTTGGCGATCTGCGTCACACCGCAGCCGGGGAAGGCGCCAGGTCGGGAACCGGCAGGCCGAATATGTCCTTCAACGCCAGTTCGGCCGCGTGCATCCCGCCCATCCCGTGGACCCCGGGACCCGGAGGGGTGGATGCGGAGCTGAGGTATACCCCGGGCAGGGCTGTACGCCAGGGTGACGGGGAAAGCACCGGGCGCCTCAGCATCTGGGTCAGGGTCACGGCACCGCCGCCGAAATCCCCGCCCACATAGTTTTCGTTATAGCGGGCCAGTTCCGCCGCCGTCGTGACCGAAGAATTCACCACGACGTCGCGGAATCCGGGCGCGAACCGCTCAATCTGGGCGGTCACGGCTTCGGTCATATCCACGCTCGACCCGGCCGGAACGTGGCAGTAGGACCAGAGGATATGGCGTCCGGCCGGCGCGCGGGTGGGATCGAACCCGCTGGGCTGGGACGCGAGTACATACGGCCGGCGCGGGTGCCGCCCGGCCGCGACGTCCGCCTCGGCAGCCGCCAGCTCGGCACGGGTGCCGCCCAGGTGCAGCGTTCCGGTCTGCGCGAGTTCCGGGTTGGACCAGGGCACCGGGCCGGAGAGGATGAAATCCACTTTGCACGCGGCGTTGCCGTACCGGAACTGTTCCAGTGCCCGGGCGTAGCGGGCGGGCAGCCGGTTCCCGGCCAGTTCCAGCAGGACCGACGGCGAGACATCCAGGATAACCGCCCGTGAACCGGCCACTTCGTCCAGGGAGGAGACCCGATGGCCGGTGACAATCCGGCCGCCGTGTGCGCGGACATCTTCGGCCAGCGCGTCGGCTATGGATTGGGAGCCGCCGACGGGAACGGGCCAGCCGACCGAATGGGCGAGGGTGCTGAGCATCAGTCCGCCGCCGGCCGAGGGCAGCGAGGGCATCGGCCCCACCGGGTGGGCCGCCACACCGGAGAGCAGGGCGGGCGCGGCGTCCTCCATGAACCGTCGGTTCCACAGCGGCGTGCCCTGGTCCAGGACAGCGAGACCGAAACGGGCCAGGGCCACGGGATCCCGCGGAATGTTCAGCAGGGAACCCATCAGCAGTTCCGTCACTGCCTCGCTGCGTTTCACCAGGGGTTCCAGCAACCGGCGGTAGGCCGCCCCGTCCCGTCCCAGGCCGTCCACCGTCCGGTCCAGGTCCTTATAGGCCAGCGCTGCGCGGCCGCCGTCGAGCGGTGAGGCGTAGGAAATCTCCGGCACCACCAGGTCAATCCGCTTTTCCAGCCCGAAGCTGCGGAAAAACGGCGAGGCCAGCGCCATCGGATGCACCGCCGAGCAGATGTCATGCAGGTGGCCCGGTTCCATCAGCTCCTTGGTCCGGCTGCCGCCGCCCACCGTACCGCCGGTCTCGAAAACCTCGACCGACAGTCCGGCACGTGCCAGGACCACCGCTGCGGCCAGTCCGTTGGGACCGGCTCCGACCACGCTGACGTCGCTCATTGGGGTGTCTGTCCGCCCTTCCGTCCGGTGATTGCGGCCGCACGCGCCTTGGCCGATGCCGGCAGCGCGCGCAGTTTTTGCGGTGCCTCCCGGCGGATCTTCAGTGCCGCTGCTACCAGAGCGTACCGGCGCGGGTGCAGCGGAATGTCATAAGTGGTGGGAATGGTGACCACGGTCTTGGAGAAATTCCGTTTGAACGTGGTGACGTTGATCAGGCCGGGGTAGTTCTCGCTGACAATGCCGGTCAGCCCGCAGGCCGTGTTGCCGGCCTCCTTGAGCACTTTGAAGGCTTCCCAGAGCAGCAGATACGGGGCGTTGGTCTTGCGGGCACTGTGCGAGCTTGCCGCGAAATAGTAGACCGAGTAGCCGCGGTACTCGGTGGTGATCAGCCAGGACACGGGCCGGTTGTCCACATAGGCCACCATCAGGCGCAGGTACTGGCCCAGCTCGGTCAGCAGTGTTTCGTAGAAGGTTGATTCGAAGCTGGAGAATCCGTCACGGGCAGCGGTTTCCTGCATGATCGGGAACAACTCCGTACGGAAGACCTCTGCCCAGCGTTCGGGTTCAATGGTCCGCACCTCAACACCGAGCTTCTCCGCCTTGCGGATCAGGTTCCGGGCGTTGGAGCGGAAGGAGGCAAAGATGGCGTCCGTGTCCGGCGTCAGGTCAACCACGATTTCCCGCTCGTACCAGCCGTGTTCCAGCGGTCCCGTCACCGGAGGCTGGGGATGGCTCACCTGCATCCGGATGTACAGCGGATCCACCGCCGGATCGTCCCGGAACTGTGCCTGCACTGTCGCCACCAGGCGGGCTTCGGCGTTATGCGTGCGCGTGGTGAACCAGGTGGGCCCGTTGACCACTACCAGGGAGGGGCGCAGCCGTCGCTCTGAGCGGAGGTAACTGGCCATGGCAACCAGCGTGCCGCCGTCGTAATAGGCCCAGATACCGTAGGGGCTGCGGCCGAGTTTCCGTTCGAAATCCGCCCAGTACGGCGTTTGTTCCAGCGGGATCACCACATCGGGATGCGCGGCGGCCAGGGCCTCGAAATCCTCGTGGGAAAGCTGCTCGGAACGGTATGGGACGGGGGTCACTGTGCTTCTTTCGACGGGGCCTCGTGCGCTTCCAAGGGTACCTGAACGCTCTTGGCGCGCCTGAGGACCCAGCGGTCGGGGGCACCGTCAAAGGGTCCTCCCTGCGGGTCGTCAACGCCGTTGCGCCGCACCGGATCTCCGGCGGGGTCAAGGATGTCCGCCACCACTTTGCCCATGAGATAGACCGTGGCCAGAACATGGCCCAGGACGGCCAGCACGTAGTATGGCGAATCGATGTTGTTCTGCGCCGCTCCGCCGGATGTTTCGCGAGCCAGGTACATCCAGATGGCCCACCAGTGCATCACTTCGAAGAACTGCCAGATGAGGAAGTCCCGCCAGCGCGGCCGCGCGAGGGCAACCAACGGCAGGAGCCAGAGGACAAACTGCGGCGAGTAGACCTTGTTCGTGAGGATGAAGGCGGCCACGATCAGGAAGGCCAGCTGGGCCAGCCGGGGTCTGCGTTCGGCGCGCAGGGCCAGCACGGCAATGCCGGCGCAGGCCAGGGCGAACAGGACGTAGGCCCACACATTGATGAAGGCCGCATCCACGGTCGCCCCGCCGTAGCGTTCCACGGTCAGGTTCCAGCCGAACCAGATCGAGGAATAGCCCGCCGGACGCTCGGACGTGAAGCTGAGGAAATACCGCCAGGACTCGTAGTCCCGCAGCAGGAAGGGCAGGTTGACTGCCAGCCAGGCGCCGCCGGCGGCGGCGAACGTAAGGACGGCCGGGCGCAGGCGCAGGGTCCGCAGCGCCAGGACCAGCACGGCACCGAGGATCAATACGGGGTAAAGCTTCAGGGCGGTCCCCAGCCCGATCAGGATTCCCGCCGCGACCGGCCGGTTGCGGGCAAACGCGAGCATGCCCGCGGCGGCCAGCAGCACTGCCCAAATGTCCCAGTTGATAAACACCGCAAGGACGGCGGCGGGTGCCAGGGCAACCATGGCCGCGTCCCACGGCCGGCGGCCGGACATCCGCATGGTCAGCACCACGGTGGCAATCCACGCTCCCGTGGCCAGCAGCGCATTGACGTCGAAGTAGTGAAGGGCCCGCAGTGCGGTGGCGCCGTCCTCCTGCCCGGGGATCAGCAGCGCGGTGGCCCCGGCGAGCAGTCCCAGCAGGACCGGGTATTCAAAGAAGGAACCCTCCGTGAGGAACGGGAAGACCCCCTCCCCCAGGCCGCGCGTACGGAACAGTTCCGGCCAGTCCGAGTAGCATGCCTGATAAAAGTGGCCGGGGGTGCTCCAGCCTCCGGCACGGCAGGGCATCTTGACCAGTACGGCGAGCAGGGCGGAAATGGTGGTGAACAGGATCAGCACCCGTTCCACCGTAAAGAACCCCGGGTTCACGATGCCCGGTGCCGTGAACCGCCCCAGCGGGCCGCCGATGACTTCGCTGAATTTGCGCAGGAACGGGTCATTACGGCTGGGCGCCACTATCCGCATCGGGCGGCGCCGGGGGCTGGGATCCATGTCTCCCAGTATCCAGTAAGCTCCGACCCGCCGGTCAGCCGCCCCGCACGTCGGGGTATGCCCGGGGCCGGAGGCGAAGCATCACCGCGTTCCCGGTGTAGGCTGGCGGCCGTCCCCGTACTCCACCCCCGTACTCCCGCCGCACTCCCCCCGCGTGCCCATCTGCAATTGGGTTTGCCGTCCGGGCCAAACTCCAAGTGTCAGCACGTAGACTATGGGGGTTGTCTGCGCCGGGCGCGCAGCGTTCAACATTTCTTCAAAGGAGAACCGTGTCCGAGAACCCCATCCGGGTGGCAATCGTCGGTGTTGGAAACTGCGCAGCTTCGCTGGTGCAGGGTGTCCAGTACTACCGAAACGCCGACCCCAGCGAGATTGTCCCTGGCCTGATGCACGTGAAGTTCGGCGACTACCACGTCAATGACGTGCAGTTCGTTGCCGCCTTCGACGTCGACAGCAAAAAGGTTGGCCTGGATCTGGCCGACGCCATCGGCGCCAGCGAGAACAACACCATCAAGATTGCCGACGTTCCGGAAACCGGCATTACGGTGCAGCGCGGGCACACCCTCGACGGGCTGGGCAAGTACTACCGGGAAACCATTGTCGAGTCCGACGCCGCCCCCGTGGACATTGTCGCCGCGCTGAAGGACAACGCCGTTGACGTGATGGTCTGCTACCTTCCGGTCGGTTCGGAGCAGGCTGCCAAGTTCTACGCCCAGTGCGCCATTGACGCCGGCGTCGCCTTCGTCAACGCCCTGCCCGTGTTCATCGCCGGCACCAAGGAATGGGCGGACAAGTTCACCGAAGCCGGTGTTCCCATTGTCGGTGACGACATCAAGAGCCAGATCGGCGCCACCATCACGCACCGCGTGATGGCCAAGCTGTTCGAGGACCGCGGCGTGGTGCTGGACCGCACCTACCAGCTCAACGTCGGCGGCAACATGGACTTCAAGAACATGCTCGAACGCGAACGGCTGGAATCAAAGAAGATTTCCAAGACCCAGGCGGTTACCTCCAATACCTCCGCCGATCTCAAGGCGGACGACGTGCATATCGGCCCGTCCGACTATGTCGCCTGGCTGGATGACCGCAAGTGGGCCTTCGTCCGCCTCGAAGGCCGCAACTTCGGCGACGCCCCGGTGTCCCTGGAGTACAAGCTGGAAGTATGGGACTCCCCCAACTCCGCCGGCGTGATCATCGATGCCGTCCGCGCCGCCAAGATCGCGCTTGACCGGGGTGTCGGCGGCCCCATCCTCTCGGCGTCGAGCTACTTCATGAAGTCCCCGCCGGAGCAGTACAACGACGATATTGCCAAGGAAAAGGTGGAGCAGTTCATCCGCGGCGAGGTCGAACGCTAGACAGCATTTCGCAGAACGCCCCCGCACCCCGGTTTTCCGGGGCCGGGGGCGTTCTTGTGTCCGGCGGCATGCGGTTCAGATCAGGCCCGAGGGCGTGCCGTCCGCGGCAACGGACATGTTGAGTGCGGCGGGGGCCTTCGGCAGCCCGGGCATGGTCATGACCGCCCCGGTCAGCGCCACCACGAAGCCGGCGCCGGTTTTGACGGACAGGTCCCGCACATGGATGGTGAATCCGGAAGGCGCCCCCAGGGCCGTGGCGTCGTCGGAGAACGAGTACTGCGTTTTGGCCATGCAGACGGGAAGGTGCTCCAGGCCGCGGGCGGCGATCTCTTCCAGCCGGCGCCGGGCCGGCAGCGCAAACTCAACGTCCGCCGCGCCGTAGATGTCCCGGGCAACGGTGCGGATTTTTTCCTCCACGGGCAGCTCATCCGGATACAGGAACCGGAAGTCGACCGGCCGGGAGAGCGCCTTCAGCACCGTTGCGGCCAGCTCATCCCCGCCCGGCCCGCCGCCGCCGTTCGCCCAGACATCGGCGACGGCGGCATCCACGCCTTCGGTGGCGCACCATTCGCGCAGCCAGCGCAGCTCCGCCTCACTGTCGGTGGTGAAGCGGTTAATCGCGACCACCGGGTTGATGCCGAACCGGCGGATATTTGCCAGGTGGCGCCGCAGGTTGGACGTGCCGGCCTCCAGCGCGGGCAGGTTCTCCTCGGCCAGTTGCTCCCGCGGCACTCCTCCGTGCATCTTCAGGGCGCGGATGGTGGCCACCACCACCACTGCATCCGGGGCGACGTCGGCCACCCGGGACTTGATATCCAGGTACTTCTCGGCGCCCAGATCGGCGCCGAAGCCCGCTTCGGTCACCACAATGTCGGCGAGCCGGCGCGCGGTGGCGGTGGCGATGACCGAGTTGCAGCCGTGTGCGATATTGGCGAAGGGCCCGCCGTGAACCAGCGCCGGCGTCCCGGCCAGGGTCTGTACGAAGTTTGGTTTCAGTGCATCCCGCAGCAGCAGCGTCATGGCTCCCTCGGCGCCCAGGTCCGCCACCGTCACCGGCCGGCGGTCGTAGGTGTAGCCCACGGTGATCCGCGCCAGGCGTTCGGTGAGGTCGGTGAGGTCGCGGGCCAGGCAGAAGACGGCCATCACCTCCGAGGCAACGGTGATGTCGAAGCCGTCCTGCCTCGGCACTCCCTGGGCGGGGCCGCCGAGCCCGATGACGATCTCCCGCAGGGCGCGGTCATTCATGTCCAGGACGCGTTTGATGGTGATCCGCCGCGGGTCCAGCCCCAGCGGATTGCCCTGGAAGATGGAGTTGTCCACGAGGGCGGCCAGCGCATTGTTCGCCGATGTAATGGCGTGGAAGTCGCCGGTGAAGTGCAGGTTAATGTCCTCCATGGGCACCACCTGGGAGTAGCCGCCGCCGGTTGCTCCCCCCTTCATGCCCAGGACCGGGCCCATGGACGGTTCCCGCAGGGCGATAAAGACGTTCTTCCCGGCACCGTGCAGGGCGTCGGCCAGGCCAACGGTGACCGTCGATTTTCCTTCACCGGCAGGGGTCGGGCTCATCGCCGTCACCAGCACCACCCGGCCCGGAGTCCTGTTCCCCGGCAGAAGTACCGGGTCCACCTTGGCCTTATAACGGCCGAAGAGTTCCAAGGCCTCCTCGGGAATGCCGGCCGCTGCTGCCACCTCGGCGACAGGCCGGAGCCGGGCCGCCCGGGAGATTTCCAGGTCCGTCGGAACATTGGTGCGCATATGCCGCGTTTCCTTCCGCTGCGCCGGCAACGGATCGCGTTGGCGGCCGGGTCATTGGATGGAAGCCAAGCTATCAGCCGGGCCGGTGTCCTGCGCGCCTACCGGCTATTTCCGGACGGAGCGGCTGGCAAACTGATCCGCTGCCTCCCGGTAGCTCTCTGCGGTGAGCATCGCGGTGCGCCGCCAGCCGAAGGACTGCGCGTGGGCGGCGGCTCCTTCGCCGAGGGCACGACGGCGCTCGGTGCCGTCGTAGAGGGCCTCGAGTTCCTCGGCCCAGCGTCCGGGGGCGTGTCCGTTGACCAGCACGCCGCTGCGTCCGTGCCGCACTGCCTTGGGCAGGCCGCCCACGTTCGCGGCCAGCACCGGCGTGCCGCAGGCCTGGGCTTCCAAAGCCACCAGGCCGAACGATTCGCTGAAAGAGGGCACCGCCACAACATCTGCGGAGCGGAACCAGTCCGCCAGCTGATGCGGTTGCACGGGCGGGCGCAGCGAGACGGTGTCCTGCAGCCCGAGACCGCGGATCAGCGGGGCCAAGTCAAGGACCTGCGAGCCGCTGCCGGCACCCAGGATGCTCACCCGCAGGGGAATATCGGGGCGCCGTCGCCGCAGCTCGGCCGCGGCCTCCACCAGGATCTGCGGGCCCTTCATCCGCTGGATGCGGCCGGCAAACACCACGTGGAACACTCCGGGCAGGAAACCCCTGCCGGCCCGCACGCCCGGCCTGCCGCGGGGCGAGAACACGTTCAGGTCCACTCCCGGTGCCACGACGTCCACGGTGCGCGGATCCGCGCCGTACAGGGTCTCCAGCTCGGCGGCTTCGGTGCTGGTGTTGGCGATCAGCCGGGTGGCGCCGCGGACTATCTGCTGTTCGCCGTCGATACGGATCGGCGGCTCGGGAGCCTCCCCCGGCTGGGCCTGCAGATTCTTCACGCGCGCCATAGTGTGCATGGTGTGCACCAGCGGCAGGTCCCACTGCCGGGCCACGGTCAGGCCCGCTGTGCCGGAAACCCAGTAGTGGGAGTGGACGACGTCGAAGCCGCCCTCCAGCAGGAAGGGCTGTGCCTCGGCAACCGCGGTGGCCAGGTCCAGATAAGGCAGCTGTTCCTTGGGTACCCGGCGAACCGGACCGGCAGGCACATGGCGTACCGTCACGCCCGGCGCCAGCTGCACGTCGGCCCGCTGTTCCGGATCGGTGGCGCGGGTGAAGATCTCCACCTCGGTGCCCGCACGGGCCAGTTCAAGGGCTACTGAACGGACATAGACATTCATGCCGCCGGCGTCGCCGGAGCCGGGCTGCTCCAGGGGGGAGGTGTGCAGGGAGAGCATGGCCACACGTTTGACCTGGGGCACCTTGCTCCCTTCCATCCTGAAATCTTCTCTATCGACTTTATAACGCCGCGCGCTTCAGCTTTGTTTCCTGTCGGCTAAAACACGTGCGCCGGGCACCGTCAGGTGCCCGGCGCGGCCGGTGCCCAAGCGGATCGGGCGGGAGATGCACACCCGCTACTTCGCGGAATGGAAGTAGTGCAGCAGCAGGTAGCCCTGCTCTCCGGACAGCGCAGCGTCCAGACGCGCGTCGTGGGCTGCGTTGGCACGCAGATAGGAACGGTGCAGGCGCTTCAGCATTGAATACACCCCCTTCAGCGGGTGGTGTTGGACGGTCGGACGTTGTGCGGGAGGCCGCGCAGGAGGTGCCTCCGCCGCCTTCGGCGTTTTCCCGGGCATCAGGTCGGCGGAAGGATCGGAGTGAAGACGGGTTTCGGGCATGGACGTATAAGGCAGGGGATATTCAGGCACTGGAATCTCCAAAAAGGGAGCCCACAATGGGCACAGGAAAATACGGAAAGGTAAATGTCTAAAAAGACAAAGAGGAGGCGGCAAAAGGCAGCAATAATTACGTCAGGGCGATTTGCGGGATGATTACCCGACCAAGACGGAATGATGCCTTAGCCTGCCTTTGCACCCGCGACGCCAGGAGTCCGTGTCGCCCGCCCAGAGCAGGCGGCGAGCACGGAGGCCGGGTGGCCGGAAGCTGGAGCTATCCGGTGCGGGCGGTGCAGTGAGGGGTTAGGCGGCGGCGCTTAGGCGGTGACAGCTGGCCCATGGCCAGCGGTAAACCGGTGCGCGGCGTAGAGCCATCCGGAAAGGGACGGCGCCCACGGAGCCCGGAACCGCGGCCGGAGATTATGACCGGCAATGCCGAAGCCGCTATTAATGCTCATATTCATAACTCTCCACCTCCTGTTCGCGGGTCCTTTTGCGGGGACCTGGACTTAGTTCCGGGTTACTTTCGGTTCTGCCTGGGCGGGCTGGAAAAGCGCCCGCAAAAGAAAGATACAACAGATTTCCCGGCCCTGCCTAGTACTTTTGAATAATTCTTTGGAATTATTTTCCGAGCCAGGGCCGGCGGGCCGGGACAATCTGGAGGTCAGAGGTTCCAGCCGACTACGGCGGGGGTGTGTTTGTCCCAGCCGAGGGTGCAGACGGCGGCGGTGCTGAGGGCGAAGTGGCGGCCGAACTCCGGCGGGAGGCCCAGCCAGCGGGCAGCCAGGATGCGAAGGAAATGCCCGTGTGCCACCAAGAGGACCTTTTCCACCGGGGTGGCCTCCGGATTGCGGTCCATTTCGGTTCCGGAGCCGGCCTGGACGGCGGAAATGATGCGGTCCGCCCGCTCGGCCACCTGGGCCAGGGATTCACCGTTGGGCACCCCGTCCTTCCAGATCAGGTAGCCCGGGTTCTCTTCACGCACCTGCCGGCTGTTGCGGCCCTCGTTGTCTCCGTAATCCCACTCGTGGGCATGGGGAACAATCTCCGCGTCGGGGTAGCCCACCAGCTCCGCGGTCCGGCGGGCCCGGATCAGGGGCGAGGTGAGGACCCGGTCAAACGTCACGGGGCCGATTTTCTCCAGCGCCGCCCTGGCCTGGTTTTCACCTTCGGGCGTCAGCGGAATATCCGTCAGCCCGGTGTAGTTGCCCTCACGGCTCCACTCGGTTTCACCGTGCCGCAGGAGCCACAGGCGGGGCAGCCTGGTCCCGGACGGGGTCAGGTCCGGTACTGCCGGTCCGAAGTTGTCCCCGTTGCTCATTTATTTATCCTTCGCGTTTGTACCTGATCCATCCTGCCCCCGCAGGCCTTCTTTTTCCGTTGTATCAGGTGTCTGGCCAGTCTGCTGCATTGAGCTCTCCGGTTGTGTGGACCACCACGTCCGGAGCAGCTCGGCCGCTTCCGCCTCGCTCCGGGGGCCGTTCTCCATCCGTTCCTCCAAGAGGAAGCGGTAGGCCCGGCCCACCACCGGGCCGGGACGGATGTCCAGCAGGGCCATGATTGCCTCGCCGTCCAGGTCCGGGCGGATGGCGGCGAGTTCTTCCTGTTCGGCCAGCGCGGCAATGCGCTGTTCCAGGTCGTCATAGGCGAACGCCAGCCGCTCGGCCTTCCTCCGGTTCCGGGTGGTGACGTCGGAACGGGTCAGCCGGTGCAGGCGCTCGAGCAGCGGCCCGGCGTCGTTGACGTAACGGCGCACCGCCGAGTCGGTCCAGCCGGCGTCACCGTACCCGTAAAACCGCATGTGCAGTTCCACCAGCCGGGCGACTGACTTGATCGTGTCGGTGTCGAACCGCAGCGCCTTCATCCGTTTGGCCGTGAGCTTGGCGCCGACGGCATCGTGGTGCAGGAAGCTCACCGAACCGGACGGTTCAAAGCGGCGGGTGGACGGCTTGCCCACGTCATGCATCAGGGCAGCGAAGCGCAGCACGAAGTCCGGGCCGGGCACGGCGCCGTCGGCATCCGTTTCCAGTTCGCAGGCCTGGCGCAGGACGGTCAGGGAGTGCTGGTAGACGTCCTTGTGCCGGTGATGCTCATCGATCTCCAGTTTCAATGCGGACACCTCGGGCAGCACATGCTCGGCCAGTCCGCTCTCGACCAGCAGGTCCACCCCGGTCCACGGAGCCTTGCCGTTAATCAGTTTGGTCAGTTCATCGCGCACCCGTTCGGCGGAGATGATTCCGATGCGTCCGGCCATGTCCTGCATGGCCGCGAACACCTCGGGTGCCACCTGTACCTGCAGCTGGGAGGCGAAACGGGCTGCCCGCATCATCCGCAGCGGATCGTCGGAGAACGACGTCGACGGCGCACCGGGCGTCCGCACCATGCCTGCATGCAGGTCCCGGGCGCCCCCGAAGGGATCCACCAGTTCCATGGACGGCAGCCTCAGCGCCATGGCATTCATGGTGAAATCCCGGCGGAACAGGTCGTCTTCGAGTTTGTCCCCGAAGGCCACGGCGGGCTTCCGGGAGGACGGATCGTAGGCGTCGGCCCGGTAGGTGGTGATCTCCACCTGGAAGCCGTCCTTGCGCATGCCGATGGTGCCGAATTCGCGGCCGATTTCCCAGAAGGTGTCCGCCCAGCCCTTGATGATCCGGATGATGTCATCCGGACGGGCGTTGGTGGTGAAATCCAGGTCCGGCGAGACCCGGCCCAGGAACAGGTCCCGCACGGGTCCGCCCACGAGCGAGAGCTCATAACCGGCGTCCTCGAAACGGGTGCCCAGTTCCGGGATGACGCCGGGCAGCGGGGACTTTAAAGCAGAACTATCAAAAAGGTGCGCCATAGTGCTTTAAGCGTGCCAGATAAAACAGCGGGGACCGACAAGGGTGCCGGGTTCCCGGGCGGACACGCCGAGGGTTCCCGCTTCCTCTCCGGCAGGCTGCCCAACAGTCATCATCCCCGGGGAAAGATCGTTACAGTGGGAGTATGGCCCATCCCGTACCGAGCGCCCCCAAGCGGACCCCGTTGACTGCGTCAATGGGTGGCGCGGGTGCGCATTCGGTACATGCCCCCCTGCCCACGGTCGAAGAGGTTTCCGCCGGCGGCATCGTGGTGGACACCTCCGATGAGCAGCTTCCCGTGGCCATCATTGCCCGGCTGAACCGCGGCGGACGGCTGGAGTGGTGCCTGCCCAAGGGCCATCCCGAAAATGACGAGGACAACCCGGAAGCGGCCATCCGGGAGATCGCCGAAGAGACCGGTATTGACGGCCGGATCCTGGCTGCCCTGGGCAGCATTGACTACTGGTTCACGGTCAGCGGGCACCGGGTGCACAAGACGGTGCACCACTACCTGCTCGAAGCCTGCGGCGGTCACCTGACCATCGAAAACGATCCGGATCACGAGGCCGTGGACGTTGCGTGGGTTCCGCTGGCGGAACTGGGCCGGAGGCTCTCCTTCCCCAATGAGCGCCGCATTGCGGACCTGGCGCGGGAGATCCTGCCCCGCCACCTCTGAGCTCCGCCGGTTCGGGCAGGCCGGTTGCGGCAATCCGGACCGGAAGTGAGAACATAGGGTCACGATGGCCGAAAAGAATATAGCCCCCAGTACTGCGCGTTCCAGCGCGGTGATGGCTGCGGGGACCCTGGTATCCCGAGTCCTGGGACTGGTCCGCACTGCCCTGCTGGCAATCGCCATTGGCAACACCGGACTGGTCACCGACATCTTCAGCTCCGCGAACGTGCTGCCGAACTTCATCTACCTGATGGTGGCCGGCGGGGTGTTCAACGCGGTACTGGTTCCGCAGATCATCAGGGCGAGCAAACGCCCGGACCGCGGGTCGGAGTACGTATCCCGGATCCTCACGCTCTGCCTGCTGCTGCTGGGAGTCATCGCCACACTGGCCACACTGGCGGCCCCCCTGATCCTCCCCCTGGTCACGGCGCTGAACCCCTCCCAGCTGCCGCTGGCGACCACCTTCGCCTACTGGCTCTTCCCGCAGATCTTCTTCTACGGTGCCTATGCGGTGATCGGGCAGATCCTCAACGCCAACGGCCGGTTCGGCGCCTATATGTGGGCTCCAGTGGTGAACAACATTGTGTCCATTGCCGGGCTGCTCCTCTTCATTACCTTCATCGGCCGCGAAGAAACGTCCTCCTTCTCCCCGGAAACCTGGACCAGCCAGGCGACCATCCTGCTGGCGGGAAGCACCACCCTCGGCATCGTGCTGCAGGCCGTTGTCCTGCTGATTCCGCTGCGCAAGCTCCGGCTCGGGCTGCGGCCGTCCTTCGGGCTGCGCGGGGTGGGACTGCGCCAGACCGGCAAGGTGGCCAAGTGGACCATCATCACCATGCTGATCGGCAACGGGGCCTACCTGGTCTACACGAAGGTGGCAACCATTGCATCCTCCGCCCGGCCTGAATACCAGGCCATGGGGCAGGAAATCGCGGGCCATCTGAACCTTGAGACAGCCTCCATGCTGTACATCATTCCGCATTCGGTGATCACCCTGTCGCTGGCGACGGTGCTGTTCAACACCATGTCCCACGCATACGCCGAGCAGGATTACGACGGCGTCCGGGCCACCCTCTCGCAGGGGCTGAGGGCCATCGGCGTGGCCACCGTGTTCTGCTCCGCGGTGCTGATCGTCCTCGCCGGGCCCATCAGCATCTGGTTCAGCGGCGGCTCGAATGTGTCCGCCACACTGCAGGCACAGGTCCTGGTTCTCCTGGCCTGCACTGCGCCTTTCCTCAGCGCGACGTTCCTGATGAACCGCGCGTTCTACGCCAATGAGGATGCGAAAACGCCGCTGATCATGCAGGTCATTCTCTCGGCGTTCGGTGTGGCACTGGCGCTGGCCGCTGCCAGGCTGCCCGCAGATAAGATCATCTTCGCCCTCGCCGTGGCGTACTCCCTGGGCAACATTGCCGCCGTCGTCGTCAGCCACATCTTCCTCACCCGCCGCCTGGGCAACTACGGTGCGGCCCGTGTGTTTGATGTCCACGTCCGGCTGGTTGTTGCCGCCCTCGGTGCGGCCCTCGTCGGATCGGTGGCGCTGCGGCTGATGGGCGGCTATGCGGTGGACGGTTTCGCGTGGCAGTCACTGGGCGCCGCCACGGTGGCCATGCTGGTCTGCGGCGTACTGATGGCAGGGACGTACTACCTGATGCTGCGCTGGCTCAAGGTCACCGAGCTGGATGCCTTCCTCGCGCCCGTCCTTGCCAAAATCCGCCGGTCTGCCTAAAGTGCCGACGCCGGGATTCGGCACGGACGCAGGTAGCATGGGAACAAAGCAGGCAGTTCAGGGCTGCGGCAGGCTGCCGCGTACCGTGTCCGTGAACGAACATCCATATACGCAGTTGTCAGCTCGCCTGACGCAGTCTTATTGCCGTTTTCATGGGAGGAACACGTGCCACAGTCGGTAGACGTCGGTTCAGTGCTGGGCGGACGGTACAAAGTGACCGCGCAGGTGCTGGCCTCAGCGGAGCAGGACCTCGTACTCGATGGTGTGGACCAGGTCCTCAACCGTTCCGTCAGCATCCTCGTGGCTGCCCCCGTTAACGCCAGCCAGGTTTCGGCCAGTGCCCGCGAAATCGCCACAGGTGAACGCCACGGCAACGTCCAGGTCCTGGACCTCGGTGTCAGCGACGGCCGCACCTACCTCGTCACCAACAACGCCAACGCCGCTGATCTGCTGGATCTCGTCATTGAGCGCGATGCCCCGTACGTTGAACCGTTCTTCACCGACACCCTGGGCTCAGAAATCTTCGGCATGCCCCGCTCCCACGAACCCGAGACGGTCGAGGATGACCGTTATGTGGAGGAAAGGGCGCCCCGCAAACCCCTGATCACCGGCGCGCACCTGCCGAAGCTGCCCCGGTTCGGCCGCAGCGGCGCAGCCGGGGGCACGTTGGCGGGCGCCGAGTCCGCTGCTGCCGAGCGCGACCTCGAGTTCGGCGAAGCCGAAGAGGCACCCGCCGAAGCAGCCACCGGCGGTGCGAATGTTCCCCCTCCCCCCACCAGCCGGCCCGGGGCCTTCACGGCACGCACACCCAAGGTCACCAAATGGGAGGATGACGAGCCCGAGCACGCTTCGGCGGCTGCCCCCGGCGCCCGCTCGGCCTCGAACTTCCCGAAATCGGCCCTGGCCGCAGGAAACTACGACGCCGATTACGAGTACGGTTCCACCGACACCGATGACGGCGATACCGGCTACGCGGACGACGGCGACGAGGACCGGAAGGACAACCGCAAATCCGGCCGCGTGCTGATCGGCGCCATCCTGAGCCTGGTCCTGGTCCTCGCCGTGGTCCTCGCCGTCAGCAACCTTGGGAAAATGGGCGAGCTGTTCAGCTCCACCCCGGAGGCCGGGTCCGCCACCACCGCGCCTGTCACCGAGGCGCCCGCCCCGGCGGAAAGCGAGGCAGCGCCCGCCGCGGCGCCGGAGATGGCCGGCATCACCCGCCTGGTTCCCGGCAACGAGCTGCTGGACTCGGCCAATGACGGCGCCCTGCCCCAGATCGTGGACGGGAACCCGTCCTCCTACTGGTCAAGCTACGTCTATGCCAGCGATACCTTCGGCGGGCTCGCCCCCAGCCTGGCATTGGTGGTGGACCTGGGCGCTGAATCCGCGGTGAACGAGGTGAACATCACCCAGCTCAACGGCAGCGGCGGCAGCTTCTCGGTAATGCTCAATGACACACCGGACCTGGAAGGCGCACGGACGGTGGCCCAGACCGGCTTCACCGGGCCTACCACCAGCATCCCCGTGCCCGAGGTTGATGGAACCGCTGCCACGGCGCGGTACGTCATCATCAATTTCACCCAGCTGCCCCGGCTCAGCGGGGTCCAGGCCGCCTACCCGTGGGGACTCCGGATCGCCGAAATCGGCGTTTCCTGACCCGCATGTCCAATCCTGCTCCCGGCACTCCGGGAGCAGGGCCTGAGCATGTCCCCGGTACCGCTGCCGGAATAAGCTGGACCCGGCAGTGGTTGTGCCGGGTGATCCATATGGAGCGTTCCCGCAAGGGGCCGCGTCCGCAAAGTTCAACAAGGAAGAGGTTCACCGCCCAGTGAGCACCGCAAACTCCGCAGCCAATGACGGCTCCGCTGCTGCCGGCAACGTCCGGGATGTCATCATTGTCGGTTCCGGCCCCTCCGGTTACACCGCTGCCATCTATACGGCGCGCGCCAACCTCAAACCGCTGGTGATTGCCGGTTCGGTTACCGCCGGCGGCGAACTGATGAACACCACCGATGTGGAGAACTTCCCCGGTTTCCCGGAGGGCATCATGGGCCCGGACCTGATGGCTAATTTCGAGAAGCAGGCCGCGCGCTTCGGCACGGAAATCCTCTTTGAAGACGTCACCGAGGTTGAGCTCGACGGCGACATCAAGCGGGTAACCATCGGTACCGGCGAGACCTTCCAGGCGCGCGCCGTCATTATCTCCACCGGTTCCGCATACCGGGAACTGGGGCTGGCCGATGAGAAGCGGCTCTCCGGCCGCGGCGTGAGCTGGTGCGCCACCTGTGACGGCTTCTTCTTCAAGGGACAGGACATCGCCGTGATCGGCGGCGGCGACTCCGCCCTCGAAGAGGCCCTGTTCCTCACCAAGTTCGCAGCCTCCGTGACTGTGGTGCATCGGCGTGACAGCCTGCGTGCCTCCAAGATCATGCAGGACCGTGCGCTGACGCACGAAAAGATCCGCTTCGCCTGGGATTCGGAAGTTGCCGCCATCCACGGCGAGGACAAGGTGACCGGCCTGACCCTGCGCAGCACCAAGGACGGCACGGAGTCCGAACTCAACGTCACCGGCGTTTTCGTCGCCATCGGCAACGATCCCCGGGTGGACCTCGTCCGCGGGCAGCTGGAACTCACCGAAGAGGGCACCATCGCCGTCCTCGGCCGGACCTCCAAGACCTCCCTGCCGGGCGTTTTCGCCGCAGGCGACGTCATCGATCCCACCTACCGCCAGGCGATCACCGCTTCCGGCTCCGGCTGCGTGGCCGCCGTCGACGTCGAACACTACCTTGCGGACCTCGGTGACTCCGTGCCCACGGCCGCGGAGGTCCCCACCCCGCCGGCCGAGGCCGTTTCCGAACACGCAGCCCTTTAGTTCCGTTTCTCGTAAGGAGAGCAAAATGAGCAGTGCAAAAGCAGTAACCGACGCTTCTTTCGGTACCGACGTCCTGCAGGCGGACAAGCCGGTCATCGTGGACTTCTGGGCCGAATGGTGCGGCCCGTGCCGCATGCTGTCCCCCATCCTCGATGACATTGCTGCCCAGTACAGCGAGAAGGTGGATGTGGTGAAGGTGAACGTGGATGACAATCCCGCCATCGCCGCCCAGTACGGCATCACCTCCATTCCCGCCGTCTACGTCTTCCAGGGCGGTGAAGTGGCCGCAACGTCCATCGGCGCGAAGCCCAAGCAGGTCCTGGAACAGGAATTCGCGGCCTTCCTGAAGTAAGCACCAAGAACCATGCACGGCGATAGCCTGCGCAGGCGGGATGCCAGCCGGCGTGTAGTAACGCTTCGTGAAGCGTTACTACACGCCGGCGTCACCCTGTCCTATCTGGCACCGGATTCCGTTAACGACCCCACGATTTTCGATGACCATGTGGATGCTGCCGTCCGCGCTTTCCAGCAGAGCCGCGGGCTCATTGTGGACGGCGTAGCCGGCCCGGATACCCAGCGGGCGCTGCAGGAGGCTCAGTTCAAGTTCGGGGACCGCACCCTGAGCCACATCGAAGGTTCACCGCTGCGGGGCGACGACGTCGCTGAGCTGCAGCGCCACCTTTCTCACCTGGGGTTCTACTACGGGCACATCGACGGCAGTTTCGGTGTACGCACCCGCTACGCCGTTGCCGAGCTGCAGCACAATCTGGGCCTGCCCGGCAGCGGTGTCTGTGACGGCGACACCATGACCGCAATGTCCCGGGTCAACCGCGCTATTTCGCCCAGCCAGGCGTTTGCCCTGCGGGACTACGAGCGGCTCGACCGGTCCACAGCCGCCCTGCGCGGCCGGCTCATCTCCGTCAATATCGGCCGCTCCGAGCTTCCCTCGCCGCATACCGCCGAACGCCTCAGCGGCGAACCCCTGACCGGGCAGCTCGTCACCACTGACATCGCCGGCCGGGTGGGACGCATCCTCCGGGAGTTCGGTGCCCGGCTGGTTCCGCCCGTATCCGAAGCAGCACCCGACTCCCCCGGAGCACGGTCAAGCGTGCCCAGCCTGAACCTGGACATCCACTGCGACTGGCTGGACCAGCAGGCCGCCTCCGGCATTGCCGCCTACTACTGGGGCCTGCCGGGCACCGGCGAGGCACGCTCCCCCATCGGGCACCGCGCCGCCGTGCTGCTGATGAAGGAACTCAGTGCGCGCACCGACATGGACAACCTGGGTGTCCATGCCCGCACCTGGGACACCTTGAAGGTCCCTGGCGTCCCGTCGGTGGGACTGGATCTGGGCTACCTGAGCAACGCGCACGACGCCGAACGGCTGGCCGATCCGGTCTTCCGCCAGACCGTGGCCGATTCCATTGTCATCGGCATCCAGCGGCTGTACCTGTTGGAGGAAGAGGACCAGCCCACGGGCACCCTCGCCCTCGATGACGTCCTGAAGTTCAACCCCATGGAAGAGGCCGATTCCCGGCGGGTTTCCGGGCTCTGAGCCCGTCCTTCACACCGGTGTCAGTCTGCTGCGCGGGCCGGAGCCGCAATCTGCTGGAGGATGCTGAGAACCTGCCGCACAGCAGTCCGGTGGAGGGCTTCCGGCCTGCATAGGATGTCTACGTGCCGGGCCAGGGGCAGGTCATGAATGGGTTTGAGAACCACACCGCTGTCTTGAGGCGGAGATGCCGTGTAACGGGGCATCAGCGCAATCGCAGAGCCGGCAGCGACAACCGAGGCCGCAATGAAAAACTCGTTAATCCGATGCGTGATGTTCAGGGGCTGCCGCGCGGAAACGGCAAGTGCCTGCAGAGCCGGCTGAAGCGGAAAACCGTCCTGGACCGACACCCAGTCTTCATTAGCCACATCAGCAACACTGACATCCGGTGCCCCGGCGAGCCGGTGCCCGTCCGACATGGCGACGTCGAGGGGTTCCCGCAGCAGCGGCAGCACACTGATTGATTCGGGCCAGGGATTGCTGTGCTCCAGACGGTGCGCAATGACAAGATCGAAGTCGGCAGCCAGAGCCGGGAAGCCCTCCTGTCCCACATCGCGGTCATGGCAGATAAGTTGCGGGCTTCCCTCTGCGGACAGTGCTTCGAGCAGGGGGCGGAAGTACGTAAGGCCGGCGCTGTTGAACGCGCAGATCCGGACCGTCGCTCGAGGGTTCTGCAGGTAGCCGGCCACGGCCTGTTCGGCGGAGCTCATCGCAACGCTGATGTCCACCGCTGCCCGGGCCAGGGCCTGACCGGCGTCCGTGAGAACGAGGTTCCGCCCCCTCCGTTCGGTCAGCGGAACCTCAACACGGCGCTGCAGAGCGGTGAGTTGCTGGGAAACCGCTGACGCGGAAACGTGGAACGCCCGGGCCACGGCGGAGAGACTGCCCCGCTCGCCCAACTCACGAAGCAGTTGCAGCTGATGCAGATCCATAAGTAGAGACTAAACCGACATTTCAGAATTTGCCCCCTAGTCTTATGAATTGCTCTGTCCCAGACTCGAAGGGTGCCTTCCTCACTACTGATCCCCGACACAAATACACGCGGTGAACAACGCCGCCGGGTCGCTTCGTTCCTTGCTTTGCGCAAAGTGGACCTGATGCTGCTCCTGGTCGCCATCGTCTGGGGCAGCAGTTACCTGGCCGCCAAAAACCTCACCGGCACAGTTGGTGTAAGCGTCATCCTCTCGCTGCGTTTCCTGATCACCGCCCTGGCGCTGTCGGTAATCTGTCTGATCTGGAGCCGCCGCCGGACAACGCGCCGCGAACTTGCTGTCGGCGTCGTTCTGGGCTGTACCCAGGCGGCTGTGCTTCTTCTTGAGACGCACGGGATTGCGGGTACGAGCGCTACGAACGCCGGGCTGATCATCAGCCTCGTCATCGTTTTCACCCCGCTTACCGAGAGCATTGCCTTCCGGGTGAAGGTTCCCCGCACGGTATTCATAGCGGGCATCGTCGCCGTTGTGGGAGTCTGCCTGCTCGTCTCCGACGACGGATTCGCCGCGCCCGGCCTCGGGGACATGCTCGTCCTCTCCGCCGCCCTTGTCCGCGCCATCCACGTCACTGCCGTCTCGGCGTTGACCCGGGGGCGCGGCTTCAGCGCACTGAACCTTACCCTGACCCAAAGTGCCGTCTGCGCGGGGGTCTACACCCTTGCCGATTATCGGGGCGTACTTCAGGCCGTGCAGGGATTCGAACTGCGTGAATGGAGCGGTGTCCTCTACCTCGGGTTGGCATGCACCGTTTTCGCGTTCCTCGTCCAGACGTGGGCCATCCAGCAAACCTCGGGCTCCCGGGCCAGCCTCCTCATGGGCACCGAACCCATTTGGGCCGTCCTGATAGGGATCACCCTCGGCCGGGAAACGCTGGCAGTTCCCGGCCTTGTGGGAGCGGCCCTCATTATCCTTGGTACCTACGTCGGGTTGCGGGCGGAAGCACGTCACCGTAGGGCACACAAACCGGTCCCGGCCGGGAGGCCTGCAGAATCCCTGCCGGGCACGGTTTGATCCTGCCTGCGCGCATCCCCCGTGCCATTCAGGGAGCTCCTGGGTGTGCTGCTAGCCGGAGACGGGAGACGCCCAAGCCAGCCACGACGCGGCATCCGCATCGATCCCCTGGAGACGGATACGACAAGCATCGCCGGGCGTGCGTGCAGTGGCGCAAAGACTGTAGGACCTGCCGCTGGCCGTGGAACGTATCCATTCGATCACCTCATACAAGTCAGCTTCTGAAAGCTCCCACTCTTCCTTCGCCCGGTTGCCGGCCCAGAAGTACACCCGGTAGGTGGGCGCATCGACCTGCGTGGTTTGGTCCCGGGGTCAATCAGTTCTGCTCGCATCCACCGAGGGTACCCCCGGTGAAACGGCGTGGGGCATTGTTCTCGGCTCTTGCCTCCTGCCGGGGACTGCGGTCGTTGTTCCCGTTCGTGAGCCGGCTACGGGGTACCTGTGCTGCGATGAGTGCGCCCGTGCCCCGTGACTTTCCCACCGCCTCCCCCGCCGTGATCGTCGGCGTGGTGGAGCGGACCGAGCAGGCTGTGAAGACCATGCCGCCACTGCGAAAGCCTGGACCGGATCGATGGGGACCGGCGTACCTGCCGCTACAGATCCCGATGCCCGGCAGGAAACACCAAGACCCGCGAACCCGCATAGACCACCCCGCTGGATGGCCGCGATCCAGAACCGGCACCCGTTCTCCCAGGCAGGTTCGAGGCAAAAGCACTGTCCGCCAGGCTGACGCATGAACGCGTTGACACCTGCGAAACGCGGTGCATTGATTGCCGACAGGCGGTGTCCCTCCAAGGAGTGAATCCACCTGGTTAAGTGGTCGCTGCAGGGACTCAGCGCACTGCGCAGTAGCATGGTGGGCAGTGCCGCAGCCAGTGCCAGGGTCTCGGCTCACTGGTGGTCAGGAACCCCCACACAGGATCCCACGCGTTCCATGCCCGCGCCGTCAGTATGTGGTGGCACTGCCCGCCGCAGGAACTAACAGCAAGAGCCGGAGCGATGCCGGATGGTGGACAAACACGGCGTGCATCGCAGTCGGATGATCGCGCGCCTTTGCCTTTCTCGCGGACGTTGTGGGAAACCGGGTAGCCGGCACCCGAGGCAACATCACTGCGATGCCCGCACCACCACGAGTTGGATACAAGATCGAGGCGGCACAGGAGCAGTGAGCTCCGGGGAGGTTGGCAGTTAGCCCAGCGCGAGCCGGACAGGTGTTTGCCGGCCGTGATCGACCTTGGGTCGGTCGATTACCTGCGCCCCCTTCGTCGTCCCTTGAAAGAAGTTCCTGTCAGTGGCGCCCATGCGAACCACCCTTTACCCCGCTGTCGGTCAGCGTGCGCTTTGCTGCCCTCGTCCACCTGTTCCTGCAGTGCGGTGGCGAGGGCATTGAACCTGGCAACCGCTTCGGTGTTGCGTGCTTGACCGGCGGAGCGGAATAGGCGGACAGGTGCTCTGCCTTTTTCGTAGGACGTGAACTCAATTTGGTACCCCTCACCGAGTTCGTCCGCCAACCACCCTGCGAGGTGTTCACCCGTGGCAATGAACCGCTGGGCGGCTTCTGCAGACACCCAATCCAAGTCCGAGGTCAGAGACTGGTAGTAGGACCCTTCCCATGCCCGGAGTGCGCTGATGAGTCCCGGCGTCAGTCCGCTGGTCTCATATCCAACAGGACCGGCCAGCCAAAGCACCGTCCCGGCATAGTCCGGGAACATGCGCACAGTCAGCGGGTGACCGGAATCCGGGGGTGTCATGGCAGGAGCCTACCGCCGTGTTCGCGCATTGGATGCGTAACCACACCTGCTGCCTCGATAATCCTCCCAGGGTGCGGGCGTTGCAGCGGAGCAGATTCCTTACGCGTCGGATCCCCCGCGGCGGCAGAGGTTCGAGTCTCTCTGCTCGCAGGATCCCTGTACCGGTGGGATAACCGAGCCGCACTGACATGAGCCAAAGGTTTGACGGACCGGGTTCTCGGTATTCTCTGTCGTCACGCGCACGGCCGGTAGGACGCCCGATCGTTACGCTCTCTCACGCATACTTGTCCCGGCCCCCTCTACGCACAATGCCGTGAACGGCTCGGCGGGTGCGTGGCACACTCAAGCGCGCTCTACACCTTCCGCTAACGGTAGGCCTCCCTGCATGAAAGCGAGGGGTGCCAAAGCGCGAGTACAGAACTGAGGTCAAGGTTTTCAGAAGGCACTCCGTTTGCGTCCCGGGTGACGCGTCACGGTTCGCACTCCGTTTCACGTGAAACTATGTTCTCCCAGCCGAGCTGAGTTATGGAGAATTACTCTAATGACACGGCCGATCATCTTGGAGCGGCCCTGCAACAAACACCGCTGGTGCACATCCTGGGTGGGTCTGTTAGTGAGAGTGCCGCATGTATCACGGGGCGCGTACGAAGTATTGAGAGTCCGTCACGGCGCAGGGTTCGGAGACGCAATGGCATGCGGTCTGACGTCGATACCTTCATTCAGTCGGGTAGATGTTCCACGTGAAACTTGTACCCGTGAGCAGGCTGCTGCGTATGCAAGCCGGCATCGCATAGAGAAAACTCAGGCATTTTCCGGGGTGATGAACCGAACAGCGTGCTGGGGCTTGGCCCTTGGACGATACCTGGTTCGGAGAAGTACAGTCCATAACTGCTGAGGCAGCGTTTGCGGCACCGGACAACAGCGTTCACTGCCACAGGACCTGGCCCTGCTTCTGGCTCCATGTGTGAGATGGCACCGATACAGTCTGGACGTGTCAGGTGGACGTGTCAGGAGACCCATTATCACCGTCACATGCTCCCGCACCGGGCTGCCACAAGCATGCGGAAACCCCGATCTCCTTGGGTTCTGCACGTGTTTCACGTGGAACATGTTCCGATTAGTGCCGTCTTGGGCAGCTTTCCCACGGCCTAGCCGACTACTGTCTATTGCAGCTCAAGCAATTGCATGACCAACAATGCGACGACCGCCAGGCCAGCCTTGCCTCTGTTGGACGAGAATGACAGGGTTTGCCGCGGTCCAGCAGGGGTAGAACGCATCCCCCTCCACCGTGCCGGCGCACCGAAAACCTTGGTTCAATGTCCAGTTCAGTCGTTCTTCTAATGCCCTAACTTGTCACATTTCCCGCCAAGAATCGCGTACGGGGCGGGGCAGCGCTCCGGGACCGGGTGGCGTCTGTTCCCGGGTTCGCCAGCACTCCAGACCTATGGCTTTTGAAGACGCCCGCGTCCATACAGTTTCACGTGAAACTCTGGGTTGATGGGCGGCGACCACCCGCATAGTCTTGCAATCGAACTGGTTTTCATGAGGGCGGCCTGCCCTGAAGTACCGTGACGCTCAGGCCGAGGACCCAAGAAATCCGGGTGTGGGCGTTGTTTCCGCATCACAGCTAGCCGGGACAGGCACATGGCATCCTGATACAAGCGGTCCAGTACAGGAGTCTAGTACAGGCGTCTAGTGTGCTTATCATGAGCAACCGGCCGGCTATTTGGGTAGCCACCTGGTCGGAACCATCTTCAAGGTGTCAATACCGGTGCGGGCCCGAGTGCCTATAACCTTCATGGAGGGGCGCTTAGCCTGACACCGGGTGCCGCAAAATACACCGTTTCACGTGAAACCACACGGCACCAATACCTGCGTCGACTCAGGGCCTAAGACGGTTTACGGGGTCGTTGTTTACGGGTTATTGGGGTTCAACGACCCGCAGACTCCGAGCATAGGCCTCCGTCCATCATTAGCACTGCCGGGGCACCGCATAGTCTGTACCCGTGCCTGCGCCCTGCGCCCCCTGGAAACCACAATGGCCGCTGTTTCACGTGAAACAGCGGCCATTCGACGCTTACTGGAGGCGTGGATGCTACGAATTGGGTGGAGCCAGAACTCCCATGATTCGGTTCAGGTCATCAACGCTGGCAAACTCAATGCTGACCTTGCCCTTGCGGGCGCCGAGGGTGATCTTCACATTCGTGTCCAGCCGATCAGACAGGGACGAGGCCAGGTAATCCAGGCGCTCGTGCCGGGCGCCCAGTTTCGGCTTTGCGTTCTTTGCCGGCTTCTTCAATCCGTCTGCAAGGGAGACAATCTCCTCTGTCGCGCGGACAGACAAGCCCTCAGCTACGATTCGCTGTGCAAGTTTCTCCATCTCGGCGGGGTCACCCAGGCCTAGCAGTGCACGGGCGTGACCGGCGGAGAGGATACCTGCGGCCAGACGCCTCTGGACCAGCGGAGGAAGTTTCATCAACCGCAGGGTGTTGGTTACCTGCGGGCGGGACCGGCCGATCCGGTCAGCAAGTTCTTCGTGTGAGCACTCGAAGTCGTCCAGCAGCTGCTGATAGGCAGCTGCTTCTTCGAGAGGATTCAGCTGGCTCCGGTGCAGGTTTTCCAGGAGTGCGTCGCGCAGGAGATCCACGTCCTGCGTGGACCGGATGATTGCAGGAACAAACTCCAGTCCCGCCTCACGGGTTGCCCGCCACCGACGCTCACCCATAACGAGTTCGTAGGGGTGTTCCGGATCTCCCTCGGCAGAAGGCCGCACCACGATGGGCTGCAGCACGCCGATTTCACGGATGGAGTGGACCAGCTCCGCCATATCGTCTTCATCAAAGACCGACCGGGGCTGCTTCCGGTTCGGGTGAATGGAATCGATGGGCAGTTCGGCGAACGTCGCACCGGGTACCTGAACGAGACCCTCGGGCAAAGCCGCCGGCTCGGCCTTATCGGCCAATGTTTCACGGGAAACATCACTCGCAGCGGACTCAACGGGTGCCTGAGCCTCCGGCACGGAGGTTTCCGTCAGTCCTTGGGCGGACTTGACGGGCTGCTTGGCCGCCTTTGAGGCCTTGCCGGAGGGCTTACTGGCCGTCGCCGCGGTCTTAGCTTCGCTGGCGCCCTCCTGGCCCTCCACCGCGCGTGCGGCGGACTTACGTGCCGGCTTGGCAGGTGCGGAGATCGCCGGAGCTACCGCCTCACTCGCGGCATGCGCGGTTTCAGCAGCCGTACCGGTGCCGGATTTGGTCATGGAACCGCGAGTGGTCGCCCTTTTCGCAGGTCCACGCAGTGCTTCTTTGTTAATTCCTGCACCGCGGCGGGGTCCGGCACCGCCGGCCTGGGCACGGGAATCATCCGCAGCCGCGAAAAACAGATCCACGGGACGTCCGCTGCCCGAAGCGGACTGCCCGGCGTTTGACGATTCTTCGGGCTCCGCACTGCTAGGAATCAAAGCTCCCAGACCGCGGCCTAAACCACGACGCTTTTCGGCCATGGGTAAGTCCTTCCCTTATGCACACTACAAGCGGCACGGATTGATTGTGAGAGTATTCTAAGCCGCGGCCGGACGTTGTCCGGTGAACCGGGCCGGGGTGTCTCTAGGCGCGCTGGGCGATTTCCGCGGCGGCTTCGAGGTAGGACAGCGCCCCGCTGGACGAGGGGTCATATGTCATCACGGTCTGCTGGTAACTGGGAGCCTCAGAGATCCGCACCGATCGAGGAACCACCGCTCCGAGCACCTGCTCGGGGAAGTGCTCGCGCACTTCCGCCGCCACCTGGGCGGCGAGGTTGGTTCGGCCGTCGTACATAGTAAGCAGAATCGTGGAAACAACCAGATCGGCGTTGAGGTGCTTCTGGATCATCTCAATGTTCTTCAGCAGCTGGCTCAAGCCTTCGAGTGCGTAGTATTCGCACTGGATGGGAATCAGCACCTCACGGGCCGCAACGAAGGCATTCACGGTCAGCAGCCCCAGGCTGGGCGGGCAATCGATGAAGATGTAGTCCAGCCGCTCAAGACCCTGCTTTTCGCGTTCCGCGGCATACACGTCGATGGCCCGGCGCAGCCGCTGCTCGCGCGCCACCAGGGACACCAACTCGATTTCGGCACCGGCCAGGTGGATGGTGGCGGGAGCGCAGATGAGGTTGTTGATGTCCGGGCACGGCGCGACCACGTTCGACAGGGGCAGGTCGTTGATCAGCACATCGTAGATGCTCTCCACGTCCGCACGGTGGTCGATGCCAAGCGCGGTTGAGGCGTTGCCCTGCGGATCGATGTCGATCACAAGTACATTCTGGCCGGCGGTGGCCAGCGCGGCGGCAAGGTTCACCGTCGTCGTCGTTTTACCCACGCCGCCCTTCTGGTTGCTGACCGTCATGATTCTGGTCTGGGCAGGGCGCGGCAGGACACGGCCCCGGAGTTTCTCCCGGCGCTTGCTTTCGCTGGCCAATTCACGTGCCAGCGGGGTGCTCTCGTCCATCAAGTCCATAACGTCTACCGATGATGACACCGCTAAGGCGTCTCCATCGGATACACCACCTTCGATAGCTTGGGGCGCCGGCACGAGTTCGGCACTGCTTTCAGTTTGGGCGGGCTGCCGCGGTTCTGATGTTTCGGTTTCACGTGAAACAACAACAGCCGGTATTTCCTGCTCGACAACCTCAGGAGCGGGCATTTCCTGTTCGACGACGACCTCGCTGGGGCCGGTAGGAACCGGAACTTCCTGCTTAGCAATCACCTGGGGTTGCTTCCTGCCAAATGAGAAGGCCGAACCGAGTGCGGCGAAGGGGGGAATTCGTTTTGCGGCAGAATCGCGCACACTCACCGGGTCTTGCTCACTTTCCAACATAAAGCGTTAAGGCATTAGTCCATCTAGACTATCTGCTCCCTGCCCAATAGCAGGGATCAGCGCCGGTGTGTGCAAAGAGCTGAATGCCGGCAGGCTAGCCGACGGTGATTCGCACCACAGTGGTCGGTTCCTCGAGCAGGTCTCCGCCCGCCGTCACAACGGAAGTATCCCGGCCTCCGAGCTTGCGGATGGTCTTGGCGGCCTTCAGCACTTCCTCTTCTGCACTGCGGCCCTTGATGGCCAGAACCTGTCCCTTCCCATGCAGCAGCGGGACGGTAAGTCCGGCCAGCCCGCCAAGCGCAGAGACGGCCCGGGCGGTGGCAACATCAACGTTGACGTCGTCCACTACCTGCTCCGCCCTGCCCCGCAGGATGCGCACGTTATCGAGGCCAAGGTCCTCCACCACCTCGTTCAGCCAGATCACCCGGCGTTCCAAGGGTTCGATCAGCGTCATGGAGATGTCCGGACGTGCAATGGCCAGGCACAGTCCGGGCAGCCCGGCACCGCTGCCGACATCGGCCACCGTGGCCCCGGCAGGAATGAGCTCAGCCACCACTGCACAGTTCAGTACATGCCGGCTCCAGAGCCTGGGCACCTCCCGGGGGCCAAGCAACCCGCGTTCCATACCCGAGGTCGCCAGGTGTTCTACGTACCGCTCAGCGAGCTCCATGCGGTCGCCGAAAATCTTCCGGGCGGCGTCCTGTTCGGCGGGTGTTGATTCGACCACTGGCTCTGGTATTCCTTGTCTGCGCTGCTGTGTGAGTGTCTAGGATGCAGGCAGGGAAACGACGATGTGGCGGCCTGCGCCCTCACCTTCGGATTCACTGACCAGGCCGAGCTCGGCCACTGCGTCATGGACAATCTTGCGTTCGTAGGCGCTCATCGGCGCCAGCGAAATTTCCTGACCGGTGTCCTTGGCCCGGCGGGCGGCATCTTCAGCAATGGACTGAAGCTGCTCTCCGCGCTCCACGCGGTATCCGGTGATGTCCAGCACCAGGCGGGACCGGTTCTCCGTGGCCGTCAGGACCGACAGGCGCGTCAGTTCCTGCAGTGCCTCCAGCACCTCGCCGTCACGGCCCACCAGGGCCTGGAGCGCGGTGTCGCCTTCTTCCTCGGAGACCACGGAAATGTAGGTCCGGCCGTTGCGGACCTCTATGTCGATATCGCCGTCGATATCCGCGATGTCCAGCAGTTCCTCGAGGTAGTCAGCGGCGACATCGCCCTCTTCCTCCAGCCGGCCCGGACGCTCCGGGGTTGGTTCCACCGCATCTTCGACGGCGACTGCTGGCTCATCCACGTGCTCCGGGCTCATCTTTTTTTCCTGTTCTTCCGCTGGGGCTGAACGCGCTGGCCTTTGGCTGCGGCCGGTACCTCGACAGGGGCTTCGCCCTTCTTCTCTCCGAGCAGGGGGACCATCGGCAGGCCCTTGCGCGCACGGCGCTCGGCCATGGCCTTGGCGGCGGGGGAACCCGGCGTCGGCATGCGGCGAATAACGAAGAACTGCTGACCCATGGTCCACAGGTTGGTGGTGGTCCAGTAGATCAGGACACCGATCGGGAAGTTGATGCCGCCCACGCCGAAGACGATCGGCAGTACGTAAAGCATCATCTTCTGCTGCTTCATGAAGGGGCTGGCAAGGGCCTCTTCGGACATGTTCTTGGACATAATCTGCTTCTGCGTAATGAACTGCGAAGCGGTCATGGCCAGGATCATGACAATCGAGAGGATGACAACGGCCAGCTGCCCGTCGCCGCCGCCGCCGTGCAGCAGCGAGGAGGAGAGCGGTGCGCCGAGGATGGTGGCCTCGTCAAACTGCTGGATGGCCTGCGACGACAGGGCGCCAATGTGTTCGCCGTTGTCACTGGCCTTGGAAACCCCGTTCAGCACCTGGAACAGGGCAAAGAAGAACGGCATCTGGATCAGCATGGGAAGGCAGGCGGCAAACGGGTTGGTGCCGTGCTTCTTGTACAGGGCCATCTGCTCCTGCGTCATGGCCTGACGGGAGAGCTGGTCGGTCTTGCCCTTGTACTTCTGCTGCAGCTTCTTCAGGTCAGGCTGCAGCGACTGCATGCCTCGCTGCGCCTTGATCTGCTTGACGAAGACAGGAATCAGCGCCGCACGGATCACAATCACCAGGCCGATGATGGACAGCGTCCACGTCCAGCCGGATGCTTCATCCATCCCGAGGAAGACAAACCCCTCGTGGAAGATCCACATGATCCATGACACGACCCATTTAAAGGGGAACAGTATCGTCTCGAAGAAACCCATTTACACTCCTCAGGCCGCCGAGCGGCTGTCTTCGTCGGCTGGAATCACGGGGTGATTCAGCACAATGATCCTCGGGACCTTCTTCGTGTCCCAAATCCGGTGTCCCTCAGGCACATGGTCCACGCCGCCGCTGTTCCACGGGTGGCAGCGGATCAGCCGTCGGAAAGCCAGCCAGGAGCCTTTAACGGCTCCATGCACGGTGACTGCTTCGAGGGCATAGGCGGAACATGAGGGAAAAAATCGGCAGACCGAGCCGTAGAGCGGCGACACAAGCCTGCGGTAGGTAATGAGAAAGCCAATCAGGACCGTCCGCGGAAGATTCCACACAAAACGGGCAACGGCGATCAAGGCCCTCAACGGATACGATCCGGAGTCCCTCATCGCTGGCTCATCCTCCCTGCCTGGCATGTTTCTGCGAAAGTTTGGCGGTACAGGTACTCAAGGCACTGCGGTAATCGGCGCTGAGCTCAGCCCACGACGCCGAAGCCGACGGAGGCAGCGCCCGTACCACTACGTCCAATCCCGCCGGGTTCTGAGCAAGGCTCTGCGCTGCCGCTTCCCTCAGTCTTCTCTTAACGAGGTTGCGTGTCACCGCGTTCCCAACGGATTTGGCCACGATAAAGCCAAAGCGGGACGGCTGTTCGCCGGTTTCCACTGCGTATAGCACTACGTTCCGGCGCCCACTTCGGGCACCGGAACGTACAGTACGAGAAAAGTCCGCCGATACCCTTACCCGATTCCTTACGGCCAGCATTGAGACCACCTGGAATCCGGGCTAGAGCTGCTTAGTGGCAGCATCGACAAACTTTGAGGTTATTTAGGCCGACAGTTCGGTACGGCCCTTGCCACGGCGTGCGGAAAGGATGGCACGGCCGGCACGGGTACGCATGCGAAGGCGGAAGCCGTGCTTCTTGGCACGACGGCGGTTATTCGGCTGAAAAGTCCGCTTGCTCACGGTAGTTACTCCAAGACAATCTTGAGTCGCGCCGGCACTTGTTGCGACAAGGGGGAAGAACAAGCGGCGCTTTTTTCATGTGTCTGTCTGTACTCGCCCGGACCTGGACCCTGATTTCCAGAACCCCTGCAGGGCATGTGTGAGTACAGATAGCAGACACAAAGGACTACTCAACGTTAGGTGACACCCGGGCACCAGTCAAACCGGCGGTCCACCGGCTGTGTACGCGGTTTTTTCAACACCTGTGGACAACTGCTGTGGGTATCCGGCCGCACACCGGCCTGTGAGACAGCCGACAGCCCCTTGATCCGGCGGATTTCCAGCTACCACGACGGTAAATCATCCTCTAGGCTTGGCGACGGGTACTTTATCCACCAACTGTGTATAACTCTGTGGATGAAGTGCCATGGGTCCCCGCCGGGATCCCTGGTTTTCTTAGACAGCCGCGAGGCGTCGTGAGAGGTTTTTGTGGGTACGGACGAAATCAACGATGTTGGCAGCTCCTGGCGCAAGGTCATTCGGACCCTGGAGACAGACGACAGGGTCACCCCGCGGCAGCGAGGATTCGTTGTGCTTGCCCAGGCACAGGGCCTGATCGGGACCACCCTGCTGGTGGCTGTACCCAATGAGCTCACCCGCGAAGTCCTGCAGACCCAGCTGAAGAACATCCTCGACGAAGTACTGCGCGGGGTCTTCCAGGCGGACATCCAGTGCGCTTTCGTTATCGACGCCGATCTCACCCCGGTTGCGGAGCCGGAGCCGGAACCGGAAGAACAGCCCGCCGCCGCCAGCCCCGTGCCGTCGGGGGAAAGCGCGCCGTCACCCACTCCGCCGAGCACGAGCCAGGAATTCGGCCGGCTCAACCCAAAGTACATCTTTGAGACGTTCGTCATCGGTTCCTCCAACCGATTCGCCCATGCCGCGGCAGTGGCGGTAGCGGAGGCGCCGGCGAAGGCGTACAACCCGTTGTTCATCTACGGTGACTCGGGACTGGGCAAGACCCACCTGCTGCACGCCATCGGGCACTATGCCCGCCACCTCTATACCGGTATCCGGGTGCGCTATGTGAATTCGGAAGAGTTCACCAACGACTTCATCAACTCCATCCGGTATGACGAGGGCGCCAGCTTCAAGCAGCTTTACCGGAACGTGGACATCCTGCTCATTGATGACATCCAGTTCCTGGCCAACAAGGACGCCACCCAGGAAGAGTTCTTCCATACGTTCAATGCGCTCCACAACCACAACAAGCAAGTTGTCATCACCTCGGACCTTCCGCCCAAGCAGCTCTCCGGGTTTGAGGAGCGGATGCGGTCCCGGTTCGAATGGGGCCTGCTGACCGATGTGCAGCCGCCGGAACTGGAAACCCGGATCGCGATCCTGCGGAAAAAAGCCATCGGGGACAGCCTCAGCGCCCCGGACGATGTGCTGGAGTACATCGCCTCGAAAATCTCCACCAACATCCGCGAGCTCGAGGGCGCCCTGATCCGCGTGACGGCGTTCGCCAGCCTGAACCGGCAGCAGGTCGACGTTGGACTGGCTGAAATCGTGCTCAAGGACCTGATTACCGACGACGGCGCGCAGGAAATCACCGCTGCATCGATCCTGGGACAGACGGCTGCGTACTTCCAGATCAGTCTGGAAGAGCTCTGCAGCAAGTCACGGACCCGCACCCTGGTAACCGCCCGCCAGATCGCCATGTACCTGTGCCGGGAGCTGACGGACATGTCACTTCCCAAAATCGGCCAGGAACTGGGCGGACGGGACCACACCACGGTGATCCACGCGGACCGGAAGATCCGCGAACTCATGGCTGAGCGCCGGGCCATCTACAACCAGGTCACGGAGCTGACCAACCGCATCAAGCAACAGCAGCGCGAGGCCTGAACCACGGTGTGGAGAGCCCCGCAGGGGCTCAAAATTAACATTTGTGGACAAGGGTGTGGATAACTCGGTGGACAACCGGTGGTTACCCACACTTCCCTGTGGATACACGGAATCCCAAAAAAGTTTCCAACAGCGCCGCGGACAGCCGGTGCGGCGGATCCACAGGTTATCAACAGGCTTAAACAGCCGGGACGCGGCTCTGGGGCAGGTTATCCACAGTATCCACAGAAGTTATTAACACTACGGATCTTAAGAAATTCGGTTCCACCAAATAACAACTAAGCTCAAGCACCCCTCGGACCAACCGACACGAACACCAAAAAACGCCTAGACCGGATAGCCTCCTTCCTCCGGCAGCTCCAGCTCCTGCAGCTAGAAGAACTCCGGTGCGATCCGGCACCGGACCGGGCTAAGCTGTCACAGAGTATGGTTGTCATTCGCATGCACCTCGGTACGGCTCCTTAGGCCGTACCGCAGCGCGGATGCTGCCCAAGTACCACCCACCACAGCTCAAGATGAGTTGCAGACAGATTCAGTTGTACTGAGAAGTACGTTGCGAAAGGCGGCACCCTTCAGTGAAGTTCAGAGTTGAGCGGGATGTCCTGGCTGAGGCCGTTACGTGGACAGCACGTTCCCTGTCCCCGCGTCCGCCGGTTCCGGTCCTTTCGGGGCTGCTGATCAAGGCTGAAAACGGTTCACTGAGCCTTGCAAGCTTCGACTACGAAATCTCCGCACGTCTTCAGATCCCTGCCGATGTGGCTGAAGAGGGCACCATCCTGGTGTCCGGCCGCCTCCTCGCGGAAATCTGCCGGAGCCTTCCTTCCGCTCCCGTTGAGGTGGAAACCGACGGTGCAAAGGTGACGTTGACCTGCCGCAACAGCCGGTTCAACCTGGCCACCATGCCTGAAGCTGAGTATCCGGAGCTGCCGGCACTGCCTGACGTCAGCGGCGTGGTGGACGGCGATGCTTTTGCACAGGCCGTATCCCAGGTGATCATTGCGGCAAGCCGCGACGACACCCTGCCGATTCTCACCGGTGTCCGGATGGAAATCGAAGATGATCTGATCACTTTCCTGGCCACTGACCGCTACCGGCTGGCCCTTCGCGAACTGGCTTGGAAGCCCACCACTCCGGGGATTTCCACCAGCGCCCTGGTCAAGGCAAAGACCCTGAACGAGGTGGCGAAAACCCTTGGCGGAGCAGGCGACCTGAACATTGCACTGTCCGAGGACAGCGAACTGATCGGCTTCGAAAGCGGCGGCCGGCGGACCACGTCCCTGCTGGTGGACGGTGACTACCCCAAAATCCGTTCCCTCTTCCCGGAAAACACGCCTATCCACGCCACCGTGGAAACCCATGCCCTGGTCGAAGCTGTCCGCCGTGTTTCCCTCGTCGCCGAACGCAATACGCCGGTACGGCTGGCCTTTACCGACGGTCAGCTCACCCTTGATGCAGGCACGGGTGAGGATGCCCAGGCCTCGGAAGCATTGGAAGCAGCACTGGTTGGCGACGACATCACGGTTGCCTTCAATCCTCACTACCTGAGCGAGGGCCTGGGCGCGTTCCCGAGCAAATACGTTCGTTTTTCCTTCACTACACCTCCCAAGCCGGCGGTTATCTCGGCGCAGGAAGAACTCACTGGTGATGATCAGGCCGATTACCGTTACCTGCTGATGCCGGTGCGCCTGCCAAACCAGTAGTCCGCCGCGGCGCGCAACCGCCGACCCGGGAGCCCAACAGAGAGAAGCTGACATGCACATCGGCCTCATCGGACTCGGGAAAATGGGCTTCGGCATGCGCGACCGATTGCGGCGTAACAATGTCGACGTAACAGGATTTGACAGAGACCCTGTTCATAGTGATGTGTCCTCACTTGCAGAACTGGTCACTGACATTCCCTCCCCGCGGATTGTCTGGGTGATGGTGCCGGCCGGGGATCCTACCGCCGGAACCATCACCGCGTTATCCGAGGTTCTGGGTCCGGGGGACCTGGTGATTGACGGAGGCAACTCCAGGTTCACTGAGGACATCAGGAACGCCCGGATACTGGGAGACCGGGGCATTCGCTTCCTTGACTGCGGTGTCTCCGGAGGCATCCGGGGCCAGCATCAGGGCTACGGGCTGATGGTGGGCGGTGACGCCGATGACGTGCACCGGGCCATGCCGCTCTTTGACGCCCTGCGGCCGGCAGGAGAGCGCGGTGAGAGCTTTGTCCACGCAGGGAAAACCGGTGCCGGGCACTACGCCAAAATGGTGCACAACGGCATCGAATACGGTCTGATGCAGTCCTATGCCGAGGGATACGAACTCCTTGCAGGCCAGGATGTCATTGAGGACGTTCCCGGGATCCTCGCTGCTTGGCAGCACGGGACCGTGGTGCGGTCCTGGCTGTTGGAACTCGCTGTCCAGGCCCTGGCGGAGGATCCGGATCTGGCCGGTACCGGGGGATACGTTGAGGATTCCGGTGAGGGCCGCTGGGCGGTGGAGGAAGCCATTGCCAGTGGCATTCCCGCACCGGCCATAACGGCAGCCCTCTACGCACGGTTTGCCTCCCGCCGGCAGGATGCACCCTCCCTGCGGATGGTGGCTGCTTTGCGCCGCCAATTCGGCGGCCATGAGGTTCGCCGGCCGGAGCGCGGCGGGCCGGATGAAGGATAAGCGGGCCGCGTACAGTGGATAGAGAGCCTGCACGGGCCCCGGGGACGGGAAAGGACGAAAGAAGCACAAATGTACGTTGACCACCTGTCCCTGACCGGATACCGGAGTTATCCCCAGCTGGATGTCCGGCTCGAGCCGGGAGTGACAGTGTTCGTCGGGCCGAACGGCACCGGTAAAACCAACATTGTGGAAGCGATCGGCTATCTGGCGGGCCTTTCCTCGCATCGCGTCAGCAGCGACGCGCCCCTGGTCAACTTTGACGCCGCGCAGGCTCTGATCCGGGCCCGGCTGGTCCGCGGGTCCCAGGCCACCGGCGTCGAACTGGAAATCAATCCCGGACGCAGCAACCGCGCCCGCATCAACCGTGCCAACCCCGTCCGTGCGCGCGACATTCTGGGCCTGTGCAAAACGGTGCTTTTCGCGCCGGAGGACCTTGCCCTGGTCAAGGGCGATCCGGGGAACAGACGACGTTTCCTTGACGAGCTGATAGTGTCCCTGGTCCCCCGACATGCGGCGACCCGTTCGGATTATGAGCGGGTCCTCAAACAGCGCAACGCCCTGCTGAAATCCGCACGGGCGGCAGGCCGTTTCACCTCTGCCCACGAGGCAACGCTGGAAGTGTGGGACCAGCACATGGCAGTCGCCGGCGCACAGCTGGTGGCGGCCCGGCTGGAGGCACTGCAGCGTCTGCAGCCGCACCTGTCGGAGGCCTACCGGGATCTGACGGACGGTTCGAAAACCGCCCGGGCCGTCTACCGGTCCACGCTGCAGGGATCGGTCAACGACGACGGCGCCGTGGAAGGCGAGCAGGATCCGGACGAGTTGTACGGCCTGGACGTGCCCGCCCTGACCGAGCGGTTCCTTGCGGCCTTCACTGCCAACCGGCGGCGCGAACTCGACCGGGGCATCTCCCTGGTCGGTCCCCACCGTGACGAGCTGGAACTGATCCTGGGCCAGGCACCGGCAAAGGGTTATGCCTCGCACGGGGAAACCTGGTCCTTCGCCCTCGCGCTGCGGCTGGGCTCGTATTACCTGCTCACCAGCGACGATCCCACTCCGGGGGCGGGCCCCATCCTGATCCTGGATGATGTTTTTGCCGAGCTGGACGTGCAGAGGCGGCGCCGGCTTGCCGGAATCGTCGCCGGCGCGGAACAGGTCCTGGTCACGGCTGCCGTGGGCGATGACATCCCCGAGGCCCTGGCCGGACGGGTCATCAATGTGGTCCCCGGAGGCATCAGTGTGCCCGTTGCCTGAAACAGACCCGCCGCTGCCCCCGTCTGCGGCAAACGGTCCCCGGTTTGAGGACGCCGATGACCGGCCGGATGCCGCCCGGGAGCAGCTGAACCGGATGCGCCAGGCCGCCCAGGCCCGCGGAAACCAGCGGACCCCGGCGACACGGCGCAAAACCGGCCGCCGCCAGCAGACGCCGTTTGTCCCCGGTGAATACGTTGGACGAGACCCGCAGGGACTGGGGAAGGTCTTTACGCGTTTTGTCAGTGAACGCGGCTGGAACTCCCCCGTGGCCGTGGGGTCGGTGATTTCCCGGTGGGAGGAACTGGTGGGCAGCGAGGTCAGCGCCCACTGCACCCCGGAATCCTTCTCCGACACCACGGTGCAGGTACGCTGCGATTCGACCGCCTGGGCCACCCAGCTGCGCCTGTTGCGGGACACACTGATTGCGCGGTTTGATGCGGAACTGGGTCCCGGCGTCGTGACGAAAATAGACGTGATCGGCCCGGCCGCCCCCAACTGGCGCAAGGGTATGCGCAGCGTCAAGGGCCGAGGCCCCCGGGACACGTACGGATAAGCGCAGATAGGCCGGAACCCCGCCACTCCGGCTCCTATTGCAGCACGACGGGGCCGAAAACCGCGCCCGGACAGGAGCCGCCTGGGGGCCGGGAAACCCCCTGGGGCGTATCCGGCCCTATCAAGGGCGCTCCGATTCCCTGCAAAGCGTCATTATTGGCTTGTCAGAGGGTGTTTTGGACAGGTTTGCCACCTCCGGCGCGGTAGAATTGAGAGTGGAGATGCCTGTCCGCTGGGGAGGCTCAATTCTGACGAACACAAGAGGAGTCGACAGCACCTGTGGCTAACGACAATGAGATGGACAACTCAGAGGTAACACCAGAGGACCATAGCGCCCCGGAAAAGGCCACCCCCGTGGAATACGGCGCGAATGAAATCACGGTTCTTGAAGGCCTCGAGGCCGTCCGTAAACGCCCCGGCATGTACATCGGTTCCACCGGCCCGCGCGGCCTACACCACCTGGTCTATGAAGTGGTGGACAACTCCGTTGATGAGGCGCTGGCAGGCTACTGCGACCATATCGAGGTGGTCCTGCAGGCCGACGGCGGCGTGCGCGTCACGGATAACGGGCGCGGTATTCCCGTGGACCTGCACCCCACCGAGGGAATCCCCACGGTGCAGGTGGTCATGACCATCCTGCACGCGGGCGGCAAGTTCGGCGGCGGCGGCTACGCCGTGTCCGGCGGCCTGCACGGCGTGGGCATCTCCGTGGTCAACGCACTCTCCGCACGGGTGGAGACCGAAGTGCGCCGGCAGGGCTTCGTCTGGCGCCAGAGCTTCGCCAACGGCGGTCATCCTGTGGGTGAGCTGCGCCAGGGCGAGCAGACCGAGGAAACCGGCACCACCCAGACCTTCTACCCGGACCCGGAGATTTTCGAAACCACCGAGTTCGACTTTGAAACGCTGCGCGCGCGTTTCCAGCAGATGGCCTTCCTGAACAAGGGCCTGCGGATCCGGCTGACGGATGAGCGCACGCTGGAGGAGGAGGCCGAGGAGATCACGGATGCCTCCGAAACCGCCGAAGACGCCGCGCCGAAGCACCGCAGCGTGGACTACCTCTACGCCGACGGGCTGCTGGATTACGTCAAGCACCTGAACTCCTCCAAGAAGGTCGAGGTTGTGCACAACGACGTCATTGCCTTCGAGACCGAGGATTCGGATAAGAAAATGGCCGTGGAAATGGCCATGCAGTGGACCACCGCGTACTCCGAGAGCGTCCACACCTACGCGAACACGATCAACACCCATGAAGGCGGAACCCACGAAGAGGGTTTCCGTGCCGCCATGACGTCCCTGATCAACCGGTATGCGCGCGAGAAGAACATCATCAAGGAAAAGGATGACAACCTCACGGGCGACGACATCCGTGAGGGCCTGACCGCCGTCATCTCGGTCAAGCTCGCCGAGCCGCAGTTCGAAGGCCAGACGAAGACCAAGCTGGGCAACTCCGAGGTCAAGGGCTTTGTCCAGCGCGTGGTCACCGACCAGCTCGGTGACTGGCTGGAACGCAACCCGGGTCCGGCCCGCGATGTCATTCGCAAGTCCATCCAGGCTTCCCAGGCCCGGCTGGCGGCCCGCAAGGCGCGCGAATCCACCCGCCGCAAGGGCCTGCTGGAGTCCGGCGGCATGCCGGGCAAGCTCAAGGACTGCTCCTCGAAGGACCCCTCGAAGTCCGAAATCTACATTGTGGAGGGTGACTCGGCCGGCGGCTCCGCCGTCCGCGGCCGCAACCCGGAAACCCAGGCCATCCTGCCGCTGCGCGGCAAGATCCTGAACGTGGAACGCGCCCGCCTTGACCGCGCCCTCAGCAACGCCGAAGTCCAGGCCATGATCACCGCCTTTGGTGCGGGTATCGGCGAGGACTTCGACGTGGAGAAGGCCCGCTATCACAAGATCGTGCTGATGGCCGATGCCGACGTTGACGGCCAGCACATCACCACGCTGCTGCTGACGCTGCTGTTCCGCTACATGCGTCCGCTGATTGAAAACGGCTACGTGTACCTGGCCCAGCCGCCGCTGTACCGCATCAAGTGGTCCAACCACGCTCACGACTACGTCTACAGCGACCGGGAACGGGACGAGGTCATTGCCCGCGGCCTGGCCAACAACCAGCGCCTGCCCAAGGACAACGGCATCCAGCGTTACAAGGGCCTGGGCGAGATGGACTACACCGAGCTCTGGGACACCACCATGGACCCGGATCACCGCACGCTGCTGCAGGTCACCATGGATGACGCGGCCGCCGTGGACCAGGTCTTCTCGGTCCTGATGGGCGAAGACGTCGAGTCCCGCCGCAGCTTTATCCAGCAGAACGCCAAGGACGTGCGCTTCCTGGACATCTAGCGGTACCGGGAACCGGCCCCGCAGCCGGTGGGCAAGGACTTTAGCGAACTTAGAACGGAAGCAGAACCAATGAGTGATGAGACTCCCGAGGTAACCGGGGACGAGACTCCCCTGGCCGGGACCGCACTGACTGACCGGGTCGAGCAGATTGACCTGCAGACCGAGATGCAGCGCTCCTACCTTGACTACGCCATGGCGGTGATCGTCGGCCGCGCCCTGCCGGACGTACGCGACGGCCTGAAGCCGGTGCACCGGCGCGTGCTCTACGCGATGTTCGACGGCGGCTACCGCCCGGACCGCTCCTTCAACAAGTGTGCCCGCGTGGTCGGCGAAGTCATGGGCCAGTACCACCCGCACGGCGACTCGGCCATTTATGATGCACTGGTCCGCCTGATCCAGGACTGGACCATGCGTTATCCGCTGGCCCTGGGCCAGGGCAACTTCGGTTCCCCCGGCAACGACGGCGCGGCCGCCCCGCGGTACACGGAAACCAAGATGGCCCCGCTGGCCATGGAAATGGTCCGGGACATCGACGAGGAAACCGTCGACTTCCAGGACAACTACGACGGCCGCAACCAGGAACCGACCATTCTTCCTTCCCGGTTCCCGAACCTGCTGGTCAATGGTTCCTCCGGCATCGCGGTGGGCATGGCCACCAACATTCCCCCGCACAACCTGCGGGAAGTGGCCGACGGCGTGCAGTGGTACCTGCAGAACCCGGACGCCCCGAACGACGTCCTGCTCGAGGAACTGATCCGCCGCGTCAAGGGACCCGACTTCCCCACCGGCGCCACCATCCTGGGCCACAAGGGCATCGAGGACGCGTACCGGACCGGCCGCGGGTCCATCACCATGCGTGCCGTGGTCAACGTGGAGGAACTCCAGGGCCGTACCTGCCTGGTGGTCACCGAACTCCCCTACCAGGCCAACCCGGACAACCTTGCCGTCAAGATTGCCGAACTGGTCAAGGACGGCAAGATCACCGGCATCGCCGATATGCGCGATGAAACCTCCGGCCGCACCGGCCAGCGCCTGGTGATTGTGCTCAAGCGCGACGCCGTGGCCAAGGTGGTGCTGAACAACCTCTACAAGCACACCCAGCTGCAGGAAAACTTCGGCGCCAACATGCTGGCCATCGTGGACGGCGTGCCCCGCACCCTGTCCCTGGATGCCTTCATCCGGCACTGGGTCACCCACCAGCTCGAAGTCATTGTCCGGCGCACCCGGTACCGGCTGCGCAAGGCCGAGGAGGCAGCCCACATCCTGCGCGGCCTGCTCAAGGCCCTGGACGCGCTGGATGAGGTCATCGCCCTGATCCGCCGCTCTTCCACCGTTGAGGATGCCCGCACCGGCCTGATGGGCCTGCTGGAAATCGACGAGATCCAGTCCCAGGCCATCCTGGACATGCAGCTGCGCCGCCTGGCCGCACTGGAACGCCAGAAGATCCAGGACCAGCACGCCAAACTCGAAGCCGAAATCGCCGAATACAACGTCATCCTGGCCTCCGAGGAGCGCCAGCGGGCGATTGTCAGCGAAGAGCTGCAGGAAATCTCCGACAAGTACGGCGATGACCGGCGCACCAAGATCCTCATGGGTTACGACGGCGACATGAGCATGGAAGACCTCATTCCCGAAGAGGAAATGGTGGTCACCATTACCCGCGGCGGCTATGTGAAGCGGACCCGCAGCGACAACTACCGCCAGCAGGCCCGCGGCGGCAAGGGGATCCGCGGCGCCCAGCTGCGAGGGGACGACGTCGTCGAGCACTTCTTCGTCACCACCACCCACCACTGGCTGCTGTTCTTCACGAACCTGGGCCGCGTATACCGCGCCAAGGCCTACGAACTGGCCGAGGGCGGCCGTGATGCCAAGGGCCAGCACGTGGCCAACCTGCTGGCCTTCCAGCCGGATGAGCACATTGCCCAGGTGCTTGCGCTGCCGGACTACGAGGCCGCCCCGTACCTGGTGCTCGCCACCAAGCGCGGCCTGGTGAAGAAGACCCGGCTGGCGGACTATGACACCAACCGGTCCGCCGGCGTCATTGCCATCAACCTGCGTGACGGCGACGAACTGGTTTCCGCCCAGCTGGTCGCCGAAACCGATGACCTCATGCTGGTTTCCAAGATGGGCCAGTCGCTGCGCTTCACCGCCACCGACGAGGCCCTGCGGCCGATGGGCCGGGCCACCTCCGGCGTCACCGGCATGAAGTTCCGCGAGGATGACGAACTCCTGGCGGCCGACGTCGTCACGGAGGACTCCTTCGTCTTCACCGTGACCGATGGCGGCTACGCCAAGCGCACCAGCGCCGATGAATACCGGGTCCAGGGCCGCGGCGGTCTTGGCATCAAGGTCGGCAAGCTGGCCGAGGACCGCGGACACCTGGTCGGTGCCATGGTGGTGCAGGAGGAGGACGAGGTCCTGGTGGTGATGCAGGGCGGCAAGGTGGTCCGTTCCTCCGTGACCGGTGTGCCGGCCAAGGGCCGCGACACCATGGGCGTTATCTTCGCCAAGCCGGACAAGAATGACCGCATCATCGCGGTTGCCCGGAACTCCGAACGGGACCTGGCGGTCGAAGAGGATGAGGACGCCGACGGCGTAACTTCCGAGCCGGCTCAGGTATCCGACGGTGTGGAACCTATAGAGGCTTCGGGCGATGAAGTACCGTTGTCTACAGACAAAACGGTTGAGCCAGATGCACAGCCGGAACAAGATGGAGGTAACGAGTGAGCTCGACCAACTCAAGCCCTAGGTCGTCTTCGGGCGGCGGACCGCGGGTGAAAACCCCCGCCCGCCCCGCCCAGCGTCCTGGAGGCGGTCAGAGCGCCTCGGCCAACCGGCAGCCGCTGGTAAAGCCCGTGCCCAAGGCCAAGGCCCGCAAGGCGCGCCTGCTGGTGAGCAAGATCGATCCCTGGTCCGTCCTGAAAATGGCGTTCCTGCTGTCGGTGGCGCTCGGCGTCGTCACCGTGGTGGCAGCGATTGTCCTCTGGACCGTCCTGGACCTGACCGGAATCTTCGACCGGGTCAACACCCTGCTGGGCGAGATTGCGGGCAGCGAATCCGGCGGATTCGACCTGCGCGACTTCGCCTCCCTGGGACAGGTGGTCTCCTTTGCAACCATCATCGCGGTGGTCAATGTCCTGCTCCTGACGGCGCTGTCGATGCTCGCTGCCGTCCTGTACAACATCGCCTCCACCCTCGTGGGCGGCATCGGCGTGACACTGACGGACGACTGATTGTGTCGGTTCCGGACGGGCTGCAAGAGCCCGTCCGGAACCGGAAAACACCTCGATTTGGCGCCGCGCCGAAGGTGCGGTAAAGTCATATCTCGGCCCGAAGAGGTTCGGGGCGTATAGCTCAGGCGGTTAGAGCGCTTCGCTGATAACGAAGAGGTCCCAGGTTCAAGTCCTGGTACGCCCACGGAACACCTTGAAAAAGGTGGACCGCAACGGTAAGGAGAATTCCGTGAAAAAGTTGCTCGCACTTGCGGCCGCAGCTGCCGCGGGAATCTTCGCCTTCAAAAAGTGGCAGGAAACTGCTGCGGAGAAGACCGTATGGAAGGATTCGACCGACAAGGTCGAATAACTCCGGAAAATTTATCTGGCACGCAAACCGGAAACGGTAGGTTATACTGGATAAGTTCTCATTTCGGGGGCATGGCGCAATTGGTAGCGCACCTGCTTTGCAAGCAGGGGGTTCGGGGTTCGAGTCCCCGTGCCTCCACCGAAACAGAAGGTCCCCGCTCATCGGAGCGGGGACCTTCTGCGTTAACCAGCGCGCACGGAATCCCGGCACCGGAGAGGCACCGCGCTGCACTACTGTTGGCCTGTGAATATTTTCCTCGCCCTGGTGGGCGTGCTGGGTGTCTCGGCATCCGGGCCGATCATGGCGGCTACCGCTGCACCCGCCCTGGCCATCGCCTTCTGGCGCAACGCCATTGGGGCAGTGCTGATGGGCGCACCCGCGGCAGCGATCCACCGGAGTGCCTTCCGGGCTCTCACGGGGCGGGATTACAAATGGACCGCGGTGGCGGCCACGGCCCTGGCGCTGCACTTCGCCTGCTTTATTACCGCCCTGCAGATGACGTCAGTGGCTGCCGCTACGGCTCTGGTGTGCCTGCAGGCAGGATGGATCGCCCTGTTCAACGTCCTGCGGGGCATCCGGGTTGCTCCGGTGGTGCTGGCAGGCCTGGCCGCTGCCTTTGCGGGCGTGGTGGTCATATCCGGGTTTGACCTGGGGCTGTCCCGGGAAGCGCTGATTGGGGATCTCCTCGCCGTTGCCGGCGGCGCGCTGGCCGGGATCTACACGATCGCCGGCGGCAAAGCCCGCGAAACGATGTCTACGGGAACGTACACCACGCTTTGCTACGGAACCTGCGCGGTGCTCCTGCTGGGGCTGTGTGCGGCCTTCAGGCAGCCGATAGTAGGCTTTCCGCCTGCAGCGTGGCTGGGGATCCTGGCCGTTACGCTGGTGGCCCAGATTCTGGGCCACACCGTGTTCAACCATTTGCTCGCAGTGATCAGTCCGTTGGTGGTCTCCATGATCATCCTGCTGGAAATCCCGGGTGCGGCCATCCTGGCGGCCGTCTTCCTCCAGGAGCAGCTGCCGGCGGGCACGTACGCGGGACTGGCGCTGATCCTGGCTGGCCTTGCCGTGGTGGTGGCCGGGCAGGGACGCAGCCGCCGACGTGCCGCCGCAGCGGCCCCCGTGGTTCCCCCGGCGCCGCCGGCACTCGGAGGGGAACTCTAGGTCCAGGAACGGCTGATGCCGGACACAGAGAAGGAGGGCCCCGCATGCGGGACCCTCCTTCTCTGTTTTCACTTCCGGCACGCCGGCCGGTTGTGGCTTACTTCTTGCCGGTGTTGTTCTCCGAGTGGGCACCGGAAGGCTTCACAGCTTCCTTGGCCTCGCTGGCAGCTTCCTTGGTGTGCTTGCCTGACTCGGAGGCCTTGTCAGCGGAGCGGGAGGCAGCGCGTTCGGCTGCTTCCTTGATGCTGGCAACAGTTTCCTTGGTCTCGGAACCGGCGGTCTTTTCCTCGGCCTTGTCGGCCGGTGCGGCGGCCGGCTTCGGCTTGGGCACCTCGACCGGCGCCGGAGTAGCCGGCTCGGCCGGCTTGGGGGCGGTAGCCGCCGGGCTGGGAGCCGGGGAGGTGCGGGCCGGCTGGGGAGCCGGAGTCTTCCACGGGTCCTCGACCGGACGGGAGGCGCGCCAGGCGGCAACGCCGGCCGTGACGGCTGCGGCGATGATGCCGAAGATCAGCCAGCCCTTTCCGCCCTTTTGGTTCTTCCGTGCCTTCTTGGCTGCTTCAGCGGCGGCCTTCTGTGCGCGCTTCACGGCCTTCTTGTTACCGGTCACCTTGGCGACGGCGGTCTGTACCGGCACGTTTGCAGCGGTCAGGCTGCGCGAGACGGTGTCGGCGGTTTCGCCGATGCGGGTGGACAGGGTCGGAAGGAAATCATCCACCACACGGTCCTTGGCGGTGTTCAGTGCCGGAGTTGCCCGGTCCAGGGTGCTCTGGATCCGAGGGGTGGCTTCATCCACGGCATGGCTGATGCGCGGGCCTACCTTTTCCAGTCCGCCCTGAATGCGGGGCGTGACGGTGGCGACGCCGTGGGCGATTTCGTCAGCGGCGCGCTTGATGCCGTCCTGGATTTTGGGAGAAGCAGTCTCTATCCCCTTTTCGATGCGCGGAACGGCCCAGCCTTTGGCTGCCTCGACCTTGGGCGTTGCCCAGTCCCGTGCAGTGCCAAGGCCTGCGGCGACGTTGGCTTCCAGATCATGCGTGATGCGGTCCTTCTTCAAAACTACCTCCCGGGATAGTGTCGTTTCAGCCTTAGCCTACGTGTTCGCGCGGCTCTCTGCTATTGACAGCCTCGGTGAGGCCCGGTTTTCACTGTGCGCTGAACAATGCGGTTTCCGCCCATGTAAACAGGCGCCGTGGAAGAATGTCCTTATGACTGCTATTCCTACAGCAAAAGCAACCATCCACACGTCCATGGGTGACATCCGTGTCAACCTGTTCGGCAACCACGCCCCCAAGACGGTCAAGAACTTCGTCGGTCTGGCCACCGGTGAAATCGAGTGGACCGATCCGGCAACGGGTGAGAAGACCAGCCGTCCGCTCTACGACGGCACGATCTTCCACCGGATCATCAAGGACTTCATGATCCAGGGCGGCGATCCCCTCGGCCGCGGTACCGGCGGACCCGGCTACCAGTTCGACGACGAGATCAACCCGGATCTGGACTTCTCCACGCCGTACAAGCTGGCCATGGCCAATGCCGGCGTGCAGATGGGCCGGGGCACCAACGGTTCCCAGTTCTTCATCACCTCCGTACCCACCACCTGGCTGCAGGGCAAGCACACCATCTTCGGTGAAGTGGCAGACGACGAGTCCCGTGCACTGGTGGACCAGCTCAACGCGGTTTCCACTGACGGCCGCGACAAGCCGACCGAAGACGTGGTCATCAACAACATCACCGTCGAGCAGCTCTAGCCTGTCCGGCACTGCCCCGGCCGGAGTCTCCGGCCGGGGCATTTCCTCTATCCGGGAGTTCCCGCAATGTCCTATGGAGTGCCGGCCGAGGTGCCGGCGTCGCAGGTACCTGTATGTCCCCGCCATCCGGATCGGGTCAGCTATATCCGCTGCCAGCGCTGCGGACGCCCGGCCTGCCCGGAGTGCCAGCAGAATGCCGCAGTAGGCGTCCAGTGCGTGGACTGCTTCAATGCGCAGAAAAAGGCCCAGCCGGTCTACCGCACCCCGTACGGAGGACAGGTGGCACGGAACGGGAAACCCGTTGTCACCATCACCATCATGGCCATCTGCGCAGGGGCATTCCTGCTGCAGCAGATAGTGCCGTCCTTCACCGACGCCTTCCGATACATCCCCCGGCTGACTGATGCCGAGCCGTGGCGCATGCTGACCTCGGCGTTCCTGCATTCCCAGACCGGGATAGTCCACATCGCGTTTAATCTGTATGCGCTCTGGTTCCTGGGACGCAGCCTGGAACCGCTTTTTGGCCGAACCCGGTTCGCACTGCTGTACCTGATCTCCGCCTTCGGCGGTTCCGTAGGCGTCATGTACCTGGCTGCGGCGAACGTAGCGGTGGTGGGTGCCTCCGGAGCGGTCTTCGGACTCTTCGGTGCCCTTTTCGTAGTGATCCGCCAGCGCCGGGGTGAGCTGCGCTCACTGCTGATCCTGCTGGGGCTGAACCTGGTCATCGGTTTTGTATTTCCCGGCATTGCCTGGCAGGCCCACGTGGGAGGGCTCCTCACCGGAGCAGCGTGTGCCGCCGTGCTTGCCTACGCACCCAAAGGCAAGCACCGGACCGCCATCCAGTTCGGCGGGCTGGCCGCCATTGTGCTGGTGCTGGTGGCGGCGGCCGTGCTGTGGGCGCCACCCCTGGGGATTTCGCCCGTCTAGCCCAACTCCTTGCGCTGCTGTGCCCGTCGGTAGATCCGGCGGGCACAGCCGTTTAACCCGACGGAAGTGGCCAAAAGTTATCCACAGGGATACCCACAGTGTTAATAACTAACAGCGGTGTAGTTCAGGCACGTACTCAGCGATCCACAGGGTTATCCATAGCCTGTGAAGACTTACACACATGTAATTCCACAGGTGTGGATAACCTGGATCCCTTTATTTGCAAGGAAGTTGGCGAAGTAACCCACAGAGTTTCCCACACCTGTGGATAACTCCGTGCACAAGCTGTGAACAACGTGGTTTAAGGGGATAGTGACGCTCCGGGGCACAAAAAAGGCTTCCCGGTGCCTGACAGCGGCACCGGGAAGCCGGGGAAGTTAACGTCAGCGCCAGCGCGTGGTCATCAGGAAACCGACAATGGCGATGCCGAAGCCCACCAAGATGTTGCTGGCCCCCAATGCCGGGATCGGAAACTGTCCCTGGGTGATGTAATACGTGATGATCCACAACAGACCAAGGATCATCAGCCCGAACATCACCGGTTTGTACCAAACGGGATTGGGCTTGGGCGCTGACGACGTTGCAGCGGGGGCCGCAGCCTTGGCGGGCTTCTTGCGGGATTTGGACTCAGGCACGGATCCTCCTGGGGGAACCGGCTTACGCAAATGCCGGTGGTCTTGTAGTCGCGGACTGGGACGGCGGGTCGGGTGCGCAGCGAAACACTGTCGTGAACAGTGGTCGCGGTACAGCCTGTGCGGCGTCCCTTTCCTGCCATCCTAGCGAATTCCGGGCGCAGAGTATCCTAGGTTCGCAGGACGGTGCCAGCTGTCCGAAACTAAGGAGAGTCCTTGGCCGAATCCCCAGCCACCGCTCGGACCCGCAGCGGTGTCCGCGGCACCCCTCCGGGGCCCCGCAGGCAGCCAGGCGGCAAAATACGCATGGCCGTTCAGGTGGCCGGCGAGCTGCTGATCACGGCGGGACTCATCCTTGTCCTCTTCGTGGCCTGGCAGCTGTGGTGGACCAACATCGAGTCCGGTCGGGCCCAGCAGGACGCCATCCGTGACCTGGTGCAGGACTTCGAATTGCCCGAAACCGATCCGGGTCCGCCGGGACAGGATTACGGTGACCCGGCGGTGTTGCCTCCGGTGGAAACCGAGGGCGACACGTTTGCCATTGTGTACGTTCCCCGGTTCGGTGCGGACTATGCCGTGCCGGTAAGCAGCGGGGTGGGAACGGCGGTCCTGGACCGGCTGGGACTGGGGCATTACCCCTCCACGGCCATGCCCGGGGAGATAGGTAACTTCGCCGTGGCCGGCCACCGGCAGACCCACGGCAAATCCCTGGATGCCATCCATACGCTGGTGCCCGGGGACCGCGTCTATGTGCAGACCCGGGACGGCTACTACACCTATGTTTACCGCAATACCCAGGTGGTGCTGCCGAACCGGGTGGACGTGATTGCGCCCGTCCCTACGGATCCTGCCGCCATCCCCACCGAACGGTTCCTGACCCTGACCAGCTGCAACCCCCGCTTCGGTTCGCAGGAACGCATCATTGCCTACGCGGCGATGGACACCTGGCAGCCCCTCTCCGCCGGGCCCCCGGCCGAGATAGCGCAGACGGTTGCCGCCAACACCACCGGAGGTCGCTAAAATGTATGGATGGATCTTCCGGCACCTTCCCGGTCCGTTGTGGGTCCGGATTCTCCTGTCCGCGGTGCTGATTGCCGCGGCCGTGCTGGCGCTCATGGAATATGTCTTCCCATGGCTCGCGGAGAACAGCTTCTTTCCCTCCTCCGAGGATTCAACGATTGGCGGTTCCTAGCACTATGAGCACCCGTATTCTGGTGATCGATAATTACGACAGCTTTGTCTACACGCTGGTCGGCTACCTCCGGGAGTTGGGCGCCGAAACCACCGTGGTCCGCAATGATGACCTGAGCATCGAGGATGCGGTGAAGCTCGCCGCCGAACACAACGGTGTATTGGTCTCCCCCGGTCCGGGCACGCCCGCGGAGGCCGGTGTCAGCGTCGAACTGATCCGCTGGTGCGGGAGCACGGGAACCCCCATGCTCGGGATCTGTCTGGGGCACCAGGCGCTGGCAGAGGCCTACGGCGGAACCGTTACGCATGCCCCCGAACTGATGCACGGGAAAACCTCGCAGGTGGAACACGGAGGCCGGGACGTATTTTCCGGGCTTCCCAGCCCGCTGACCGCAACCCGGTACCACTCACTGGCTGCGGTGGCCGACAGCATTCCGGCCGATCTGGAAGTGACGGCACGCACTGCCAGCGGGATCATCATGGGACTGCGTCATTCGACTGCACCCCTGTCCGGCGTCCAGTTCCACCCCGAATCGGTTCTGACCGAGGGTGGCTACCAGATGCTGGGAAACTGGCTCGAATCCGCAGGACTCGCCGGAGCGGCCACGCACGCAGCCAGTCTCAGCCCGCTCATTTCAAACACCTCGGTGGCGGACCTGGCGTCCCGGTCCCTGCCGGCACCGGCCTAACGGCGGCGCCCCTGCGGCTGGTCGGATGACGCCGGCGAATTGGTGGCCGACGGCGACGGGCTGGGTTTTTCCTCCGGGGCAGGTGCCTTCGCCACGGACAGGAAGACCGTGCTGCTGGGCGCCGTCTTGGTGCCCGCCGGAATGCTCTGCTCTATGACCGTGCCGGGTTCGGCATCTGCGGACTCGACCTCCGTGATTTTGGGGGTGAGGAGGAAATCCGGACCCAGCAGGGTGGCTTCCGCCTGATCCGCCGGCAGGCCGAGAACGTCGGGCACAGTGACCAACCCGTTGGAAAGCACAATGTCGACTTCCGATTCGACCGGTACCGAGGTGCCCGCCGCAGGATTGGTGCCCAGAACCCGTCCGTCGGGCACGGTGGAACTGTCCGCCTCAATGGTGGTTCCGCCCTTCAAATTGAGGCCGCGCAGTACATCCCGGGCGGCGGATTCCGTCATCCCGGCAAGGTTCTCCGGAATCACGGCGCTGGACGGCCCCTTTGAGACGTACAAAGTGACGCTTTCCTCCAGTGGAACCTCGGCACCCGCCGCCGGGGACGTGCGGATGGCCAGTCCTGAGTCGACGTCGTTGCTGTATTCCTCGGTGATGGTGGGCGGGTCAAAACCGGCTTCGATGATGGCGTTCATTGCGTCGGTCTGGGATTTCTCCTCCACCGAGGGCATCACCGCGGTGGGAGGCGCCGGAGGCTCGGCATTCAGCGTATTCCAGCCGACGAATCCAACAACCCCCAGAACCAGGACCAGCAGGACAACGAATACCGTGGTCCAGGCCGTGCGGCGGGCCTTCTGCTGCGGATCGCGGTCGCCGGTGGAACCGATGGCGAGGGCCGGGTGGTCCTCCTCATGGGAATCGTCGTGATTGCCGTCGGCGGTCAGCGAACCGCCGGCAAGGACCTTGGCCATGGCCCGGGTGCGGGGTTCCTCCAGGGGGCCGGAGGAAACTGCTTCGGTCACCGGGCCGGTGCTGCCGGCCGGCGGTGCACCGTTGGAGTGCTCCGACGCAGGAAAACCAATGGCCTGTGTAGCAGCCGTGGCCGGTCCGCCGTCGCGTGCAGCGAGCAGGGCTTCCCGGAATTCACGGGCCGTCTGGTACCGGTGGTTGCGGTCCTTTGCCAGGCCGCGCTCCAGAATGCTGTCCAGGGCGGCCGGAACCTCCGGATTCAGGCTGCTGGCGGCAACCGGCTGTTCGCGCACATGCTGGTAGGCGACAGAGACGGGACTTTCGCCCACGAAGGGCGGCCGTCCGGTCAGCAGCTCGAAGAACAGGCAGGCAGCAGAATAAAGATCGCTGCGGGCATCCACGGTCTCACCGCGTGCCTGCTCGGGTGAGAGGTACTGGGCAGTGCCGATGACAGCCTGCGTCTGGGTCATGGTGGCAGCGGAATCCGCCATGGCACGGGCTATGCCGAAATCCATGACCTTGACCCCGCCGTCGGTCGTCACCATCACGTTGGCGGGCTTGATATCCCGGTGCACAATTCCCGAACGGTGGCTGTAATCCAGGGCTGCGAGCACCCCGAGCACGTAGTCCACCGAGCGCTCAATGGTGAGTTCCCCGCCCTTGATCAGGTCCCGCAGGGTCCTGCCGGGCACGTACTCCATCACGATGTAGGGGAGCCGGACATCGTCCCGGGTGGCCGGTGACTCCTGGTCGCCGGTGTCGTACACCGACACCACTGACGGATGGTTGAGCCCCGCTACTGCCTGGGCCTCACGGCGGAACCGGGACTGGAAGAGCGGATCCCTGGCCAGATCCGGACGCAGCACTTTAATGGCGACGGTCCGCCCCAGCCGGATGTCCCGGCCGAGGTAGACATCCGCCATGCCTCCGCGCCCAATCAATTCACCAACCTCGTAACGTCCGTTCAGGACGTTGTCGGTGTTGAGGGTGGGCTGCCCTCGAAGGAAGTCTGCGCTCATATTGGTTAGTTGCCGATGGTCGAGTTGTCGGGAACGGAAGGCAGGGACTGCGTGGAGAAGTTTGAACTGCCGACGCTGGCACCGCCGTTGCTATCCGGGGTGGCCGCCGTCGTCGGCGTGGGCTGCGGTGTCTGGGTAGGCGCCGGCGCCGCTTCCGCTGCAATGTAGTAGGTGACGTTGGAACCCTGCGGCACAGCGGTTCCCTCGGTGGGATTCACGGCGATAACCGTGCCGGGCCGCTCATTGGACGGCTGGGTTCCGCCGTTGACCGGGACCAGTCCGGCGTCCACAATCCGCTGCCGGGCCGTCTCTTCGGTCTGGCCCTGCAGTGAGGGCACGGAAACCATTTCCGGTCCGGAGGAGTACACCACCGTCACCGCATCCCCGCGATTAAGCAGGCCGGAGGGATTGACCTCAATGACAATTCCCTCGGGAACGTCCGCGTCGGCAACAGGGAGGCGGTTGACCTGCAGGCCCAGGTTGCTGAGCTCGTTTGCCACTTCGTTGACGGGCCGTCCCTCGTAGGAGGCTGAAACGATGCTGATCTCCTCGTCACTGGGACTCGGCGTCTCGGACGGGGTCTGCGACGGTGAGGCGGTCCGGGACGGGCTGGGCGCCGAGGACGAGGTAGCCGGAGCAGGATCCTCTGCATCGTTATCGGATCCGGCGAGCACAAAGAAGGTCACCGCGCCGGCCAGGATCAGCACCAGCAGGGCAATCAGCGGGATGGTCCACGGGCTGCGGCCCCGCTTTTCCTCCTCGACGTCCTCGGGAGTGTCGCCGTCGTAGTCCACGTCGTCCTCGTCAGACCAGTCACGCGAGGCCGCGAGCTGGCCCGTCCGGGCGTCGTCGGCTGCCACGGAGGCGCCGGCGACGGTAGGCAGGGCGGAGGTGGACGGGGCTGTATCCACTACCCGGGTGGCAGAGGTTCCCGCGGTAGGCACGGGTTCAGTGGCGGCCGAAGCGGAGGTGCCGAAGAGCAGCATGCCCGGCACCGCCTGCTGCGCCGCGTTGATGTCGCCGCGGCGGATGGCAGCCACGGCGGCAGCCAGGGCTTCGGCATCGGCCGGGCGGTCAGCCGGGTCCTTTGCCAGCATGGACATGATGAGGGCGCGCACCGGTTCCGGAATGGATTCCGGCAGCGGCGGCGGGGTGTCGTTGACCTGCGCCAAAGCAATGGCGATCTGGGATTCGCCCGAGAACGGACGGCGCCCGGCCAGCAGTTCGTAACCGATGACGCCGAGGGCATAGATATCGCTGGATCCCGTGGCCTGCTGCCCGGTGGCCTGCTCCGGCGCCAGGTACTGCGCGGTTCCCATCACCTGGCCGGTGGCGGTCAGGGGCACCTGGTCCGCCAGGCGGGCAATGCCGAAGTCGGTGATCTTGACCTTGCCGTCGGGCAGCATCAGCAGGTTGCCGGGCTTGACGTCCCGGTGCACCAGGCCCTGGTTGTGGGCAACGGCCAGGGCGGTGGCGGTCTGGCCGATGATGGACAGGGTCCGGTCCGGGGAGAGTACTTTGTCGCGCTCAATGATGGTGGAGAGCGGCTGTCCGGGGACAAGCTCCATCACCAGGTAGGCCGAACCCTCTTCTTCACCGTAGTCAAAGACATTGGCAATGCCCGGGTGGTTCAGCAGTGCCGTGTGCCGTGCTTCGGCCCGGAACCGGTTCAGGAACCCCGGATCGCCCGTGTACTCCTCCTTGAGGATTTTAATGGCGACAATGCGGCCCAGGACAAGGTCCCGTGCCTTCCAGACTTCACCCATACCGCCAATGGCAATACGATCGGTGAGCTGGAACCTGCCGCCTAAGGTGATACCCGATGTAGGCCTCACTTATTCAACACCGCCTCTAGGAGTTTCTGCGCGCTTGGAGTGGTCAATTGGGCACCGGTGGTCAGGTTCACGTCTTCCATGACGACGGAAATGACAACCTGGGGATCGTCGGCCGGTGCGAAGCCGGTGAACCAGGCATTGTCGCCCCGGCCCTCCACTTCCGCCGTTCCGGTTTTGCCGGCCACTTCGACGCCCGGAATCCGGGCGGCACTTGCCGTGCCGTTCTCGACGACGCCGACCATCCATTCAGTGAGCTGCCGTGCAGTCTCGGGGCTGACGGACTTGTTCAGTTCGGTGGGCTTCGGTTCGTCGATCACGGACAAATCCGGGGCGCGGACGCTGCGGATCAGGTTAGGGGTCATCTGCACACCGTTGTTGGCGATGGCAGAGGAAATCATGGCCACTTCCAGAGGAGTAGCAGTCACGCTTCCCTGACCGATGGAGGACAACGCCAGCTGTGCCTGGTCCTCGTTCTCGGGGAAATGGCTGGCAACCACCTCGGTGGGGATGGAAAGCGGGGTATCAAACCCGAACTTCTCCGCCTGTTCCGCCAGCGCATCCTGGCCGAGGTCCAGCGCCACCTGCGCAAAAACCGTGTTGCAGGACTGGGCGAGGGCAAAGGCGAAATCTGCCTCGGACCGGGCCGAGCAGGCACCGGTCGTGAAGTTCGGGAGCGAAATATTCGTCCCGGGAAGCGGGAACTGCGCCGGGTTCGGGATCACCGAATCGGCGTTGTACTTCCCGGTTTCCAGAGCTGCGGCGGTGTCCACGAGCTTGAAGACGGAGCCGGGTGCCAGCAGGGACTGCGTGGCCGGATTGGTGTAGGGAGACAGACCGGGAACCGAAGTGAGCTCTTCCATGGTGGTACCCAGCACGGCAGTGTCATGGACGGCCAGTGCATTGGTGTCATAGGTCGGTTTGGAGACCATGGCCAGGATGTCCCCGGTTTTGGGATCCATCATCACGATCGAGCCCTTTTGGCCGTCCGGAATCAGGTCATAGGCCAGCTGCTGCAGTTCCGGGTCAATGGTGAGCTCCACCGAGGCACCCTGGCTTTGGGCACCCGAGAAAACCTGGACCAGCCGGTCGTAGAACTGACGGTCGCTGTTGCCCGAGAGCTCCTCGTTCATGGCCATTTCCAGCTGGCTGGTTCCGTTCAGGTTGAAGAACCCGGTCAGATGCGAATACAGCTGGGGGTTGTTGTAGACCCGCTGGAAGTTGAACTCGTCATCGGAGGGAACGGACTCGGCAATCGCCTTGCCGTCCACCAGGATGGAGCCGCGCGGCTCGCCGAAATCCCGGTAAAGGGCACGGCTGTTGTTCGGGTTGGCGGTCAGTTTTTCGGCGGCGAAGAACTGGACATAGGTGAGCGAGCCAAGGATGAGCACGAACATTGCCAGGGCTACTACCCAGCTGTTCCGGATTGCCTGGTTCATTCGACTCCTTCCTTCGCGTTACGGCGGTTGCGGGCAGTGGCTCCGCTGAGGGATTCCGCCATGGCCGGGACCATGTCGGTTGAGACCGGCCCGGAGGCCGTGGGACGCCTGGAGGCGTCGGAAATCAGCAGCAGCAGTGCCACGATGATCCAGTTGGCCAGCAGCGACGAACCGCCGGCGGACATAAACGGGGTGGTGAGGCCGGTGAGCGGGATCAGCCGCGTAACGCCGCCGATCACCACGAAGCACTGCAGGGCAATGGTGAAGGACAGTCCGCAGGCCAGCAGCTTGCCGAAACCGTCCTTGGTGCCGAGGGCTGCCCGGAAGCCCCGGGACACCAAGAGCACGTACATCAGCACAATGGCAAAGATGCCGATCAGACCCAGCTCCTCGCCCAAAGCGGCAATAATCATGTCGCTGTTAGCAAAGGTCACCAGATCGGGCCGGCCCTGGCCCAGGCCGGTGCCGACCAGTCCCCCGCTCGCCAGGCCAAAGAGTCCCTGGACCACCTGGTGGCTGCCGCCGATGCTGTTGTAGACGTCCGGATCAAAGGCATTCAGCCAGCCGTGGATGCGCAGCTGCAGGTGGCTGAACAGCTGCAGGGCGGCGAATCCGCCTGCGGCCAGCAGACCCACACCGATCAGCACCCAGCTCACGCGGCTCGTGGCAACGTAGATCATGGCCATGAACAGGCCGAAGAAAAGGATCGAGGACCCCAGATCCCGCTGGAATACCAGGACGCCGATGCTGACCAGCCAGGCCGCGAGCATGGGGCCCAGATCCTGCATGCGGGGCAGCTGGAGCGGTCCCACCTTGCGTCCCGCGAGAAGGATGAGGTCGCGGTTGGTGGATAGATACCCTGCGAAGAATATGGCCAGGGTGATCTTGGCGATTTCACCGGGCTGGAAGGTGGCGGAAGGCCCCACCTTGATCCAGATCCGCGCCCCGTTGATCTCCTGGCCCAACGGGGCAGGCATCAGCGGCAGCAAGAGCAGGACCGCGCTGACGATCAGGGAGATATAGGTGTACCGGCGGAGGATTCGGTGGTCTTTGATCACGAAAAGCACCGCAATACCAGCGGCCACGGCGACAGTGCTCCACAACAGCTGCCGGTCCGCGGCATTGGTGCCATCGGAGATGTCCAGCCGGTGGATCATGGCCAGGCCGATGCCGTTCAGCGCGGTGACAATGGGAAGTATTACCGGATCGGCATATTTCGCCCGGAACCGCAGGACTAGGTGGAAAAGCACTACCAGCGCCATGAGCGTGCCGGCCTGGACCCAGAAGTCCGAGTCAAAGGCACGGTCCTCGTCAAGGCCTACGAGCATGTTGGCGCCGACGCCCACCAGGAGCGCCACGAACAGCAGCAGGGCCTCAATGTTCCGGCGGGGTTTGGCCACCGTGAGGATGTCCGACATTACTGCTCACCTCCACAGGCGTTGTTACCGGGAGGCTGGGCTGAAGCAGTGGCTGAACCGGCATCCGGTGACGGATCTGCCGGCGGGCAAAGCACTGCTTTGGCGGTGTCCCGAAGTTCGTTGACAATCTCGCCTGCATGTTCCAGATCCCGTGCCGGAAGGGTTTCCTCTACCCGGTTGCGGTGGTATTCAGAGAGACTGTCCACCGGGATGTCCGAGATGTCCGTGACATGGGACAGCTGGATGGGGCCCACGGTTTGCGAAACCCCGTTATAGATGGCCACCCGGTTGTCGTAGGAGCCAACGTAGTAGCGTGTCTGCGTCCAGGTGTAGCCCAGCCACACGACGGCGGCCAGCAGCAGGGCAAGCACGGTCAGGAAGCTCGGCAGCAGCCAACGCCGCCAGCGGGGATGCCCGGCTTGTTCGGGCTGCGGATCCTGCTGGTCCTCGGTGTCCGCCTTGTGCGTGAGCATGCGTGCTGCACGGCGTTCGGCGGAGCGCTGGGTCACGATCGGGATCTCGCCGGTTTCGGTGGCCAGCGAGGCGGCACCGACGAGCACGTGGGGACGGGAGGAGAGATCCTGGCGGATCAATGCCACCCGTGCCCGCTCATCCGCATCCGGGTCGGTGTCGGGGCCGTCCGCATCGGCGGAACCCGCAGCGGAGGAATCCGGAGCGGGAAGCGAGGATTGGTCTGCCGTGCGGGGGAGCGCGGCGACGGAGGCGGTGTGCGGCTTCTGCGGTTCCCCGGAGATAGCGGTCTCGTCGGTTGCGAGGTCGGGGTCGTCGTCGATCTCTATGACCGCCACCGTGACGTTGTCCGGCGAACCGCCCGCCAGCGTCAGTTCCACCAGTGTGTCCACGCACTCCTGCAGGTCGGAGGTGCCCCGCAGGATGCCTTCGATGTCCGTATCCCGCAGGACGGCGGTGAGGCCGTCGGAGCACAGCAGCCAGCGTTCCCCGGGTTCCACTTCGAAGGTGGCCAGATCCAGTTCCGGGCTGGCATCGACGTCGCCCAAGACACGCATCAGGACGTTTTTGTGCGGGTGGATTTCGGCTTCTTCCGGCCGGAGCCGGCCTTCATCGATCAGCCGCTGCACAAAGGTGTGGTCAATGCTGATTTGTTCGAAGCGGTCATTTTTCAGCCGGTAGGCCCGCGAATCGCCGATATGGGCCAGGGCGAGCCGGTGATCATGCAGCAGGAGGGCAGTGACCGTGGTGCCCATGCCCGAGAGCTGCGGGCTGGTGGTGACAAGTTCGGACAGCAGGGAGTTGGCCGCCTGGATCTCGTCCGCCAGGACGGTCAACGGTTCATCCTCATGGACGCGGCTGTCCAGATGGACGAGGTCGAGCACGGTGGAGGCGGAGGCAACGTTGCCGCCTGCGTGACCGCCCATGCCGTCTGCGACGACGGCGAGGTAGCGTCCTACGTAGGCGGAGTCGTCGTTTTTGAAACGGACCATTCCCACGTCGGAGCGTGCTGCGTAGCGGAGGACCAAAGCCACGGTCAGGGCCTCAATTCGATGACCGTCTTACCGATGCGGATGGGTACACCGGGTTCGACGGGCAACGCCCGGGTGAGCTGGCTTCCGCCAAGGTAGGTTCCGTTCGTGGAGCCGAGATCTTCGATGAACCATCGGCTGCCCTGCGGGAAGAGGCGTGCATGGCGTCCGGAGGCATAGTCGTCTTCCAGGACCAGGGTGGCTTCCTGTGCGCGTCCCAGCAGGATGGGACTGGCGGCCAGATCCAGGGTGGTGCCGCGCAGCGGGCCTTCGGTGACCACGAGTTCCTTCGGGGTGACCTTGGCGGGCGCCGGTGTGCGCTTTTCCAGTTCTGGGTTCTTCCGGATCTGTCGCGCGGTGGGGGTGCCGGTCCGGTTGCGCGTTCCGACGGCGAGATCGCGGCGGATGGCTCCGACCACGCTGACCACCATGATCCACAGAAGAACCAGGAAACCGTACCGAAGGAGTGTTTCGCTTAGAACGCTGAGCACTAACGTCCTCCGGTCCGGACGGGAAGCAACCGGAACACAATCCTGGTGCGTCCCATGGCAATGGTGGATCCATCGGTTAGCACTGCTTCACCCTGAACTTTCTGGCCGTTGACGAAGCTGCCGTTGGTGGACCCGAGATCAACGGCACGGCTCGTTCCGTTTTCCGTTCGTATTTCCAGATGCCTGCGGGAGACACCCGTGTCGTCGACGAGGATATCCGCCTCGGAGGACCTGCCCAGCACAACTGACGGCGCGTTGAGTGAATACCGCTGGCCGTCAATGTCCAGGACAGGCTGCATGCGGGCCGAGGGCCCCTGCCGCGGCGCCGGCGGAGACGGCATGCGGGAAGCGGACCGGGGAGAGGCCGAGGGCGCCTTCTCGGTAGCGGAATCCACTTCCAGCACGCCTGCCTTCAGGGAAGCATCGCGGGTAAAGGAAACCCGGACGGCGCCCTGCAGGGTGTAGGACTGGCTGCGTGCGTGTTTGATCACGACGTCGCACAGTTCCTCGGCCAGCGGGGCACCCCACTGCTGGGCCTGGGCAAAGTCGGATGTGGAGAGACGGACCGTAAAGACATTGGGGGCCAGGGTGCGTCCCTGGCCGAGGACCATTGACCGCTCATCCAGTTCCCGGCGGAGGGCAATGGCCAGTTCGAGCGGCTCAACGCGGCCGGAGGAACCGGACGCGAAAGCGCCGCGGACCATCTTTTCGATGCCGCGTTCGACATTGTCGAGCAAGCCCATGTCCGTCTCCTCCCGCATCCTGTCCAGTGAATTCCGATGGCTTCAGTGCCTGCCCTCCTGCACGCTGGTGCGGGCGGAATGGTTCACCGGGACTGGGATTGGGAACGGTTCCGGTGGCTCACAGGTACATACGTCCACTTCGATACTACTGGCGCACGCTGAAAATTGTCTTACCGCAGCTCCGGCACCGGCGGTCCGTCAAGCCCCGGCAGCGGTTTCAACGCATCGCGGCGGTGATGTTTTCCCTTCATGCGTCGCCGGGGAGGACAGGCAGTTTTCCCGGAACGGCGGGGTTTTTGGCGGCCGAACCGGGCGGTTTAGGTGTTTCGGCAAATTGCCGGTATGCTTGATTCTGCTGTTCCCGAGAAAACGCGACGGGGATGTCTTAGATCATCTGAGATTGTCCGCACACCGTTGTCTTGGGAAACCATTTTTGCGCGAGTGGCGGAACGGCAGACGCGCTGGCTTCAGGTGCCAGTGTCCGAAAGGGCGTGGGGGTTCAAATCCCCCCTCGCGCACAAGTACAGAGAATGACCCCGGCTTAGCGGCCGGGGTCATTTTTTATGTCCGGATACGGGCGGAGCCCAGACAGAGCCGGGCCATAGCCGGCGTCCGACCGCAGCCCCACCCGCCCAGGCGTGGATCAGGCTGTATCACGGCCGGAGGGCCCGCGGTTCAGGCGGGCCCTCCGGAGAGCCGGGTGTGAGCGGGTCTGTGGGCAGTGGCACTCCTGCCGGCAGGACCCGTGGAAGGACTACGCCTCGTCGGCCTGGGCTGTGCGGGGAGACTTCTTCGCCTGTGCGTCCTTGACCCGCTGTGCCTCGGCACGGACGGCAGCGAAACTGGCGCGTTCCTCCACCAGCCAGGCCGGCGGCTCGGCCAGCAGTGCCTTGATTTCCTCGGTGGTCAGCGGTTCGGTGATTCCGGAGCGGGTGAGGCCGCCGATGGAGATGTTGAGTTTCTGGGCAACCACCGGGCGGGGGTGGGGGCCGGTGCGGCGGAGTTCAGTGAGCCATTCGGGCGGATTGGACTGCAGTTCATCAAACCGGGCCCGTGAAATAGGCCCGTCCTGGAAGTCCTGCGGCGCTGCGGGCAGGTAGATGCCCAGTTTCTTGGCTGCCGTGGCAGGTTTCATGGATTGGGAGGATTTCTCGGAGGTCATATTCCAAGGGTATCCGCCGCCGGAGGCGGGGCCGGTGGGCTAAGGTGTTCTGATGCCCAAAGACACTGCAGCTCCCCATGACGGGCCGGCCCTGCGGCCGCTGACCGTGGCCTACGTTCCGGGTGTAACTCCGGGCAAATGGATCACCCGCTGGCACGAGCGCCAGGACACCGAACTGCGGACCTTCCAGTGTGAAGAGGGAGCTGCCCTCGAGGAACTGACATCGGGACGTGCCGATGTGGCCTTCGTGCGGCTTCCCCAGGAGGGATTCGTCCGTCCGGAGGGAATGAACCTCATTCCCTTATATGAGGAGCAGCCGGTGGCTGCGGCGTCGAAGGATCACCCGATCGCGGCGTTCGAAGAGATTGACCTTGCGGACCTGGACGGCGAAGCGCTGGTGGACGCAGAGGAAATGGGCGGAGCCGCCGTCGCAATGGAAGTAGTGGGATCCGGCAGCGGAGTGGTGCTGCTGCCCATGTCCGTTGCCCGGCTGTATTCGCGCAAGGATGTGGTGGCCCGCCCGGTCACGGGTGTTCCGTCCACACGAATCGGGATTGCGTGGCTGCAGGACCGGGAAGGGGAAGACGTCGAAGAGTTCATCGGTGTGGTTCGCGGCCGTACCGCGAACAGTTCCCGCCAGTCTTCAGTCCTCGCGGAGCAGAAGTCCACCGCCCGGCAGCGGACCAAGGCACGCCAGGCCCGCAGCGAGGGAAAACCTGCGGCCAGGTCCGGTGGCGCGGGCAAGGGCGGCGCCGGCAAGACGAAGGGCACAGGCAAGAGCGGGGGCAAAGGCAGCGGCAGGAACAGTAAGCCCCGCCGGAGCCGCTGAGCCCGGCGGCAATCCACACTCTGCCGACGGCGCCTCCGTGCTGACGGCTCAAGGTTTCAGGGGTAGTCTTTCGCGATGCGTATCAAGATGAGCAGTATCCACGTGCTGGACCCGGAGCGGGCCTATGAGTTCTATACCGGAACCCTGGGGCTGGAACCGCTGATGGCCATGCCGGAGTACAACCTGTTCATTGTCTGCTCGGCGGAGGAACCAGGCGGCCCGGGGCTCCTCCTTGAACCCAACGACAATCCCGTGGCTGAGGCGTACCGTGCCGGACTCTATGCCCAGCAGCTCCCGGTCCTGGTGCTCGGTGTTCCCGACGTGCGGGCCGAATATGATCGGTTGAAGGCGTTGGGCGTGAAGTTCCTGGGCGAGCCAACCATCGACGCGATGGGGTCCCAGGCAGTGTTCGACGACGGCTGCGGCAACTATCTCCAGCTGCATCAGGACTGAGCGCCGCGGTTCCGCAGGAGGTACCTGCCTAGGCGTACGGTGACCAGCCCGTCAGTGCGCTGAGCGCTGCAATGGTCACGCCGAAGATGGCGTACACGGTGACCGGCACCATCAGTGCCCATTCCCGCCAGGATCCGGCCGCGCCGATGAGCGGAATCGAAAAGCAGCCGCTGCTGCGCCAGAGCTTGTTGACCACGGGGAAGCGTGCCAGGGAACGCGGACGCTTGATGTGGATGGGCCACAGCACCATGACCCCCTGATGGGTCAGGAGGTCCCCCAGGATATGGACGCCGACGCCGAGGCCCACCGCCACGGGCAGCCAGTCATTGTTCTCCGGCGCGTAGATGGCGATAAACGCCGAAAACACCAGAGCAAGGAACCAGCTTCGCCCCGGGCCGCCGGCAATCTTCAGCGCTTTGAGGGCGAAGCCCATCAGCAGTACTGAGAGAATCCCGGCGCCCACGGCCACGGAGCCGAAGAACGGCACCTCGGCGGTGAAGGTTCCCAGTGCGGTGGCCAGGGCCACGAACAAAGCCAGTCCAAGCAAGGAATGCGTGCCGCGGCGGTGTCCGCCGCTGATCGTTTCAGTGATGCGCGCCAGGATTTTGGTGACCGGAGGGAGGGAATGGGCAATGGTGCCGCTGTGATGGTCCAGGTCCGGCAGCAGTGCCGCTCCGGCAGTCAGCAGGGCACCGGTAACCACACCCAGGGGTGTTACCGGGTACCAGCCGAGGGCATGTGGTGCAGTGGAGGCTACGGCAACCCAGGCCGCGGCACCGCTAGCGGCGTGATGACCACCCATCATGGTGTGAGAATTCCTTCCAAAGGGCGGTGCAGGCGCCGAAGATCTTTTTGAGCAGCTATCCATTTTTCCACGGAAAACGGCGCTGTCCGTCCAATCCGGAGAAGGGGCCGGAGGGGCGGCTTCTAGGCGGGCTGGAAGCCCAGATGCTGCAGCACGGAATCAACAATCTCCCCGGGGGCGGAGCTGATATCGAGCCGGAGACCGTCTTCGTCCGGTGCAAGGGGTTCCAAGGTGCTCAACTGCGAGGGCAGCAGGGAGGGCGGCATAAAGTGTCCGCTGCGGGTTTTCATCCGTTCTGCCAGCAGATCACCGGAGCCGTCGAGGTGGACGAAGGTGACGCGGCCCGGTGCCTGTGCCAGAACATTGCGGTAGCTGCGCTTGAGCGCCGAACAGGTCACGATGGTGCAGCGTCCGTTGCCTGCCTGCGTGCCCATCCAGTCACGAATGGCGAAGAGCCACGGCCAGCGGTCATCGTCGTCGAGCGCCGTCCCTGAGGACATTTTGGCGATGTTGACGGCGGGGTGGAATTCGTCAGCTTCCGCGGCTATCCAGCCCAGCCGTTTAGAGAGCATGTTGGCAATGGTGGTTTTGCCTGAGCCGGAAACACCCATGATGACGAGGTGCTGATCAATGGAGGACATTTCCATCTCCTTGGAGGACGCCGTTGTCACAGGTCCGGCGTAATGGCCGAAAAATAATTAGACACAAAGGTATCACCAAAGGCATCATGAAATGCGCGCCATAAGAACGTGAAAAGAGGGACATGGTCGAGGTTGATACCGCGGATATCGGTCCGCCCGCCGCTGTCCTGAACGAACGGATTACGGAGACGCTGGGACGGGACATCGCGTCCGGGCTGCTCCGGCCGGGGGACCGGCTGACCCTGGACGGGCTGCAGCAGGAATTCGGTGTTTCCCGCACCGTGGTGCGGGACTGCATGCGGACTCTCGAATCGATGAACCTCGTATATTCCAAACGCCGTATAGGAATTGTGGTGCAGGAACCCGAGCGGTGGAGTGTTTTCGACCCGCGGATCATTCGGTGGCGTCTGTCAGGTCCGGGCAGAAACGCGCAATTCCGGGCGCTGACCGAATTACGGGTCGGTGTGGAACCCGTGGCGGCAGCCGGGGCCGCCCGCCATGCGGACACACTCGAGCGGGCCCGCATCGTGGAGCTGGCCGGCCAAATGAGAAGGCAGGGCGAAGCGGGGGAACTGGAAGCATTCCTGCAGACGGATATTGAATTCCATACCCTGCTGCTTCGGGTCTGCGGAAACGATATGTTCGCTTCGCTCCAGGACGTGGTGGCCGCGGTGCTGACCGGTCGCACGCGGCAGGGGTTGATGCCTTTGTGCCCCCGGGAAGAAGCCCTGGCCGGCCACGAACTGGTGGCAGCTGCGGTTGCCGCCGGGGATGGAAATGCGGCATTGGCGCATATGAGCGCCCTGCTGGACGAGGTCCGGCGGGCCGTTACCAACTGACCGACGCACGGCCGGGCGCCCCCGGAAGGGCACCCGGCCGCGAGCGGAAGCAACCGCTAGCGGGTGGCTTCCAGGTTGCTGTCTTCGGGGTTGACGACCTCTGCCGTGGCAGAGATGTTTTCGGCATCCACCATCCAGGCGTACTGCTCGAGTTTGGCAATGAAGCCGTGCAGGATGTCAGCGGTGGTCGGATCTTCCTCATCCACCTGGTCATGGACCTTACGCATGGTCCCGACCACACCTTCCAGCATGGCCACCACGTGGGTCACGGTGTCGCGGGTATCCACGAGGCCGGCAGGGAACGGCGGAAGGCTGGTGCCCTCGGCGACGGCCACGCTGCGGCCGTCAGGCACGGCCCGAAGTGCACGCATCCGCTCGGCCAGCTCATCGGCGAAAAGACGTGCATCGTCGATAATCTCGTCAAGCTGCAGGTGCAGGTCGCGGAAATTCTTGCCGACCACGTTCCAGTGCGCCTGTTTGCCCTGCAGGTGCAGCTCAATCATGTCCACCAGCACCGCTTGCAGGTTGGTGGCCAGTTCTTCTGATGCCTTCATGTTTTCCTCCCAGATTGACGAAAAATGAGAACCCGATAAGCCGCCCAAAAGCCGGATGCGGGCGTTCCGCACACCCGTTTACGGACGGCTTTCCTCCCTCAGCGTATCCCCGTTCCGGTGTCCGGACCAGAAGGATGCGGCTATGGCGGGCACTACTGTAAGCAACCTTACTTCCAGTTGCTACGGGTTGCCCCCGTGTGTACGGTGAGGACATTGGGGCCGCTGGTAAACGGCCTGACCAGATGCAGGATTCGCACTATCGGAGGGACAGTATGACCACCGTAGAAGAGTCAATTGATGTAGCAGTGCCCGTCACAACGGCCTATAACCAGTGGACGCAGTTCGAATCATTTCCGGAGTTTATGAGCGGCGTTGTCTCCATTGCCCAGCTCACGGATACCACCAACCACTGGGTGACGAAGATCGGCGGAGTCGAGCGGGAGTTCGACACCGAAATCACTGAGCAGCATCCGGATGAGCGGGTGGCTTGGAAGAGCACCGACGGAACCACGCACGCCGGCGTCGTGACCTTCCACCGGCTCTCCGAAACGGATACCAGGGTGACGGTGCAGCTGGACTGGGCCCCGGAAACCTTCGTGGAGAAAATCGGTTCCGTCGTCGGCGCCGATGACCGCCAGGTGAAGGCGGACCTGTCGCGTTTCAAGGAGTTTATGGAAAGCCGAGGCTCCGAGACGGGCTCCTGGCGCGGAAATGTCGACGCGCCCGGGAACGCCGCCACCGGAGCTCCCGGTGCGTCCGGCAACGAACCCACATCCACCAGCACTTCGCGGCTCGCAGCAGCCCCGACAGCGGACCCGGCCATGGATGACCCCGAATCCGGGGGACCGCGCGCCGGTTTGTAGCGCGGTCTGCTTCAAACGGAACTGCGGATGCCCCGGGGCATCCGCAGTTCCGTTTTAACGGCCGTGCCGGCCTCTGCTCAACCTAGGCCGGATCAAGGTCCTTGACGGACGGCCCCTCCAGCAACGAACCGGTCGCGGAGAACCGGGAGCCGTGCAGCGGACAGTCCCAGGACTGCTCGGCATCATTCCAGTTCAGGACTCCCTTTAAATGCGGGCAGACAGCGGATACCCGGCTGGTGATGCCGTTGACCGTGCAGCTGCCCACCGGTTTCCCGTTTTCCCTGGCGACAACACCCTGGCCTTCGGCCGGGGCCTCGGAAGTGCTGCGGGCAAGCCCCGAGGCCCAGCCTGTGAGCATTTCCAGCCCCACCTCTGCGTTATCCCGCAGGGTGGAGGCAGCATCAAGGGGAGCCACCCGGGGCTTGTACAGTTCACGGGCCCAGGGGTTCTCACCACCGAGGATTTCGGCGCTCAGTGCCAGTGCAGCTGCGACGCCGTTGGTCATACCCCATTTGTTGTATCCGGTGGCGGCGTAAATGTTGGTTCCCATCAGGGGCAGCTGCCCTACATAGGGAAGGCTGCCGGCCGGTGCATAGTCCTGGGCGGACCAGGCGAAACTGGCGGCGGTGCCCACCGCGAAATTGTCCACGGTCCAGCTGACAAGGTCATCCACCAGCTCCTGTGTGTGCTTTTTCCGTCCCACGGTGTGCCCGTTGCCGCCGGCCAGCAGGTATGACAGGCCGTCCACCTCGGCGGTGCGCAGGGAGCGGGTCGGCGAGTCCACTGACAGGTACATGCCCTGCGGCACGTCGCCGGTCACCGGCAGTGCCGCGGCATAGGACCGCTCAGGCTTCAATACCGAGAAGTACCCGCCGCGGTCCAGAATGGGGATGCCGGTGGCGAGCACCAGATTGCGCGCGGATAATTCCCCGGACCCGGTCAGCACCTTGATGCCGGCGCCGTCTTCGTGGCGGGCTCCGGTCACCCGCACTCCTTCGACCAGGATGCCTCCGTGTTCCCGGAAGTCCTTCGCCAGTCCGGCCAGCACCGTCAGGGGATGGACCTGCGCCTGGTCAGCCAGTTTCAGGGCGCCAGTGACGGCGAACGGCAGTTCCGTTTCCGTGCTGAATTCGACGTCCAGCCCGGCAGCCGTGGCTGCCTCCTGTTCCTTGCGCAGGCTCTTGAGCCCCTGGGAGGTAGTGGCATAGGTGTAGGCGTCGCGGACCTCGTAGCCGATCCCGTTCTCGTCGCAGAAGCGCAGCAGCCAGCTTTGTCCCTGCCGGTTGGCTTCGACATACTGCCGTGCAATCTCCGCATTGTGATGGGAGGTAATGCCGGACAGCTGCGTGCCCTGCAGCAAGGAAAGCTTGGCGGTGGTATTGCCCGTGGTGACGGCACCGACGGACCGTGCCTCGAGGACGGCTACCCGCTGTCCGCTGCGGGCCAGCAGCGCGGCAGTGGTGAGTCCGGTCAGACCGGCACCCACCACTACGGAGTCATAAGAGACGCCGGGTTCGAAGGAGTCGGTAGGGATGTGGGGTGCACTGCTGAGCCAAAGAGATAACACGTTAGCCTTCCCGCCGGACTGATGCGGCGATGTTGGAGCCGGAACGGTCGAAGAACCTGCTGCTGACGAACCTGCCCCTGCAGGAGCCGGAACCGGCAACTGCGGCCGGTATCGGGATAAAACTCATTCGTTCCTCCTCGGGGTCCACGGAAAGTCAGTATGCTTCCCACCTTGCCCCAATTGTGCAAGAGTTTAAAGTCCCTGATCACCTAATCCTCCCGGCCCGGCCTCCGGTTCCGCGGAGCAGAGGAGTCATCATGGCCTACCCCAGTTACAGTTCTTCCGGCGGTCTTTCCGCGCGTCGAACCAGCGCTCAGATAGCCGCACTAGTATTCGGGATTATCTTCCTCCTGATTGGCGTCCTGGGGTTCATCCCCGGGATCACGGGGAATTACAGCGCACTCTATTTCTCCGGTTATGAATCCGAAGCGGTTCTCCTGGGCGTCTTCCAGGTCTCCGTGCTGCACAACGTGGTCCACATGCTCCTGGGTTTTGCCGGCCTGGCCATGGCCAGGACCAATTCCTCGGCCCGGCTCTACCTGGTGGGTGCGGGCATCCTCTATGCCGTCCTGTTCATCTACGGCCTGTTGATTCCGCTGGACTCGAGCGCGAACTTCGTACCGTTCAACACGGCCGATAACTGGCTCCACGTGGTCCTGGCCGTCGCGATGATCCTGCTCGGGCTCATCTTGGGGCGGGATACTTCACGGCGTCCTTCGGCGGGCGGCGGGCCCTCGCGGAGCAGCGGAAACCCCGGAGAAGGGTCCATTCCCAACTAGGCCGGCGGCGCCTGGTATTTGACCCGCGGGGCCACACTGCTGGCACACTGGGTTCCCTAGCCCTGTCCAGCCCGGACAGTGCGTAAAGGAAGGAACCCGGTTGTGTCAGCCGCACTGATGGTCATTGACATGCAGAACGCCTACTTCGAAAGCCCTGCTCTGCAGCAGCACCAGGAACGCCTGGTGGAAAAGACCAACGAGCTGATCCGCGAGGCCAAATCCGCGGGGGTTCCGGTGCTTATGGTCTGTACGGAGCATGAACGGGACAAGTCCACCTGGACACTCAGCATGCTCGACGACGATCAGGGGTTTATTTTCAGCGGCAGCGAGCAGGCGGAGTTCGTTCCCGGCTTGGAATGGAACGACCTGCCCCGGCTGGTGAAGACGAGGGACAGCGCATTCATCGGCACCGACGTCCTGCTGCGGCTACGCAACTGGAATGTCGAAACCCTGATTCTGGCCGGTGTTGCGACGCACAACTGCGTTGCCCAGACCGCGGCAGACGCTTTCGCCAATAATTTCCGCGTCCGCTTTGCGCGGGAAGCGCTGGCCTCCACTGACAGCGACTACGAAGAAGCCATCCTCAGCATGCTCTCGGATGAATACCGGCAGCCGGTTCAGAGCTCGGCCGAACTGAAGGACTTCCTGCAGAGCTGCGGCCCGCAGAGTTAGTTCGGGCCGGGCCGGGTGCTGGTAACCCCGGCCCGGGGCGGTTAGCGTGGGGTCATGGACGCACAGGAGATTCAGCACCGGATCCAGGAACTCGTAATGCAGGAGCAATCCCTGCGGGAGACGGATCCGGCGGCTGCGCCGGAAAATCATGCGGAAGAGCTGCGCCGGGTTGAGGAACAGCTGGACCAGTGCTGGGATTTGCTGCGCCAGCGCCGGGCCAAACAGGATGCGGGCCAGAACCCGGATGAGGCGCAGCCCAGACCGATCAGTGAAGTTGAAGGCTACCGCCAGTAGCCGGCCGGGCTAGGCCCCGGCCTTCCCCGAACCTGCCTTCTCCGGATGCTCCGGCTTAGCGGTGATCTGGCTCAGGAGTGTTGCCGCCCCGATGCTGCGACGGAAGCCGCTTTCGCCGCGGAAGGTTTCGCCCAGCGCCCAGAGCAGCAGGCAGGCTTTGCTGAGCGTCTTCAGCTGATCCGCACGCCGCGGAGTCAAAGCCATCAGGGAGGCAAGGCCGAAAACACCCCAGCCGATAATGGGGGCATTGGGAACCTCGAAAACCGTCTGCCTGCCGAACTGATCCGTGAAGAAATTGCGTGATGCCATAGGACTCAGGCGCCTTTCCTGGTTTTGGCGGTGCTCTTGGAACTGGCTGTTTTGGACTTGGCCGGAGCCTTCTTGGTGCTCTCGCTCTTGCTGCCGGACGGCTTTGACTCCGTGCCGCTCTTTTTGTCCCGGTTTTTCTCCACACTGCGCCGCAGTGCTTCCATCAAATCCAGGACCTTCCCGCCCTCATCCTCGGATTCCGTGCCAAAGGTCTCTTCGGTATCCAGGGACTCGCCCTGCTCCAGCTTGGCGTCGATGAGGGTCTTGAGCTGTTCCTGGTAATCGTCGGTGAATTCGGAAGGGTCGAAGTCGGAACTGAAGGAATCCACGAGGGCAGAGGACATCTCCAGTTCCTTGGCGGAGATCCGCACCTTTTCATCCAGCGAGGGAAAGGACGCTTCCCGGACTTCGTCCTCCCAGAGCAGGGTCTGCAGGGTCAGCACGTCGCCGCGCACGCGCAGGGCGCCCAACCTGCTCTTCTGCCGCAGCGAGAACTGCACAATGGCGGTACGGTCGGTGTCCTCGAGCGTCCGGCGCAGCAGCACGTAGGACTTGGTGGATTTTGAATCGGGTTCCAGATAATAGGTCCGGTCAAACAGGATGGGATCCACCTGGTCGCTGGGAACGAATTCCACGACGTCGATCTCCCTGCTTCGTTCCACCGGCAGGGAAGCGAGATCCTCATCTGTGAGGACCACCGTCTGCTCGCCGTCGTCGTATGCCTTGGCTATGTCCTTGTACTCAACGACTTCGCCGCAGATCTCACATCGGCGCTGATAGCGGATGCGTCCGCCGTCCTTGCCGTGCACCTGGTGAAGGCTGACGTCGTGGTCCTCGGTGGCGGAATAAACCTTGACCGGCACGTTGACCAGTCCGAAGGCAATAGCGCCTTTCCAGATCGCTCTCATGTAGAACAGTGAACACTAAAGTCCGGTGCCGTTGCCAGAGCCGGGTTTACCGGCGTCCGCCTCCTGCAGGTGTTCCCAGAGAAGCCGGTAAACCCGCGGGTCCGAAAAATAGGCGTGATGCGACTCGGGAAAGGGTTTACCCGAGGTCACCCCGCTGTCGGTGATCTGCCCCTGCCTCCCGGCGAAAACACGCTCGGCGCAGAAGGAGAACAAATCCCGTTCATCCCAGAAGTTCAGCCAGGGTACGGCGGGAGCGTTGCCGCCGCGTCCCGGCCCGAGGTATGTGAGGGCATCAAGCTGATAGAACCACGGAGCCGGTGAACCGAGCGTGACCAGCAGGTCCACCCGGCTGCCCGGGCCGTCCGGGGAGCTCAGCAGGTCCACGGCCGCCACGGACCCCAGACTGTGCGCGAACAGGATGACCGGAGCGTCCTGGTCGGTGCTGGCCAGGGCATCTCGCAGAAGCATCCTGGCGTCCTCTCCCTGCCGCAGGTAATAGGCAACTTTGCTGAAGAAGTCCCCGGCCGCATCGGTCAGGCGGATCCGGTGCCGGACGGCGGCGTCCGTCACCACGCCCAGGACCAGATCCTGCAGCGTTTCGCCCAGCAGGGCGGCCTCCGGGACTGACGGAGCGGTGCCGGCGGCCTGCCGCACCGGATCCGCGGTGCTGACCTCGGCGCCGAACAGAGCGAGAGCCAGAGACCCATCCGACAGGGCCGGCGGGTCCTCCGCGGAATACCGTTCCGGCAGGGCGGGAACGGCGGTCACGTTTTCGGCAGCGGCAGCCGCCCAGTCAATGGTTCGGACCGACCAGCCGGAGAACCCGGGAACCGCATTCACCTGTTCCCGGACCTGGTCGGAGAGGGAGGGGTTGGGCCGTCCGGTGCCCGGCAGGAAGATGAACGTTCCGGGCTTCTCCCGCGGACCGAGCGGTACACCTTCCATCTGAGCCTCCTCTGCGCCCCGGCAGGGCCGGTGAAAATGAATACGGACACTTTCACATGCCCGTGGGCCGACCGCCAGTACCCACAACGACGGCGGCGGAGGAGACCCGGGCCTCCGGGTGTCTCCCAAGGGATAATGGGTGCAGCGAAGGAAGGGGCGGATGTGAACACCAGGGCAGCGGGGGTACCGTCCGGCGACCAGGGAGATGGCGGAACGGCACCCGGCGAATCGACGCCCGGCGATCCGGCGCCTGATGATCCGGCGCCCGGCGATCCGACGTCCGGACGCTCCGAACTGTCGGTGGGCCAGGTGGCGCAGCGCAGCGGTGTCAGCGTCTCCGCCCTGCATTTTTATGAGCGGCAGGGCCTGCTGTCCAGCCGCCGGACGCAGGGAAACCAACGCCGGTTCGACCGGTCGGTGCTGCGCCGGGTAGCGGTGATCCGCGCAGCCCAGCAGGCAGGTATCCCGCTGGCCGTCATCAGCCGTGCCTTCGACGAGCTGCCGCCGGACGGCGTACCGGACCAGGCAGACTGGCAGCGCCTCTCCGCAGCTTGGCGGCAGGAACTGGACTCCCGCATCCGGCATCTGCAGGCACTGCGTGACCGGCTGGGCGGGTGCATCGGATGCGGCTGCCTCTCGCTGGCAGAATGCCGGTTCGTGAATCCCGACGACGCATCGGCGGATTCCGGTACCGGTGCGCGTGCGTTTGACGTCTGACACGATTTGACCTCAACAATGGTTGAGGTTCTACCGTTGAGACATACCCTCGACGGGTTGGTCTGCGGAAGGACTCTTTAATGGCGCGCAATACTGCTCTGTGCGAGCGGGATGTAACGGAAGCGTTCAAGGACGCCTTCCGGGCACATCCCGCAGGCGTGGCGATCATCACGGCCGACGGCGGCAACGGCCCGGTGGGGCTGACCGCCTCCTCCGTCTCCTCGGTCTCGGCCGAGCCGCCCATCCTTTCCTTCTCCCTGGCCTCCATGCACGGCACGGCAGGTGCCATCGCCGAGGCCGGAACCGTAGTTGTACACCTGCTCGGTGCGGACAATGCCGAGTTGGCCGGAATCTTTGCCCGCCAAGGGGCGGACCGGTTCGGTTCGGCAAGAATCCGGACGCTTCCCGGCGGTGAACCCCTCCTCGAAGATGCATCGGTGGCACTGCTCTGCCGGATCGACGGCCGGGTGCCCGTGGGCGGATCCATCCTGATTGCCGCATCCGTCCTGTCGGTTCTTCCCGGCAGCACGGGACAGGACCCGCTGGTCTACCACAACCGCACCTTCCACCGGCTGGGCGAGCACTCCGCATTGGGATAAGGCAGCCCACACTGCCCGGGAGCACAACGGCTGATCCCCTGGGGTAACACCGATCCCCTGAGGAAACGCTGATCCCCTGAGGACAAGGGATAATCGGTGTAGTGCCGGCGGCAGAAAGCCGTCCGGAACCGGCCCGGGAAAGAGAGCACAGCAATGGCGAAAAAGAAGTTCAAGGACCTGAGCACGGGGCAGAAGAGGGGATTGGGAGCCCTGACCGGCCTGCAGTTCCTGCTTGCCGGCGCTGCCCTCCGCGATATCCGGCGACGCCCCGCCAGCCTGATCCGCGGCAGCCGCACCCTGTGGATGCTGGCCTGCGGCATCAACTTCGCCGGTCCCATCGCCTATTTCCTCTTCGGCCGCCGCACGGCCTAGCCCTGGCACGCCGGGCCACCCGCACCGGCCAGCGGTCTCCGCAGGACTACCGGCCCGGCAGCCTTACCGGCCCGGCAGCCTTACCGGCCCGGCAGGACTACCGGTCCGGCAGCCTTAGTTGGCGTACTGGTCCCACGGCACGTTCCAGTCACCGAAGCCGTCATCCACGGAGACCGGTCCGGCTTCGGTGTTCAGCACCTGCACCACGTCGCCGGGCTCGAAAGTGTCGAAGAAGTACTTAGCGCCTTCGGCTGACATCCCAACGCAGCCGTGGGACACATTGATCTGGCCCAGGGCGCCCAGGGCGCCGTCGAGGGCCTGATGGACAAACACGCCGCTGTTGGTCAGCCGGCTGGCCCAGGACGCGTCGAACGGCTCATAGTAGTCCGGATCGCCGGGCTTCAACCCGATGCTTTCGGCCCGGAAGGGCAGCTTCTCATGCTGGCTGACCACCACCTGGTATCCGGAGGGGGAGGGCCAGGTGGGTTCGCCGAGCGTGACGGGGAACGTCCGCACCAGCTGGCCGTCAATGAAGACCTGCATGGTCTTGGTGGCGTTATCAACCACGGCCAGACGGGTGTTGTGGGTATTGAACGTCCGGGTCTCGTTGAAATTGCCGATCATTCCGTTGCCGAAGTCCACCCCGAAAAGCTGCATATCCACCGTGATGGCGCTGTTCGGTGCCCAGAACGCTTCGGGGCGGTACCGTACCTTGTTGTCGGTGATCCAGTGGAAGGCGCCGGTCTGGCCCGAGGTGCTGGTGATCTTGATGGCCTGCTCCACGGCGTCCTTGTTGGTGACCGGCTCACTGAAGTTGATCTCGATCGGCTGGCCAACACCTACCACTGAGGCATCCTGCGGGTACATAAACGCGTTGGCTTCATTGGCGGGCTTCACCGTTTCGAAGCTCTGTGACCGGGTGCTTTCCTTGCCCGCCTGGTCAATCAGCACCACATCCATGGCGTACTTGGTGTTGAAAACCAGCGGCGCATCGGCGGTCCAGGTGACCGCATCCGCGGAGAGGACACCGGGCACGGACTCTCCGCCGGCCTCCGGCGTCAGGCTGACCTTCTTAATGGTGGCGTTGGTGGCCGTCACGGTGGGCATGGACGCCGGGTTCACTTCCACCGCTCCGTCCGCAGGCGTGGCCGTGATCGATACCGGTGCGGCGGAAACGGACGGAGAGGCCGAGGCCGTGGCCGCGGGCGCCTGCCCGCCGGCCGAAGTCCCGACCATGCCGGTGGCGAATGCGGCGCCGATGCCGCCGCCCACTACGAGTACGCCGGCAACAACGGCAGCGATGATTCCCTTACGGCTCTTTTTGTCCTGGCCTGCGTTGTCCTGCACTGCGACGGTCCCCTCAAAGTACAAGCCGTCAGTACCTTCGAAATCCCTCTTCGAAAACCGGCGGCGTCATCCAGGCTGTACCAGCTGTACCGGCGCCCTCTGTCCTACCCGATGATATTCGATCGCCGGGCAGCGGTGTGCGGCGTTACCGAACTGCGGCCCGGTGGCCGGACATCGTCTAAGCGGGCTCCGCCATGCGGGCCGCCTGGCGGAGCATGTTCCTCGCCATGGACGGAAAGATGAGGCCGTGGAACGGGGCAATCAGCCACCAGTACAGCCGCCCGGCCAGTCCCTTGGGGAAGTAGATGGCCCGCTGCCGGTACAGGCTGCCGCCGTCGCCATCAGGCTCCACGCGCATTTCCAGCCAGGCCTTGCCCGGGACCCGCATCTCGGCGCGCAGCCGCAGCAGTGTGCCGCGCTCCAGCAGTTCCACCCGCCACCAGTCCACTACGTCGCCGGTAAACAGTGTGGTGGGATTCCGCCGGCCGCGGGTCAGCCCCGCACCTCCCACTGTTTTGTCCAGGATGCCGCGGACGGCCCAGGCCATGGGCAGGGAGTACCAGCCGTTGCGGCCGCCCACCCCCTCAATGACCTTCCAGACGGCAGCGGGGTCCACCGGGGACCGGCGCTGCCGGGAATCCACATATACGGTCTGGCCGGCCCAGTCCGGATCGCTGGGCAGCGGATCGGAGGCGAGGTCCGAGGACGCCGAGGCGTTGGCCCAGGTGGTTTCCACTTCGCCGCGTTTTTCCTTGCCCAGGGCACGCCGCACGGCATCGTGATAGTCCGTCAGGCCACCCTCCGGAAGCGGCACATACTGGTCAATGTCGTGTTCCTTGGCGACGGCGTCGTGCTGCAGGGATTCCACCAGCGGCAGGGACATGGAGCGCGGAATCGGCGTCACCAGGGCCACCCAGAGGCCCGCCAGCCGGGGGGCGGGCAGCGGGAGCGCGTAAATGCGCCGGCGCGGCAGCCCTGCCTCTTCGGCATACCCGTTCATGATGTCCGCGTACGTCAGCACCTCCCGGGACCCGATATCGAAGGTTCGGTTGACCTCTGCCGGGATATCCACTGCGCGGACCAGATAGTGCAGCACGTCGCGGACGGCGATCGGCTCGATCCGGCGGCGCACCCAGCTCGGTGCCGGCATCACCGGCAGGGTTTCGGTCAGGTGCCGGATCATCTCAAAGGATGCGGACCCGGAACCGATGACGACGCCGGCCTGGTAGACAACGGCGGGCACCTTGCCGTCGAGCAGGATCCGGCCCACCTCGGTCCGGGACTTCATGTGCGGTGACAGCTCACCCTCTTCCGGATGAAGACCGCCCAGATAGACAATCCGCTTTACGCCCGCCTGGGCTGCGGCGTCGGCCACAATGTGCGTGATGGCCGATTCCTGATCGCTGAACCCCTTGCCGGAAGCCATGGAATGCACCAGGAAATACAGGGTGTCAATCCCGGAGAAGGCCTCGAGCGCGGATTCCTTCTCGGCAAGATCACCCTTGACCACTTCTACGTCCGCAGCCCAGGGCACGTCGGACAGCTTTTCCGGTGAGCGGGCCAGGACACGCACGGTATGCCCGTCTTCGAGGAGCAGGGGGACGAGGCGGCCGCCGATGTAGCCGGTGGCGCCGGTCACCAGGACATGCTGGTGTTCTGTCATTTCCCCAACATACACACGGGCCGGTGCCGTTGGTCAGGGGAGCGGAACGCTCTGCGCGAAACTGCCTGAAACGGCAGCAGGGATTATCAGCCCCCTGATGAAATACTGGCGTTTGCCCGGTATCCCGGTAAGACTAGGGTGCATGGCGACAGGCGGAGGGAAGACGCAGGAAACCGTCAGCGTGGAGGGACACCGGCTCCGCCTGACCAATCTCGACAAAGTGCTGTACCCGGAAACAGGGACCACCAAGGCCGACGTCATTTCCTATTACGCCGCCGTGGCCAAGTACATGCTGCCGCATTCGCGCAACCGGGCTGCCACCCGCAAACGGTGGGTGCACGGCGTGGGGACCTCCGACGAGCCGGGGCAGGTGTTCTTCCAAAAGAACATCGAGGACTCCGCACCGTCCTGGGTGAAGCGGTTCCCCATTGAGCACAAAACCTCGACCAACTACTACCCGGTGGTCAATGACCTGGCCACCCTCACCTGGCTCGCCCAGTCCGCCGCGCTGGAGATCCACGTCCCGCAGTGGCAGTTCGGCCCCCGGGGCGGGATCGGCAATGCCGACCGGATGGTGCTGGACCTGGACCCGGGGGACGGAGTGGGGCTGGCCGAATGTGCCGAAGTCGCCCGCCTGGCCCGGTCCATCCTGACGGACATGGGACTGGATGCCCGTCCGGTCACCAGCGGGTCCAAGGGAATCCACCTGTACGCCGCACTGGATGGCAGCCAGACCTCGGATGACATCAATGCGGTGGCCCACGAGCTGGCCCGGGCACTGGAGGCGGACCATCCGGACCTCGTGGTGAGCGACATGAAGAAGTCCCTGCGCAAGGGCAAGGTGCTGGTGGACTGGAGCCAGAACAACGGCAACAAAACCACCATCTGCCCCTATTCGCTGCGTGGGCGCTTTCAGCCCACCGTGGCCGCACCCCGGACCTGGGCGGAGCTCGAGGATCCGAACCTGGCCCAGCTGGACTACGGGCAGGTGCTCGAACGCCTCGATGATCCGGACCCGCTGGCCGGGATGGCGGACGGAACCTTTGCGGAACAGGCCTTGGAAGCGGCAGTCGAAGAGGAAGAAGGCGGCGGCACCGGCTCAGGGGACCGGCTGGGGAAATACCGCAGCATGCGTGATGCGGCTCGAACACCGGAACCGGTCCCGGAAGAACCGTCCACACCCACCGAGGGGAACAGCTTCGTTATCCAGGAGCACCATGCCCGCCGCCTGCACTGGGATTTCCGCCTGGAACACGAGGGCGTGCTTGTCTCCTGGGCCCTCCCCAAAGGGCCGCCGTCCACCACCGGCAAAAACAACCTGGCGGTGCAGACCGAGGACCATCCGCTGGATTACGGAACCTTTGAAGGACATATTCCCAAGGGGGAATATGGCGGCGGTGACGTCAAAATCTGGGACCACGGCACCTACGAGCGGGAAAAGTGGCGGGACGGCAAGGAAGTCATTGCCGTGCTGCACGGCCAGCCCGACGGCGGCCTCGCAGGCCAGGGGGCGGCAGACCGGCGCTTTGCCCTCATCCACACCGGATCCGGCGGGGACAGGGCAAACAACAACTGGCTCATTCACCTGATGAAGGACCAGCCCCGTCCCGGGGAAAAGGGCAGGGATGAAGAGTCCGAGGGCGGCGGGAAGGAAAAGCCGGAGGCGGGGAAGGCCCGGCCGGCAACGCCTCAGGCTGCCGTTGCAGCGGCGGCGGAGGCGGAGACGGAGGCAGAAACCGGTCCTGCCCCGACCGCGCCGGAGGAAGGAACGGATGCCTCCGTGCCGGTGATTGAACCGATGCTCGCGACGGCGGGTAGCCGCGCCGAAATCAACAACGACGACGAGTGGGCGTTCGAAATGAAATGGGACGGGGTGCGCGCCATTGTGACGGTCACCCCGGAAGGAACCCGCCTGATCAGCCGCAACGGCAACGACATGACGGCGGCCTATCCCGAACTGGCGGATCTCAGTCAGCACCTGAACGGGGAGCGGGCGGTCCTGGACGCCGAAATCGTAACGCTCAACAAGGCCGGACGCCCGGACTTTGGGCTCTTGCAGCCGCGGATGCACCTGACCAAACCACGGGAAATCGCCGCCGCGGCGCAGCGGACACCGGCTCACCTGATGGTGTTCGACCTGCTCTGGCTGGACGGAAACCCGCTGCTGGACCTCACCTACGAACAGCGGCGGGAAATCCTCGAATCCGCCGTGGAAGCCACCGACGACGGACACCTGCAGGTACCCCCGGCACTGGAGATGGGTATGGACGAGGCCGTCGCCGCCAGCAAGGAACTGGGACTGGAAGGCGTCATGGCCAAACGCAGGACCAGTACCTACAGCCCCGGCCGGCGGGCGAAGAACTGGCTGAAACTGAAGAACCAGTTCACCCAGGAAGTGGTGGTGGTGGGCTGGCGTCCCGGCCAGGGCAACCGGCAGAACAAGGTCGGTTCCCTGCTCGTGGCCATCCCGGACGGCGTGGACCTGAAGTACCTCGGCCGGGTCGGCTCGGGCCTGAGCGAGAAGGACCTGGCACTGATCGGTCCCAGGCTGAAGAAAATGTCCCGCAAGACTCCGCCGCTGAACGATGTGCCCGGCGCCGACGCATCCGACGCCCAGTGGGTGCGCCCGGCGCTGGTGGGTGAAGTGACCTTTTCCGAGCGCACCGGCAGCGGCAAACTGCGCCACCCCGTCTGGCGCGGCCTGCGCCCGGATAAGAAACCGTCCGACGTCGTGGTGGAGCCAGCGTAACCGCGCCTCCGCCGCTCCTGTGAAAGGACCCGAACCATGACCGAGAGCAGCACCGGAACCGGGCACCATCCCGGCAACGACCGGATCCCCGGCACCGAACCACATCCCGACGGCGAGCTCGCCGGGGTCGACGCGTGGTGGCGCGCGGCCAACTATCTCTCAGCGGGCCAGATCTATCTGCGGGACAATCCACTGCTGCGCCGGCCGTTGGAGGCCTCCGACGTCAAGGCCCGGCTGCTGGGGCATTGGGGGACCACGCCGGGGCTGAATTTCATCTACGCCCACCTGAACCGGCTGATCCGCGAGCAGCAGCGCAACGTCCTGTTCATCACCGGCCCCGGGCACGGCGGTCCTGCCAATGTGGCCAATGCCTGGCTGGAGGGCACCTACTCGGAGATCTACAGCCACGTGGGCCGCGACGAGGACGGGCTGCGCACCCTGTTCCGGCAGTTCTCCTACCCGGGCGGCGTGCCCAGCCATGCGGCTCCGGAGACCCCGGGATCCATCCACGAAGGCGGGGAACTGGGCTACTCACTGGCCCACGCCTACGGGGCCGTGTTCGACAACCCGGATCTGGTGGCGGCCACCGTGATTGGCGACGGCGAAGCGGAAACCGGTCCGCTGGCGGCCAGCTGGCACTCCAACAGCTTCCTGGATCCGGCCGTGGACGGCGCAGTCCTTCCCATCCTGCACCTGAACGGCTACAAAATTGCCAACCCCACCATCCTGTCCCGGATGCCCGAGGAACAGCTGCTCAAACTGCTCGAGGGCTACGGCTACCGGCCCTATGTGGTCACCGTGGAAGACCCGGCGGCGATCCGCCAGGCACACGAGGATTTCTCCGCGGTGCTGGAGACCTGCCTGGCCGAAATCACCGCCATCCAGGCTCCCTACCGGACGGGGGAGCGCACTGCGGTGCCGGCGGACGTGCCCGGCGCCGAGACCGACGAGGTGCATGCCCCGCGCTGGCCGATGATTGTGTTCCGCTCACCGAAGGGCTGGACCGGTCCCGGGGTGGTGGACGGGTTGCAGGTGGAGGGCACCTGGCGGGCGCACCAGGTCCCGCTGTCCGAAATCCATGACAACCCGGACCACCTGGCCCAGCTGCAGGAGTGGATGCTCTCCTACCGGCCGGAGGAACTGTTTGATGCCGACGGCCGGCTCATGGAGGGCATCGCGTCCCTGGCCCCGGTAGGGGACCTGCGGATGAGCGCGACGCCGTATGCCAATGGCGGGCGGCTGCTCCAGGATCTGCGGCTGCCCGAGTACGCGGACCATGCGGTGAAGATCGATTCCCCGGGCTCGGAGCGGGTCAGCCCGATGTTTAGCCTCGGCGGCTACCTGCGCGAAGTGATCCGGAAGAATCCGTCCAATTTCCGGATTTTCGGCCCGGACGAAACCGCCTCCAACCGCCTGCAGTCCGTCTACGATGTCACCGACAAGGCCTGGCAGCAGCGCATTGACGAGCTGGATGAGCATCTGGCCCGCAGCGGGCGGGTGGCCGAAGTGCTCTCGGAGCACCTCTGCGAAGGCTGGTTGGAGGGCTACCTCCTGACCGGCCGGCACGGAGTGTTCAACTGCTACGAAGCCTTTGTGCACATTGTCGATTCGATGTTCAACCAGCATGCCAAGTGGCTGAAGGTCAGCCGGTCTCTTTCCTGGCGCCAGCCCATCGCCTCGCTGAACTACCTGCTCTCAAGCCACGTCTGGCAGCAGGACCACAACGGGTTCTCACACCAGGACCCGGGCTTCATTGACCACGTGGTGAACAAAAAGGCGGAGGTGATCCGGGTGTACCTGCCGCCGGACGCCAACACGCTGCTGGCCGTGGCCGGGCACATCCTGGACAGCCGGGACCGGGTGAACGTGGTGGTGTCCGGCAAGCAGCCGGCACCGGTGTGGCTGGATCCGCAGCAGGCCCTGCTGCATGTGGAGCGGGGTGTCGGCATCTGGGACTTCGCCGGCAGCGAGGACACCGGGCCGGGCGGGAAGACCGAGCCCGACGTCGTGATGGCCTGTGCCGGTGACGTACCCACGCTGGAAACAGTGGCCGCTGCGGCGCTGCTGAAGGAGCAGCTGCCCGAGCTGAAAATCCGGGTGGTCAACGTGGTGGACCTGATGGCACTGCAGGATCCGCGTGAGCATCCGAACGGGCTGCCGGACCGGGATTTTGACACCCTGTTCACCACCGGCAAACCGGTGATTTTTGCCTATCACGGCTATCCCTGGCTGATCCACCGCCTGACCTACCGGCGCACCAACCACGAGAACCTGCACGTGCGCGGCTACAAGGAGGAAGGCACCACCACTACGCCCTTCGACATGGCCATGCTGAACCAGATTGACCGTTTCCAATTGGCCATCGACGTGCTTGACCGGGTAGCGTCGCTGGGATCGACGCAGGCGTCCTTCCGGCAGCATTTGCAGGACGAACGGGCACGTGCCCGGCAGTACACCCGCGACGAGGGGCAGGATCCGCCGTACATCACCGGCTGGAACCTGCAGGAAGCAGAGCAGGACACGCCCGGCTAAATTGGGCGCGGTACGCACAGGCTTCGGCGCCGGCCCAGCGGCCGGCCGCCGTGGAAAAAGTACGATCCATCCATCGAAGGAGAGTTTCTTGACCACTGATCAGACAAGCGTTGTAGTTTCCCGGGTCATCGATGCCTCGGCAGCAGACATCTTCAACCTGTTGTCCAACCCCGAACGCCACCACGAGCTGGACGGTTCCGGCATGGTGGTTTCGGACGAGAAGACCGACCGCATCACGGCTTCCGGCCAGGTCTTCAAAATGAACATGCACAACGAAAAAATGGGCGATTACCAGACGGAAAACCACGTCACCGGGTACGACCACAACAAGATCCTGGCCTGGCAGACCGCTCCGGCCGGCACCGAGCCCAAGGGCTGGCAGTGGGTCTGGGAACTCCAGGCTGAAGGTGCAGATTCCACCGAAGTCACCCTGACCTACGACTGGTCCCATGTCACGGACAAGGAAACCCTGAAGAAGGTCTCCTTCCCGATGGTGTCCAAGGACGACCTCGAGGAATCGCTGAACAAGCTCGCGGCCGCGGTTTCCGGAGCCTAGGGGCTTTTTTCAGAACGTACGACGGCGGCCGGTTCCCTTTTCGGAAGGGAACCGGCCGCTGTCGCTGTAGGGTGGCGCCATGATCCGGGAAGGCACACCGCGGGACATCCCCGCCCTGGCGCAGCTGCGGGCTGCGTGGGTGGCCGAGTCAGGTGGCGGCGGGCCGGTCGATGCGGGCTTTGAAAAGGCCTTCCGCATCTGGCTGGCGGCCAATCCGCGCACCTTCTTCGTTGCCGACGATGCATCAGGGCACCTGATCGGGATGCTGAACCTGTCGATCTTCGAGCGGATGCCAAAGCCCGGTGAACCGGCGTCCGTCTGGGTCTACCTGGCCAACGCCTATGTGCTGCCCGGGCACCGGAATGCGGGGGTGGGCGGGGCCCTGGTGTCCGCGGCCATCGATTATGCCCGGGACCTCGGCGCGGCGCGGATCGTCACATCCCCGTCCCCGGCGTCCAGCACCTTTTACGCCAGGTGCGGGTTTGAACCGGCGGAGGAACTGGCGGTGTACCGCTTCTGACGGGTACGGAAACGACGACGGCGGCCGGTTCCCCTCGCTGTGGAGGGAAACCGGCCGCCGTCGTTAGGTAGCGAAGGCTAGACCGCGGACCAGCCGCCGTCGGAGGGCAGGATCGCGCCGTTGATGTTCACGCCGTCGTCGCTGAGCAGGAACGTGATGGAGGCCGCGAGGTCCTCGGCCGAAGCCAGGCCCGGGATGTTCACGCGGGCCGGTGACAGGCGGGCCTCGCCGTACTCGGAGGTCTTTCCGCCCATCGGGATGCCGGTGGCGACGCCGCCCGGAGCCACGGCGTTGACACGTATGCCTTCACGGGCATACATGAAAGCGGTGCTGCGGGTAATGCCCACCACGGCGTGCTTGGAGGCGGTGTAGGCGACACCGGAAGCGGAACCGCGCAGGCCCGCCTCGGAGGTGATGTTCACGATCGAACCCTTGCCGGCTTCGAGCATGGTGGGCAGTACGGCGCGGGTCAGGCGCATCAGGCCGTCCACGTTCACGGCGAAGATCTTCTGCCACATGGCGTCCGAGACCTCGTGCAGCGGTGAGAAATCGTCATTGATCCCGGCGACGTTGGCCAGTCCGTCAATCTGACCGCCGGCGGCGGCAATGATCCGCTCCACAGCGGCGGCGTCGGTGAGATCCGCGGCGACCGGAACAACGGCCTCGCCGGTCTGCTCGGCAAGCTCGTTGATCTTGGCTTCGGCCATGTCGACGGCGATCACCCGGCCGCCCTCGCGGGCAATCCGGGACGCGGTGGCGCGGCCGATGCCGGACCCGGCGCCGGTCACGATGATGGTGCGGCCGTCGAAGCGGCCGGCCACGGTGGGCAGGGCTGCTGCTTCGGTTTCGGGCATGACTCCGCCATTGGCGGCCTTCACGAGTTCATCCACGGCGGCCTGCGGGAACTTACCCTGGCTCAGGTCCACCAGCTGCTGCAGCTTCAGGGTCAGCGCCGGGCCCAGGCTGGACTCGTCGCTGCCTGCCTGTGCAAGCATGCCGCGGATGGCGGGACCGCCTGCCGGGTGGTCGAGCCACTGCTGGACGGTGTTCTGGGCGGTAATGGGCGAAGTGGCCACGAACCGGTCCTTTCGATCGGGGAGCGGCCGTAATCTGCGGCCGCCGGTATAGGCAGCGCCACGATAGTTACACGTGTAAGTTGCCTGTATCGTCAGACTACCGGAGAAATCTCCGCAGGATAAGTGCCGACTTTCCATCGTGTTGCCGGTGGGCCAGTGAAGGCAAAAGCGAAGGAGGGACGGGATGAACCGCAGGGTCACGTCCAACGACGTCGCACAGGCGGCGGGCGTTTCCCGTGCCACCGTCAGTTACGTGCTCAACGGCCGTGCCGGGCAGAGCATTTCCTCCGTTACCCGTGACCGTGTGCTGGCCGCAGCCCGCTCACTGGGGTACACGCCGTCGACCGCTGCCCGCACCCTGCGCCGCGGCCGCAGCGACCTGGTCCTGATGCTGCTGCCGCCCGAACCGCTGGGCCGGGCGCTGGCCATCATGATCGATGCGGCCTCCGAAGAAGTGGAACGGCAGGGCCTGCGCCTGGTGGCACACCGGCTGCCGCGGCAGGGCGGGGCAGTGTCGCTGGTGCAGTCCCTTGCACCCCAGTCGCTCATCCTCATCACCCCGCTGCCGGAGCCGGAACTGGCCGCCCTGCGGGCCACGGGCATCCGGGTGGCTTCCCTGCATCAGGCACTGGAGGATCCGCTGGCTCCCGACCTGGGCATCGGGGCATGCCAGATCCAGCACCTGGCCGCGGCGGGGCACGAGCGGATCGGTGTGGCGGTGCCACCCGAGTCCGGTTACGCCTGGCGGGTGGACGTCCGGCTGGCGGCCATAACGGACGCGTGCCGCAGGCTTCGGCTTCCGCCGCCCGTGGTCGCCCGGCTGGGGCTGGACGCCGCGGAAGCGGCCGCCGTCGTCAACCGGTGGCGGGCCGGGCCGGAGCCGGTGACGGCGGCGTGCGCGTTCGACGACGAGCACGCCTTCGCCCTGCTGGCCGGCCTGGCCGCGCACGGCCTGCGCGCACCCGAGGACCTGGCGGTGATCGGTGCGGAGGATATTCCGCTGGCGTCGCTGGCCGTACCGCCGCTGACCACGGTGCGAATGGACGCCCGGGAGCTGGGGGAACGCTTCGCACAGATGGCCGTAGCTCCGCTGGCCGTGCCGGAGTCCGGGGTAGGAACTGACGTGCGGCCCCAGCCGGCACTGCCGCCGGTTCGGCTGGTACGGCGCGCATCCGCCTGAGCCGGTCACCGCAGGGCTAGCCCCTCAGCCGTGCGGCCACTCCGCCACCGCCTGTTCGATGTCCCGCCGCTTTGCTGCTGAGACCCGTTCCACCAGATCAATAACCGGTACCGGAGTGGCGCGGGAAGCGCGGGGCAGCCGCCAGGTACCTACCGCCACGCCGTCGTCGAGCACGGCCGGACGGAACACTCCGTTGCCGCCGGGAACAATGGCGGCCAGCATTGCCGGGCTGGCAACCAGGGACCGGTCCGCATAACCGAGAATCCACTCATCGAAGGCCGGAACCAGGCATATCCCGGAAGGCCCCCAGCCCGCGGCTTCGCTGAGCAAGGCGTCGCCGATGACCCAGGCCGGCCGCCCGCGCACCTGCACCTCGACGAGGTCCGCGACGCCGGCGGCGGCACGACGCACCACCGTCTTTGGCAGCTTGGTCCACCAGGCCAGGTCGGCTTCGGTGACCGGACCGCGCGCCAGCACGTAGCCGCGGACCAGGGCGGTAAGGTCGGCGTCGGCCGCGCCCGGGCCGGCAGCGTGCGGTTCCGTGAGGGTGAGGAGCTGCTCTGTACCGGTCTGGGAAAACCGCCCCCAGTGCGCCAGGCCCTCCACGCAGAGGTGCATCAGTAGGTGGTACCCGCGTCCGTCGGAGGTGTCGATTCCCGCAGCTTCCCAGAGTTCCAGAGCTTCTGAACGACGTAGGGGCCGCTCGCCCAGCGCCTCGCGCAGGCTGTCCCGGCCCCGCGCCAGTACCGTCTCCTCAAGCCCCAGTTCGGACCGCCGACGCGCCGCCATATTGTGGATCCGCTCCGCGGTGAAGGACAACAGTGTCGCCAGATGGTCCGGCGTGGTGGCGAACAGGGTGCCGCGCATGGGCCACCCCCGGACCAGATCGCCCCGGTCGAAGGCATCCCGGACGTCCTGCACCGTGGTCCCGGGCCGGGAGCGGACGGCAATGGCACGTAGAACGGCCGGCAGGTCCTGCCCCTGTAGCGCCACCGCGCGGCGCACCACGTCAACCGGGGCGAGGTCGGAGCCACGGAGCAGGTGTGATTGCAGGCGGATCCGCCGCGCCTGCCCATCCTGGAGGTCAAGGGTCACGGAGCCCAGCTTTGCCGAGGACGCCGTTTTCGGCAAGGAGCCCAAGGAGCCCAAGGAGCCCGGCAAAAGGCCTTTATGCCTTTCGGGGCCTGGGGTAGCCTGACCGCGTGGAACCTCGAAACACCACCGCGGCCGCCCGGGCCGCGCGGCTGGAAGACCTGGCACGGCTGAGGCGGATACGGGACCGGATCGACCGTGAATACGCCCGGCCGCTGAATGTCGATGACCTGGCGTCATGGGCCGGCATGTCAGCGGGTCACCTTAGCCGTTCCTTCCGCAGCGCCTACGGGGAAAGTCCCTACTCATACCTCATGACGCGCCGGATCGAACGCGCGATGGCCCTGCTCCGGGCGGGCGGCCGCTCCGTGACGGAGGTGTGCTTCGCCGTCGGGTGCTCATCGCTGGGTACCTTCAGCACTAGGTTTGCCGAACTGGTGGGTATGCCGCCAACCACCTTCCGGGAGCTGGCCGCCGGGGCCGGTGCCACGGGCCTTCCGCCGTGCCTGGAAAAGCAAGTGGGAAAACCGGTTCGGAATCAAGAAGCGCCGGCAGTGCGTGCCCTCCTATCCTGAAAGCGTCAGGGGGACCGGCTACGAGAGGAAACGCCATGGATATCACCGTCAACAACACGTTCCTGCCGCATGCCGGCGCGGAGGCGGCCCTTGGTTTCTACCGCGACGTGCTCGGATTTGAAGTGCGCAACGACGTCGGTAATGGAGACGAGATGCGCTGGATCACGGTCGGGGCGCCGGGACAGGACACCTCGATAGTCCTCTACCCGCCGTCGGCATCCCCGGGCCTCACGGATGAGGAACGCAGGACCATCTACGACATGATGGCCAAAGGCACCTACGGCATGATCACTTTCGCCAGCCCCGACCTGGACGCCGACTTTGACCGGCTGGCCGCCCGCGGCGCCGAAGTGGTGCAGGAACCGGTGGACCAGCCGTACGGGCTCCGTGACTGCGCCTTCCGGGACCCTGCGGGGAATATGATCCGGATCAACGCCCAGGGCTAGGAGCTCACTCCTCTTCGCGGGCGCGGAAAATCTGCATCTGCCGGTAGCGGCGGCCCAGGGACTCGCGCCGCGGCTTCACCGGGGCGTCTTCGGGCTCGGCAGTGAGGTCAATGTGCTTTTTGCCGAAACGCCACAGCAGCAGGTCATCGAGGAGGCGGTCCGGGCCGGGGGAGTACCGGTGGTCCAGCGCGGCACGGACCTTGGTAATGGCGTCTGCCTGCAGCAGCCCGGCCAGGTCCATGGTGGTCTTCATGCCGTGGGCGGCCAGCAGTTCCGCCGCCCAACCCCAGTCATCCCCGGATTTGCGGTTCACGTGCGGCAGCAGGGTCAGCCAGACGTCGCGGATCCGGTTGGGGGTGAGCGGTGCGCTGCCTTCTCCGTCTTCATCCCAGAAACCCGTCACTGTTTCGTACCGTTCATGCAGTTCCGCAAAAGCGGTCTCCACGGTTTCCAGCATGGCGGCCGTGGCGGTGAACTGGCGGTCAAAGTACGGGCTCCAGGCCCGCGGATCACCGGCCTTGAACCGGATGTCGTGCTCAATCTCGGACCAGGCGTGCGCCAGCACCGTGCGGATCTGCACTTCGAACAGGTAGCTGCCGTTGGGGCGCTGGTCCGGTTCCAGCAGTTTGTGGAACTCCCGCACGGTCTCGTTCTGGATGGTCCGCAGGATCAGGTGACGGCTGGAGTAGCCGTAGGTGCCGGATTCGATGGACCCGATGTCCTTTTCCCGGTCTCCGCGGCAGTCGAATTCCGCCCGCTGGCGCTTGATGAGGTTGGCTGCTTCATCCACTTCGTGCGGCAGCGTCATGATGACGCGCAGACCCACCAGGTCCGTGAGGTTACGCATCGGGTCGGGGAACAGGAGTGATGGCAGCTCGCCGGGGTTTTCCGGCGGCAGCATCCGGGCGGCCTTGTCCCGGAAGGACTCCACGGACTTGGTGCGGGAGGCGATGAAGAGCGGCTTTACCGGGCTGTCGGCGAACACGCTGCGCAGATTCGCTTCCATCTCGGCTGTCACTGCCTCCAGCCCGGGGCGTACCCGGGCATATTCGTCAGTACTTGCCTGGACCACCGGCCGCAGCCGCTCATCCAATGTGTCCCACGCGCTCAAAACGAAGTCCCTTTCCCCTGCCTGCCACCAGCCTATGGCACGGCTCCGACCAAACCGCCGGGGATACCGGGCGGTAGGCTCCCTATCAGATTAAGCCCCGCCGCCGGAAGGATCCCCATGCCAGCACCGCCCCGACGGATTGCCTATGGTCCCGGCCCGGAGCAGTATGCCGAGCTGACGGTGCCTGCAGGCGGTTCCTCTTCCCTCGGAACCGTGGTCATCATCCACGGCGGGTACTGGCGCGCGGCGTACACCGCCGAGCTCGGCAGGCCGCTGGCCCGTGATCTGGCCTCCCGCGGTTTCACCTGCTGGAACCTGGAATACCGGCGTGCTGGAAACGGCGGCGGATGGCCGGTGACCCTCTCCGATGTCTGTGCAGGCATCGACGCGCTGGCCGACGCGGCCCGCACCTTCGACGTCGGCCTCGCCCCGGTCACCCTATTGGGCCACTCCGCCGGCGGCCATCTGGCCGTCCTGGCGGCCGCACGGGCCGGCTCCCGCGTGGCCGTCAGCGGCGTCGTCAGCCAGTCCGGGGTCCTGAATCTGGCCGAAGCACATGAGCTGAGCCTGAGTAACGCAGCCGTGCAGAACTTCCTTGGCTGCGGGCCCGGGGAGGATCCGCAGCGCCACCGCGCGGCAGACCCCATGTTCGCGGTGCCCCTGCCGGTTCCGGCCTGGGTACTGCATGGGGAGGATGACACCACGGTGCCGTTCACGCAGTCCGCCGGCTGGGCCAAAGCCGCCGCCGCAGCCGGCGGCCGCGTGCACCTGCGCCGGATCCCGGGCGACCACTTTGCCATGATCACTCCCGGCACCCCGGCCTGGGACGCCGTCGTCCGGGCCGTGGGTGAGGCTGCCGGAATGGCCGGCACATAGGGTAACGCGCGAGTTGCTCTGTTAGGTTGAAAGTGTGCTTACAGTCATAGGGGAAGCCCTTGTTGATGAGGTGGTCAGCGATACCGCGCCGCGCCGGTCCCACCCCGGCGGCAGCCCGCTGAACGTTGCCGTGGGCGCGGCCAGGCTGGGGCGTCCCGTGCAGTTTGTGGGCCGCTTCGGTTCCGACGCCAACGGCGCCCTGATCGCCGAACACCTGCGGGCAAATTCGGTCCTCACCGCCTTCGCGGCGGATGACCTGCCCACCAGCGTGGCCACCGCCGTGCTGGATCCCGCCGGCGGAGCCCGCTACACCTTTGACCTGGAGTGGCAGCTGCCGGACCTGGCCGCCAATCTGCCGGCTTTGCTGGACGGCACCACCATGCTGCATACCGGGTCCATCGCCGCCATGCTCGCCCCCGGAGCAGGGCATGTCTTCCGTGCGGTGGAACGGGCACGGCCTTCGGCAACCATCACCTATGACCCGAACTGCCGGCCCTCCATCATCACGGATGTGTCCTATGCCCGGGAACAGGCCGAGAAATTCGTGGCGCTGGCGGACGTGGTCAAAGCCTCCGACGAAGACCTGATGTGGCTCTACCCGGACGAATCCCCGGAAAGCTCCGCCCGGCGGTGGCTCGCGGCGGGACCGTCCCTGGTGGTGGTGACCCGGGGTTCACGCGGGCCGTGGGCGGTTGCCGCGGCGGGGGACTGCGCCGTCGCGGCACCAACCGTCATGGTCACGGACACCGTGGGAGCGGGAGATTCCTTTATGTCCGCGCTGCTCGTGGGGCTGATGGACCGCGAGCTCGACGGTGGTGCCCGGCGCAGCAACCTGGCCCGCATCGGCCTGGGCGATCTGGAGGAACTACTCTTCTTTGCCGCCCGTGCCGCCGCCATCACCGTGTCCCGCGCCGGAGCCAATCCGCCGTACCGCAGCGAACTTTCCTAGACCGCGCCGACGCGCCACGGCGCCGAGGCGTCCCGCGGCCCTGCCCCGCAGCGGCCGTCCCGTGTATCCGCCCCGAAGAACCAGGAGAAACAGTGGAAGACAGAGACCCATACGCGAACCTGCCACAGGTGCCGGAATTCAGCGTCGACAGTGAGGAAGTGGCCGACGGCGGCACGCTGGCGCCGGCACAGTACAGCGGCAAAATGGGGGTGCCGGGCGGCAAGGACGCCTCTCCGCAGCTCACCTGGTCCGGGTTCCCGGAGGGGACCCGCAGCTTCGCGGTGACCATGTACGATCCGGATGCCCCCACCGCCAGCGGCTTCTGGCACTGGGCCGCCTTCAACATCCCCGCCTCCGTTACGGGCCTTGCCGCGGACGCGGCCAACTCGTCGCTGCTACCCGACGGCACCGTGCAGTTGGTCAACGACGCCGGATTCGCCGGCTTTGTCGGCGCCGCGCCGCCTCCCGGACACGGCCCGCACCGCTACTTTGTGGTGGTCCACGCCGTGGACACCGAGAAGCTGGACGTGGCCCCGGATGCCAGTCCCGCTTCGCTGGGCTTTGCTCTGTTCACCCACACCCTGGGCCGCGGCAGGATTGTCGCCACCGCCGAAACACCGGGGGACTGAACCCCGGCCGTCCGGCAGGACCCGGCCCGGCAGGATCCCGGGCTGGCTCCTGCCGGCTCCGCCAGTAAGCTGGATGGCATGCAGGAGCAGCGGGGACCGGTACGGCTGGTAGCGAGCGACATGGACGGCACCATTGTGGGCGCCGACAACAGCATCAGCGACCGCACCGTGCGGGCATTCCGTGCCTGCCTGGACGCCGGGATCGACGTCGTCTTCGTTACCGGACGCCCGCCGCGCTGGCTGGAGCCGCTCCGTGAGCGGATCGGCCATGAAGGAACCGTGATCTGCTCCAACGGGGCCATCACCTATGACCTGGCCAGGGAACAGGTGCTCTCCACCGAACTGCTGCCGCTCGAGCAGATGTTCGCCGCCGCCGAAATCATCCGCGACATTTTCCCCGCGGTGCGGTTTGCCGCCGAAACCGTGGACGGCATCCACCTGGAACCGGGATTCGCGGATACCGGTTCCGCCGAGCTCCTCGGCTCCATAGTGCCCCGCCCGCTGCGCGAATCCCTGGCCGGCCGGCACGGAGTGGCCAAGTTCCTGGCCCGCACCCATGACATTTCCCCGGACGAGTTCCTGCACCGGGTAGCCCCGGCGGTGGCGGATCTGGTCACCACCACCCACTCCGCGCCATCGGCGCCGCTGCTGGAAATGTCCCGGCCGGGCCTGAACAAAGCCGTCACCCTGGCCGGGTATGCGGCCGCGAGGGGCATTGCCGCGGCGGAGGCCGTGGCCTTCGGCGACATGCCCAATGACATCCAGATGCTCAACTGGGCAGGCCGCGGCTACGCGATGGCCTCCGGACATCCCGCAGCCCGTGCCGCCGCCGACCATACGGCTCCGGGGTTTAAGGACGACGGCGTTGCGGTGATTCTGGAACAGCTGCTCGACGCCCGGCCAGCAGCCTCAGAAGCTGGTGCACGGTAATCACCACTGCCAGCCAGGCAGCACCCAGAGTCCAGGCCACCAGGACATCCGTCAGCCAGTGATGGCCCAGATAAACCCGGCTCAGCCCCACCGCGAGCGTGAAGACGGCAGCGGCCGCGACGGCGGCGGTCTTCGCTCCGCGGGTCCGCGCGTACAGGATCACGAGATAGGCCAGGGTGCCGGCAATAACCATCGAGTTCAGCGTGTGCCCGCTCGGAAATGATGCCGAGGACTCATACGGCGGCACCGCGTCGGCCAGGTCCGGGCGGGTCCGCCCAATCAGTGCCTTGCCGGCAACGGTCATCAGCAGGGATCCCGCTGCAGCGGCGGCTGTGAGAACCAGCGGCGTCCAGGACCGCCAGCGACGGCACATCACCAGCACGGCGAGTCCTGCCAGAACCGGCATCCCCACGGTGCCCGCCAGATTGGTGAAGCCCGTGACAGCGGCATCCACCCCCGGGGAGCGCAGCTGCAAAGCCAGTTCCAGCGCGGGCTTGTCCAACCCCGCCACACCGTCCGCATCGGCTACCGATTCATAGACCTCGGCCGAGGCCAGGGTCAGCGCCAGGGCGGGAATCAACCCCACGGCCAGCAGCAGCAGAAGCGCCACATGGGGTGAGGAGGCCGTGCTGATCCGGTGCAGCAGCCGGCCCAGCCGGTCCAGGACCCCGGTGCCGTCGGAACGCTGTGCCGGTTCTGGTGTCATGGCTCCAGTATGCCAAGCCGCGTGCACACCCAGTCCAGGTTGTTCTGCAAACCGGCTTTCCACACCTGCCATGAATGCCCGCCCGGCAGCTGCTGGAACTGGACGTCGGCTCCGGCGGCCTTGGCGGCGTCGTACACCGTCTGCCCCTCTGGCGCGTAGACCTTATCGTCCTGGCCGACGACGACGATCCCGGCAGTATCCCGGAACTGTCCGGCCTTAAACCGGTCCACGGCGTTCTGCTGCCGGAATGAGTCTTCCTTCCCGTCGAAATAGGTCTTCAGTAGGTCCTGGTGTCCGCTGGCGACGGTGGGCTCGTTTTCCCCGGCGATATCCAAAAAGGTGGGATAAACCTGCGGATAGTTGGCAGCCAGCTGGACCGCGCAGGTTCCGCCGAAGGAATACCCGCCCACCGCCCACTGCCGGGGCCCGGCCGTCCCGGTCCCCAGCTTCTGCTGCACCCAGGCGGGCAGGTCCTTGGCGAGGTAGGTGGCCGAGTTGCTGACCGTCGTGTCCATGCACAGCGGCCAGTTGCTGTTCCCGGCGTTGCTGAGGTCCGGCATCACCACCACGGGCGCCAGGCCGTGATGCCGGGAGGCAAATGAGTTCATGATCTCCGTCAGACCGCCGCTGATCAGCCAGTCCGCCGGGGCACCGGGCTGCCCGTGGATCAGCACCAGGACGGGGAGGTTCACGCCCCCGGGATCCGCCAGGTACGCGGGCGGCAGGTAGACCAGGGCCGGATTGGAGGCATAGCCGGACAGGGGACCGGGAATCTGCTGGCGGTAAACCTTGCCCTGGGACGGCATGTCCGGCGGGGGCGTCCAGGTCTGCTCTGTTGCCGCCGGCAGGTCGTTCCGGGGGTCGGAGGGAAGCGGCAGCGGGTTGTTTTCCGCGGACGGCGGACTGAACAGCGACGCGATCGTGGGGTATTGCCCGTAGGCGATGTTCACGGTGCAGGCCAGGGCCAGCAGCACCACCAGCGCGGCGACCACACCGGCCGCCCGCCGGTGGAACCGGGTGCCGGAGGAGATCACCTGGGGCAGGGCCAACTGCACCCCGAGGATCGCCAAGGCGCAGAAAAGGTAGAGCAGCCGGGGGAGGGACGCGTCCCACCAGTGGAAGGCCACTTCGGCCAGCAGGTAGAGCAGCCCCGTCAGCAGGCACGAGACCAGAACGGACACCAGGATCCGGCCCCAGCCCAGTTTCCGGCTGGCAAAGCCGAGCCAGGCCAGTGCAAGCACGCCGGCAGCCAGGACGACCGTGGGGAGCACTCCGGCGATCAGCGACATGGTCAGGTCCGGTCCACAATCCGCCGGGCGAGGACCAGTCCCTGGCCCAGGGAAAGATCCGGAACGTACGCCCTGGTCACGGCGTTGGCGATGGCCGGCAGCCCAGCCGGATCAGGGTAGGTCATATACAGCGGCACGTACTGGGGGGCGAACTTGGCTTTGAAAGCGAGCAGCGAGCGGAACCCGTAGACCGGTTCCAGTGTGGCCCCCAGCCGGTCCAGCAGCCGGTCCATGACCGGGGAGCCCGCATCCTCGCCGCCGTTACCCGCGCCGTCGTTACCCGCGCCGGCGTCGCTCCGGCCGGCGGAGCGGGCCAGCGGTGCCCCCGAAAGGCTCAGGAAACCGCACCCTTCCTCCTGCAGGGACAGGGCAGCCGAGGCGATGAGGAAGTCCATACCCAGCCGGAAGCCGTTGCCGCGCCTGCGCATAAAATCCAGGGTCCAGCCAATCACTTTTCCGTCCCGGTATACGGGCAGCCAGGAAGTGACGGCGTGCACCGTTCCGTCGGCGTCGACGGCCAGCAGGCAGCGCACTTCCGGATCGTCAAGCTGTTCCAACCCGCCCAGGGTAAATCCCATTTCCGGCATGCGCTTATCCGCCACCCACTCTTCGGAGATAACCCGAATCTGGTCCGTGAGTGAGAGCGGAGCGGTGGGGAAACGAATCCAGCGGGCCTGGATGCCCTGCTTGCGGGCTGCATTGAATGCGGTGCGGATGTCCTGGAATTTCTTGCCCTTGAAAGCCAGCGATCCCAGCGGCAGCACGGTCTCCTCAGCCACCTGAAGGGAGGAAAAGCCCAGCTCTGCACTGACACTGCGCACCCGCTCATCCACCGAATAGAAGCAGGCGGTGGTCCCGTTGGCGGAACAGAAGGCGGCAAACCCCGCCACGGTGTCCGGTACTTCGGTGGCCGGACCCACCGGTTCGCCTACCGTGAGGGCAACACCGCTGTCCGCCCGGTAGGCAACATAGGAGTTGCCGCTGGGGGAAAACCAATAGGTGTTTCCGGCCCAGAGCGTCATCCAGGCCATGGTGCTTCCACCGTGGATCTTCAACAATTCCCGTGCCCGTTCCTCGTCCGCGATGGCCGGGGTACGCGGTGGAATGAGGAAGGAGCGCAGCAGCAGGACACAGGTTAAAAGCCAGAACACCAGGCCCACGCCTTCATAGGCGAGGACCGCCGGAAGGCTTATCGGAACCAGGGTGGGGCCCCGGCTGGTCACCTCCAAAATGGGCAGGAACCTTTCCGGCAGGTCCGCCGCCGCCAGCCCCGGAGTGGCCTGCGGGGAAAACCCGTCGCGGTCCAGGCGGGCCACGCTCAGATAGATCCCTGCGAGGATCAGCCCGGCCGCAGCTACCGTCATGGCTAACCGCCGGTAGGTTCCGGCCGGTGCGCGCACGGGGAACAGCCCCCGGGTCAGGAGCAGCAGGGCAAGCACTGCCAGGGGAACCACCATGGGCAGAACCAGCTTGACGGCGCTGCCTATCCCGGGCGGCAGCAGCCTGGCCTGGTCACCGGTCAGTACCACTCCAATCCGGACGGCGGCGAGCAGGGTCATTGCCCCCTGCAGCAGTACAGCGGCCAGCCAGGCGAATCGCCTCCCGCGGCGCAGGCCGTCGGAGAACGTTGCCAGCAGGACCTGGGGCAGGACGGCCAGGAAAAACGCCGCCGGGCCTGCGCGCAGCTGGAGGCGGGCAATGGCACATTCACGTGCCGAGGCGCCGCCGTTGCACAGGGCCTCCAGCTCTGCCGGTGTGGTGACATCGGCGCTGGTGAAGAGATAGCGCAGCACAGCCAGCGGGCCCACGGCGGAGTTGCTGAGCGCAGCAATGACCGGACCTGCGGCAGAAGCCAGCACCACCAGTGCCACCAGGACGCGCGCCTCGCGCCGGCTGGTCACCAGACGGTGCGGAAGCCGAGGGCGCCGGCCGTCCAGCAACGGCCCGGCAAAGGCGCCGGCGGTGGCCGCTCCGAGAAGCATAAGGTCGGAAAAACTGCCGGCGTAAAGAGCCAGCAGGACAAGGAGGGTGAACAGGGTGATGCGCAGGCGCCGCCGCCACAGGGTAGACATCCGGGCACTGGCCGCCGCTGCCACCGCGGCAAGGAATGCCATCGGGCCTACATAGGACTCACTGACCAGGGCACGTGACCAGTCGCCGATCGACGCGCTCGTCACGAAGGCGAAACCGATGGTAAGCAGCGCCCCGGCCACCTGTCCGGCGAAACCTGCCAGCAGGAACCTGCCGGTCCCCAGCAGCCGTTCGCTGGGCAGGCCGACGATGAGTGCCGCCAGGGTTCCGCCCACGTATCCGCCGGGACCGCTGCCCCAGAAGCTGCACAGGAGCAGGGCGGCCGGGCCGGTGCCCAGGCTGTGCGCAGAGACGGACACCCAGTCCAGCAGCGCACCCTCCGGCCCGCTGGCCAGGGAGGACGTCAATGCACCCAACAGCCAGAAAACCGCAATATAGGTCAGCGTGGCAGGCGACTTCCGGGCGCTGCCCCGCAGGAGCTGCAACGGCCGGGAGAGGGAACGTCCGAAGCGGTGCAGCGCATTGAGGGGCGGGTCAGGCACGGTTACCTCCACGATCCTGCCGATGCTGCCGGTCGGGGTCCTGTCATTCTAGGCGTGCAGGTCCGTGAACCGCCCACCCCCGAACGCGGAGCGGAGCGTTGGTTCGGTAAAGTACGAGCGTGACGCCGAGATATCCGTACTTCCTTGCTGCCGGGGACGCCCGTACGGCCAGCCCTGCCTCCTCACCGCTGCCCATTGCATTGGCACACCGGGGGTTCTCGCCCGACGGCCTCGAAAACACCCTCTCCGCTTTCCGGGCAGCCGTGGACCTTGGGCTCACCTACCTGGAAACGGATGTGCGTACCAGCAGCGACGGTGTGCTGATGGCCTTCCATGACGAAACAGTGGACCGGATCTCCGGAGGAGTGGCCGGGAAGATCGGGCGGCTCACCCGTGCCCAGTTGAAGGATGTGCTGGTGGGAGGCAGGGAGCAGATCCCCACCTTCGAGGAACTGCTCACCGAATGGCCCGACATCCGCCTGAATGTGGATGTGAAGGACGCCGAGGGCGCCGCACTCCTGGCCGGGCTGATCAATAAGCATCAGGCCCATGACCGGGTGCTGGTGGCTTCCTTCTCCGATATCCGGCGCCTGCGGACCCTGCGGCGCCTGGACCGGCCTGCCGCGAGTTCAGCAGGCAGCGCACTGACCGCAATCCTGCGCCTGCTGGCGCCCCTGCGCGTCGCCGGGATCCTCTCACGTCTGGGCCGCTTCCAGTGTGTCCAGGTCCCGGTGAACTTCGGGAAGTTCCCGGTGGTCACGCCGGCCTTTGTCCGCAGTTGCCATCGCGCAGGCCTGCAGGTGCACGTTTGGACGGTCAATGATGCCGACACCATGAACCGGCTGCTGGACCTGGGTGTGGACGGCATCGTCTCGGACCGCGCCGACGTCCTGAAGGATGTCCTCAAAGACCGGAGGCAGTGGCGCTGAAGCGTTATGCTGCCGCATGTCGGTGGCAGCTGACAGGATGAAGGCATGCGCGTAGTCATTGCTCCGGATAAGTTCAAGGGATCACTCAGTGCGGCCGAGGCCGCTGCTGCCATGGCGGAGGGGGTCCTGGCCGTCTACCCGGATGCCGATGTTGTTTTCGTCCCGGTGGCCGACGGCGGTGAAGGCACCCTTGATGCCGCCCTCGCGGCGGGTGCTGAAGCCCGCACGGCGCAGGTCAGGGGACCATTGGGACGGGACGTCACGGCAGTCTGGGCCCTGTCCGGGGATACCGCCCTGATTGAAACTGCACGTGCCTCGGGACTGACCCTGCTGGAGCCTTCCCCGGACACGGCCCTGGCGGCCACCAGTTACGGCAGCGGCCAGCTGATTGCCGAGGCCCTGGATGCCGGCGCCAAAACCATCATCCTGGGCATTGGCGGATCGGCCATGACGGACGGCGGGTCGGGTGCACTGACGGCTTTGGGCCTGCGGATCCTGAACGACGGCGGCAGCCCCGTGCCGCCCGGTGGCGCAGGCCTGCTGCAGGCGGCGGCCGTGGATGCGACCGCCCTGGATCCCCGGCTGGCCGGTGTCCGGCTGCGGATTGCCGCGGATGTGCGTAACCCGCTGCTGGGATACGAAGGAACGGCAGCGATCTTCAGCGGGCAGAAGGGAGCGGATCCTGCTGCCCGGGATCAGCTGGAAGAAGCCATGGGTATCTGGACGCGGCTGCTGAAGGAGGCCACCGGCGTCGACGTCGATGTGCCCGGGGCGGGCGCTGCAGGCGGTTTTCCCTCGGGTTTCCTGGCGTTCACCGGCGCCACCCTGCACCCGGGCTTTGAACTGCTGTCCTCATTCACCGGGCTGCAGGAGGCACTGACCCGCTGCGACCTGGTATTGACCGGCGAGGGCTCGCTCGATGAGCAGTCCCGTTACGGGAAGGCGCCGCTGGAAGTGGCCCTCCTGGCCCGGGACGCCGGCATTCCGGTGGTCGCGGTGGCAGGGCAGATCACGCTGACCCCGGCTCAGCTGGAGGAGTACGGGATTGTTGCCGCGGTCAGCCTGCTGGATGTGGTGCAGCGGCCGCAGGATGCCATGGCCCAGGCGGAGAAGTACGTTGCCTGGGCCACCCGGCAGGTGCTCGAAGGAGCCTGACGCCGGTGCCGGTGTCCCGGCGGTCCGGGGTCAGCCGAGCCGGCCCGGCGTCGACCCGGCGTCTTCCCGCGGCTCGTCGGGGTCGGTGCCCCGCCAGCGGGCGATGGCCTGCATCCCGTGGTAGGCGATCAGGGTTGCGCCGGTGCCCAGGGCGATACCGCCGAAGGTCAGGTCGCCGATCACCCAGGTGAAGTCCGCTATGGCAACAATCAGGCCCAGCCCGGCCGCCGAAAGGTTGATCGGGTTGGAGAAGTTCACCCGGTTGTCCACCCAGATCCGTACGCCCAGGATGCCGATCATGCCGTACAGGACGACGCCGGCACCGCCCAGGACGCCGGGCGGAACGGTGGCGATCAGTGCGCCGAACTTCGGGAACAGGCTCAGCAGGATCGCCACGATGCCGGCTACCCAGTACGCCGCGGTGGAGTACACCCGGGAGGCGGCCATCACGCCGATGTTCTCGGCATAGGTGGTGGTGGCCGAACCGCCGCCGGAACCGGCCAGCATGGTGGCCAGCCCATCCGCCATCAAAGCGCGGCCGGCGTACGGGTCCAGGTCGCGGCCGGTCATGGCCGCCACGGACTTCACATGGCCGATATTCTCCGCCACGAGCACCAGCACCACCGGGACAAAGAGTCCGATCACGGAGAAGTGGAACGTGGGGGAGTGAAATTCGGGCAGCCCGAACCAGGGAGCGGCGCTGATGGCGGCGAAATCCACTTCGCCCTGCAGCATCGCTACCCCGTAGCCGGCCAGCACACCGATGAGGATCGAAAGCCGGCCGATGAAGCCGCGGAACAGGACGGTGGCCAGGAGGATCACCGCTACCGTCACTGCTGCGGTCACCGGGCCCTGCTCGAAGTTCGTCCGGGCGGAGCCCGCCAGGTTCAGTCCGATCAGCGCCACAATGGTGCCGGTGACCACGGCCGGCATCAGGACCTGGATCCAGCGGGTGCCGGCCAGCTGTGCGGCGAGGCCGATGAGGAACAGGGCAAAGCCGGCCATGATGATGCCGCCCAGTGCACCGCCCGGCCCGTGCTGGTTGGTGGCGGCCGTAATCGGGGCGATGAAGGCGAAGGAGGAGCCCAGATAGCTGGGGACTTTCCCGGCGGTGATGATCAGGAACAGGATGGTGCCGATGCCGGAGAACAGCAGGGTGGTGGCCGGCGGAAAACCGGTCAGCAGGGGAACCAGGAACGTGGCGCCGAACATGGCGACCACATGCTGGGAGCCGATGCCAATGGTCCGGGGCCAGCTCAGGCGTTCTTCGGGAGCAACATAGGAACCCGGTTTGATGGTTCTGCCGTCTCCGTGCAGTGTCCAGGCTGTACCGAATCTGGTCATGGTGGTGCCTTCCGAAGACAGGGGGTTTTAATCAAGATTCTAACTCTCCCCCGTTGCGGGGATGTTACGTTGCATAAGCGTGCAGTGCGCGCAGCGGTACAGGCTTTCAATATCAGACCGATCGGACAACGGAGCAGCATGAGCATTTCAGTTTCAGGACGCGTGGTTCTCATTACGGGTGCAGCAATGGGCATGGGCCGGCTCTATGCCGAACGTGCCGTCCGCGAAGGCGCGGGTGCAGTGGTGCTGTGGGACCTCAACGCCGATGCCCTGGAGAAAACCGCGGCCGAACTGCGGGAGCAGGGTGCCTCCGCCATCTATCCGTACGCGGTGGATGTAAGTTCGCTGCCGGACATTGAAGCCACCGCCGAGCAGGTGATCCGCGAGGTCGGAGTCCCTGACGTCCTGATCAACAACGCGGGTATTGTCCGCGGCAAGTACTTCTGGGAACACGCCCCCGAGGCGGACATCGACGCCGTGATGCAGGTGAACACCCTCGCCCCGATGCAGGTCACCCGCGCGTTCCTGCCGGGCATGATTGAACGCCGCACCCCGGCGCGCATCCTCAACGTGGCCTCGGCTTCCGGCACCCTCTCCGTGCCAAAAATGAGCGTGTACACCGCGTCCAAGTGGGCAGTCATCGGCTGGAGCGATTCCATGCGGCTGGAACTGAACGAATCCGGCAACGGGCATGTGGCAGTCACCACGCTGATTCCGAGCTACATCAAGACCGGCATGTTCGAAGGCGCACGGGGCCCGCTGCTGACGCCGTTGATGGAACCGCAGTACGTGGTGGATAAGGCCTGGACCGCACTGCTGGCGGGCAAGGCCCGGATCCAGCTGCCGTGGACCGTTGCCCTGGGCAGTGCCCTGCGAAACGTGTTGCCGCAGCCGGCCTGGGATGTGGTGGCCGGACGCGTTTTCAAGGTCTACCAGTCCATGGACCACTTCACCGGCCGGAAACCGGCAGCAGGCAGCACCGAAGCACGGAAGGAAACGAGCCGGGCATGAGCGAACTGGTGTCGGCGTTCACTGATTCATCCGTTGCCGGAACCCCGGCCGACGGTTCACCTGCTGCGGTGCCCCAGGTTCTGGGCCGGCTGCGGAAAACCTCCGCCGCCGGCGGCACCCGGCCGCTCGAGTGGCGGCGGGAGCAGCTCAAGGCCCTCATCCGGCTGATGCGTGAGCGCGAGCAGGAGATTGCGGCCGCCCTGGCCTCGGACCTGGGCAAGAACCCGCTGGAAAGCTACGTCACGGAACTGTCACTGGTCCGCGCCGAGGCGCAGCACGCCCTGAAGCACCTGGAACAATGGACCCGCAGCCGCCGGGTCCCGGTGCCGCTGGGCCTGGCTCCGGCATCGGCACGGACCCAGCCGCAGCCGCTGGGCGTGGTACTGATCATCGGGCCGTGGAACTACCCCGTGCAGCTGGTACTGGCACCCCTGGTGGGTGCGCTGGCTGCGGGCAACGCCGCCGTGCTCAAACCCAGCGAACTGGCCCCGGCAACGTCCGCGGTACTGGCGGACCTGGTGCCCCGCTACCTGGATTCCGACGCCGTCGCAGTGGTCCAGGGCGGCCCGGACGTCAGCACCGCGCTGCTGAAGGAACGCTGGGATTCGATCTTCTTTACCGGCGGGGAGCGTGTGGGGCGCATCGTCCTGCAGGCCGCGGCCGAGCACCTGACACCGGTCACCCTGGAGCTGGGCGGCAAGTCCCCGGCCGTGGTGCTGGACGGGAACTGGGCCGGTGTCGCCAGGAGACTGGTCTTCGGCAAGTTCCTCAACGCCGGACAGACCTGCGTGGCACCGGACTATGTGCTGGTAACGGAAGAAGCCGCGCCGATGCTGAAGAAGCACCTGGTGAAGGCGGTTGCCGAACTGTTCGGCAAGGATCCGGCCAAGAGCCGCGACTACGGCCGGATCGTCAATGAACAGCACTGGGAACGGCTGGTTGGCCTCCTGGACAGCGGCACTGTGCTGGCGGGCGGCCGGAGCGACCGGGACACCCGGTACCTGGAACCCACTATCCTCACGGACGTGGATCCGGAGTCGCCCGTGATGCAGGAGGAAATCTTCGGGCCTATCCTGCCGGTGCTGACGGTGAAGAACCTGGCTGAAGCCATGGAATTCATCAATGCCCGGCCGGTGCCGCTCTCCGCCTACCTGTACACCGGTTCGGCGGCCGCTCGCACCGAGTTCGAGGACGGTGTGCGGGCGGGCAGCATCAACCACAATGCCAGCACCGTGCAGCTGGCCGTACCCGGGCTGCCCTTCGGCGGCGCCGGGGCCAGCGGTACCGGCGCCTACCACGGCAAGTACTCCTTCGACACCTTCAGCCAGCTGCGCCCGGTGTTCACCAAGGGCACCCTGCTGGACACGCTCAGGTTCGCCTACCCGCCCTACACCGGGCTGAAGAAACGGATCCTTCGCCGGCTGCTCTAGGCCGGCCGGGGAACGCGGAACAGGCGTTAAACAGAGGGAAGGGGCGCACCCGCGGGTGCACCCCTTCCCTGTGTTTGCCCGCAGGCGCATCGAGCGGCTAGGAAATCACGCCGTCCACAATGGCCTTGGCTTCGGCCTGCACCTGATGCAGGTGTTCCTCGCCCTTGAAGGACTCGGCGTAGATCTTGTAGACATCTTCGGTACCGGACGGGCGGGCGGCAAACCAGGCGTTCTCCGTGGTTACCTTCAGCCCGCCGATGGGCGCTCCGTTGCCGGGAGCCTCGGTCAGCCGGGCGGTGATCTCCTCGCCGGCCAGCGTGGTGGCGGTGACGTCCGACGGCGAGAGCTTGGCCAGCGCCGCCTTCTGCTCCCGTGTGGCAGGGGCATCCACCCGTGCGTACTCGGGATCCCCGAATGTGTTCGTCAGTTCGCGGTACCGCTGGGACGGTGTCTTGCCGGTGACGGCCGTCATCTCCGAGGCCAGCAGGGCCAGCAGGATGCCGTCCTTGTCGGTGCTCCAGGGGCTGCCGTCCAGGCGCAGGAAGGAAGCGCCGGCGGATTCCTCGCCGCCGAAGGCCGTCTCGCCGGAAAGCAGGCCGGGCACAAACCACTTGAAGCCCACCGGCACCTCCATCAGGACCCGGCCCAGATCAGCCGTCACCCGGTCGATCATGGAGGAGGAGACCAGGGTTTTGCCCACCATGGCATCGCTGCTCCAACCGGACCGGTTGCGGTACAGGTAATCGATCGCCGTGGCGAGGTAATGGTTGGGATTCATCAGCCCGCCGTCAGGGGTGACAATGCCGTGCCGGTCCGCGTCGGCGTCGTTGCCGGTGGCAATGTCGTACTGGTCTGCGCGGGCAATCAGGGAGGCCATCGCATAGGGGGAGGAGCAGTCCATCCGGATTTTCTCGTCCCAGTCCAGGGTCATAAACGCCCACTGCGGATCCACGTTGGGATTGACCACTGTCAGGTTCAGCTGATGCGCTTCGGCAATGGCGCCCCAATAATCCACCGACGCTCCGCCCAGCGGGTCGGCGCCGATATGCAGGCCGGCACTGCGGATGGCATCCAGGTTCAGCACCGAGGGGAGGTCCTGCACGTAGTTCTGCAGGAAGTCGTACGTCCCGACCGAATCGGCCAGACGGGCTTCGCCCAGCGGAATGCGCTTCACACCGTCCAGATTGGCCTCAAGCAGCTCGTTGGCCCGGTCCGCCACCCAGTTGGTGATGTCCGATCCCGCGGGACCGCCGGTGGGCGGGTTGTACTTGAACCCGCCGTCTGCGGGCGGATTGTGGGACGGAGTGACCACAATGCCGTCGGCCTGGTCGGTCCGGGAAGCGTTGTACTTCAGGATGGCGTGGCTGACGGCCGGAGTGGGCGTGAACCCGTTGCGCGCATCGATGAGCACGTTCACGCCGTTGGCGGCGAGCACTTCCAGGGCGGTGTTCTGTGCCGGCTCGGAAAGGGCGTGGGTGTCCTTGCCCATGAACAGCGGCCCGGTGATGCCGGCCGAGGTGCGGTACTCCACGATCGCCTGCGTGATGGCGGCAATGTGCCGTTCGTTAAAGGCGCCGTTAAGGGAGGAACCCCGGTGGCCGGAGGTACCGAACGCCACCCGCTGGGCAATGTTCGAAGGATCCGGTGCGACGTCGTAATAGGCGTCCAACAGCGCGGTGAGGTCTACAAGGTCGGAAGGTTCGGCACGGTTGCCTGCACGATTAGACATACCCCTAAGCATGCCAAAGAAACACCGGGGACGGCAGACGGACCGCTACGCGTCTATGCGCCGCCGACCCCGTATGCTCAGTCCACGCAGCAGCAGGACCGGCAGGGAGGGGGCAGGCATGGCAGTGCAGGGCAGCGCAGCCTCCGGACGCGTCCGTCCCCGTGCCCTGCGCCGCAGCACCGTCGCGGCCGTGGTGTTGCTGAACATGGCGTATTTCTGTGCCGCACCGGTTTTCTGGTTCTTCTGGACCCAGCGCGCCGCATTCGCCCTGCCGGGATGGGCCTCGCATGCGGCAGGGTTTACCGGCGGCATCCTGCCGGTCCTCACCTTCGCGGCGGCCTGGACGGCCGCCGGCGTCCTGCTGGCCCGCGGCCGGCGGCAGGAGGGCGGGACGGTGTTCACCACCGTCGCCGCGCTGGGCCTCCTGTCCGCCGCCGCCGGGATGCTGATATTGGTGAGCGCTGGCTTGGACCGCTGACGCGCGATGCGTGCCGGCCGCACGGACAACCTGACGGGTTCGGCTTACCAGAGGCGGGCGCTGGCCAGCAGCGCACCTTCGCCCAGTGCTTCGAGCTTGGCCTGGGCAATCTGCGGATGCACCCGCCCGCCCAGGCCGCAGTCCGTGGAGGCGATGACGTTCTCCCGCCCCACCAGCCGGGCAAAGCGTTCAATCCGGTCCGCCACCAGCTCCGGATGTTCCACCAGGTTGGTGGCATGGGAAACGACGCCGGGAATGATCACCTTGCCCTCCGGCAGTTTGGTGTCCTCCCAGACCCGCCATTCGTGCTCATGGCGGACATTGCCCGCCTCGAAGCTGTACCCGCCGGCATTGATGCTCAGCAGCGTGTCCACCAGGTGGCGGAACTCAATGTCCGTGGTGTGCGGACCGTGCCAGGAGCCCCAGCACAGGTGGAAGCGGATCCGGTCCTCCGGCAGGCCGCGGAGCGCATAGTTCAGCGCCTCCACGCGGATTTGCGTGAAGCGCAGATAGTCCTGAACCGACGGTTCCGGGTTGATCTGGTCCCAGTTCTCGGCAATGGACGGATCGTCAATCTGGACAATCAGCCCGGCGTCGATAATCGCCTTGTACTCTTCCCGCATGGCGTCCGCGCACGCGTAGATGAACTCCTCCTCCGTGGCGTAGTACTCGTTGGCAATCCGGGAACAGGAGCCGGGGGAAAGCGAGGCCAGGAAGCCTTCCGTCAGGTCCGCCGCCGCGAGGCCGGCCTTGAGGTTGGCAATGTCCCCCGCCACGGCGTCGTGCCCGGTGTACTTCACCGGACCCGTGACTTTCGGGAAGACCTTCTGTTTGCCGGTGGTGATGCCGGAGGAGGGATCGGTATAGGCCGCGGAGAAACGCTGGCGGTCGCGGCGGTCGCCGAAGCTGGTCAGGACCACCTTGCCCGGCTCCGAACGGACCGGCTCCATCTCCCAGATGCCGGTCTCCGCCACGCTCAGGCCGCTGAGCCGGGCGAACGAATAGGACCACCAGGCGCCGTAATCCACTGCTGAGGACATGGCGTGCCCGTACTCGCCGTCGTTGGGGATGTCGATGCCCGCCTGCTGCTGGCGGCGCACCAGGTCCGCGACGGCGGCCTGCAGGAGTTCGGCATAGCCGGCCGTGTCGGCGGGGTTTGCCTCCCGCGCGGCGTTGGCGGCCAGCAGTTCGGGAGTGCGCGGGAGGGAACCGGCATGGGTGGTCAGAATACGGTCAGTGCTTTTACGCATGGGAATCCTCTGGGAATTCGTGCTCTTGCCCGCACCGGATGCCTGAAAAAGGCGGAGCGGGCCGCTTCGTCATCCGAACCACCCGTGAAGCATGGGGTTGGTGCACGGCCAAGTCGGAGCTTGGCGGCCGTGTCTCCTGAAGCTGGTGCCATCCTAACCACGGGGTGGGGCACGGGCCAAGAACATGACGGACCGAAAAAGGACGGCGGCCCCGGGATAATCCGGGAGCCGCCGTCCTTTATGCGAGGGGGTGCCCTTAGCGCACGCCGCCCATGAGTTTCTTGATGGCCGGGGTGCCCGCAGCCAGGGCGATGCCCAGCACAATGGCGGTGATGCCGCTGAACATGAAGTAGCTGACTTCCGTGTCCGTGCTGTAGAACTGCGCCAGCCAGCCCGCCAGGGTGGTGCCCAGCGAAACCGAGAGGAAGAACAGTGCCACCATCTGGGTCCGGAAAACCTCCGGTGCCAGTTTGGTGGCCACAGACAGGCCGATCGGGGAGATGAACAGCTCCGCGAAGGTGAACAGCAGCAGGATGCCCACCAGGGCCATCAGCGGGGTGCTGTTGGCGCCGCCGCCGGAGAACGGGATGAAGGCCAGGAACGCCAGGCCCATGACCGCCAGGCCGAGCGCGAACTTCAGCGGGGAGGACGGCTGCTTGTCACCCATTTTGGTCCACACCGCGGCGAAAACCGCCGCGAAGATGATGATGAAGACCGGGTTGATGGACTGTACCCAGCTCGGGGGCATGGTCCAGCCGAGGATGGTGCGGTCCAGCGAGGTATCGGCGTAGATGGCCACTACGGTGAACTGCTGCTGGAACAGGGCCCAGAATGCCGCGCTGGCAATGAACAGCGGCATAAAGGAGTAGACCCGGCGGCGTTCAAGCCTGTTGACCTTCTTGCTGCCCAGGATGATGACGAAGTAGGAGACGGCGGCGAGGATGGCCACGATGGCCATCACCACGGCCAGGTTGCCGGCGCTCAGGACGCCGAACACCACGGCCAGGACAATCACGACGACGGCGGCCGCCGCGTAGATGCCAACCTTGAGGTACTGCTGCCGGGGCAGCGGATTGGCCACTTCGTGGGCGGTCTCGGGCAGGTACTTGCGGGTCATTCCGTACTGGACCAGACCGATGGCCATGCCGACGGCGGCGAGGCCGAAGCCGTAGTGGAAGCCGAGCTCCACCTGGGCAAGACCGGTCAGGAGGGGGCCCACCAGGGCACCCAGGTTGATGCCCATGTAGAAGATGGAGAACCCGGCGTCACGCCGTTCATCCTTCTCCGCGTACAGGGTGCCGACCAGGGAGGTGGCGTTGGCTTTGACGCCGCCGGAACCGAGGGCAATCATGATCAGGCCCGCTGCCAGCCCGGGCGTGCCCGGCAGGACGGCCAGGGCAATGTGGCCGAGCATCACCACGGCGGCGGAGTAGAAGAGCACGCGCTCGGATCCGAGAACGCGGTCGGCCAGCCACGCAGCAAGAATGGTGGAGAGGTAGACACCGCCGCCGTAGGCGCCGACCAGCGAGGTGGCAACGGCAATGTCGATGCCGAGGCCGCCGTCAGTGACCGAGTAGTACATGTAGTACAGCAGGATGCCCTGCATGCCGTAGAACGAGAATCGTTCCCACAGCTCGACACTGAAGAGATTGGCCAACATCCGGGGATGGCCGAAGAAGGTTTTACGCGCTTCTTGGACGCCTGGGTTACTGGGGGTATGGCTCACCAGTTAATCGTGCCACTCCCCGGGCCAGTGAGCTCCCCCTCAATCCGGACTAATCCGCCCCCGACCGGGAAGGATTCATTTCAAGGTGTGCCAAAGGTCACCCATCTGCGGCTCGATTTTGGCGAGATTACGTGCTTGGCTGCCCCCGTTACGCTCGGATTTGGTGTCCGGGCACTGATTTGCCTAGAGGCGTACCGGAATTCCACGGACCGGCACGGAGTTGGCACCGGTATGGCCAGTCTGAATATCCCCGTCTCCATCCTGGACCGGGCCAACTCCCGGGAGGGCAATTCCGAGGCCCATGCCCTGCAGGCGGTGGCCGAACGGGCCGAGACGGCCGAAAAACTGGGGTTCAAGCGATTCTGGGTGGCGGAGCACCATGCCGTCGCGGGCATCGCCGGCTCGGCGCCTGCCGTGCTGATGGCCGCCCTTGCCGCCCGTACCCGCAGCATCCGCATCGGCTCCGGCGGGATGATGCTGCCCAACCACCAGCCGCTCGTGGTGGCGGAACAGGCCGCCACCCTCAACGCCCTGCATCCGGGCCGCATAGACCTGGGGGTGGGACGCTCCGTGGGTTTCACCTCGGCCGTACGCCGGGCGCTGCGTGCCGGGAAGGCCGATGCCGAACAGTTCGAGGAACATCTGGCCGAACTGCTCGCGTACCTGGACGGAACGGCATCCATCACCGCCAGGCCGCAGGACCACGGGCAGACGCCCGTATATGTCCTGGCCACCGGGGCCGGCGCCGACATAGCGGCCCGGGCCGGTCTCGGACTGGTTCTGGGCGGACCCGCATTGTTCCGGAGCTCCCCGGAATCCGCCCTGGAACGGTACCGGAAGGCGTTCCGTCCCTCCCGCCGGTTCCCCCGGCCCTACGTGCTGGCTGCGGTGAACGTGGCGGTTGCCGCCACAGCCCGTGCGGCTACCGAGCTGCTGCTGCCCGAGGCCAATGCCCTGGCGGATTCCCGGACCAGAGGCGTGTTCCCGGCATTGGCCGCCACGGACGGCACGGTGGCGGGCCCGGACCGCCGGCAGGACCTGGTCCGCGGTGTCCTGGCGGATTCGATCTGCGGCACGCCGCTCGAGGTGCGCCGCGGCCTGGGGGGGCTCCTGGAGGCAACCGGGGCGGACGAGGTGCTGGCCACCGGTGGTGCCTTCGACATTGACGGCCAGCTCGAATCCGACCGGCTGCTCGCGGAGCTGGCCTCCTCCTGAACCGGCCGCTGCCGTCTAGTGCCCGAGCTGGGCCGCAACGGCCAGCAGATCGGCTTCGGCCCCCGGCCGGCCGATCAGCTGGATGCCCATCGGCAGTCCGTCCTGCGTTTCCAGCACCGGAATGGAGATGGCGGGAAGCCCGCACACATTAACCATTGAGGTGAAGGGCGAATACCGGCACTGCCGCGCATAGTCCTCGTCTGCACCGGCGTCGGTGTACCAGCCCACGGGCCGGGGCGTCATGCCCAGTGCCGGGGTGAGGATCATGTCATAGGCGCTGTACTGGCGGATGGTGTCGGTTTCGAAGGTGCGCAGGACATCGATGGCGGACACCAGATCCGCGGCAGTGCGGGAGCGGGCCCGTCGGCGCATGGTGGCAGCCAGCTCGGTCAGTTCATCCTCGCGGCCCGGAGCCAGCTCGGCCGTGGCCAGCGACGCCGTCCAGACCACTTCGAACGCATCCGGATACCGCTCGTCGTAGCGCAGGTCCGTCTCCACCATCTCGTGGCCCGCAGCCGCCAAGGCAGCCGCACCGGCGTCGAGCGCCTGCAGCGCTTCGGCATCCAGGGTGATGTCCAGCCGGGATTCGAACGGTGAGCGGGTGCTGATGCCAATCCGGAAGCTGCCCTCCGCGCGCAGAGCGGCGGTGAGGAAAGGGTTCGCGGAGGCTGCGGCGCTGGTGGCCCGGTGGTTGGGTTCGCTGACCATCGCGTCCAGCAGCAGGGCTGCGTCCGCCGCCGTGCGGGCGATCGGGCCGGCCACGACAAACTGGCCCAGGTCCTGCTGGCCCGAGCCTGCCGGGATCCGGCCGCGGTTAGGTTTCAGGCCCACCAGGCCGGTGGCGGCTGCCGGAATGCGTACCGACCCGCCTCCGTCGGTCCCCGGCGCGAAAGGAATCAGGCCGGCGGCCACAGCTGCGGCGCTGCCGCCGGATGAGCCGCCGGGACTGAGCCGGACGTCCCGCGGGTTGCGGGCAGGAGGGCCTACCCGGTTTTCGCTGTAGCTGCTCAACCCGAACTCCGGTACCTGGGTTTTGCCCAGGCTGATGGCGCCGGCCCGGCGGAGGACAGCGGGCAGCGGTGCGTCTGCCTCTGCCACCCACGGAGTGAGGGCAGCGCTGCCCATCGTGGTGCGCACCCCTGCGACGTCGGTCAGGTCCTTGTGCGCCAACGGCATCCCGTGCAGCATCGGCAGGGCGCCGCCCTGCGTCCGCAGCGTGTCGGCGGCCCTGGCTTCGGCAAGGGCAAGTTCAGGTGTGGGGGTCAGGAAGGCGCCCAGCGCCGGGTTCTGGTCCTCAATGCGCCGGAGGTAATGGGAGGTGACTTCCTCGGCGCCGAGCTCACCGGAGGCCAGGGCGTTCCGCAGGTCGAGAGCGGTCAGGTCGTGGGGAGCGGGCATTACAAACCTCCGGTGCGTACTGATCTGGTCTTTGTTCTCTCGGACCGCGTCCCACTATAGGCTGGAGAAAACCGCCCGCTGCGGACAGCCGCGGATGTCTCCGCCTGCCGGAGCGGCGACGGCCGGTACCGGTCCGGGAAATTCGAGAGTTAGGGCAGCAATGAGTGAAATGCAGAGCGTATCCGTAGACACCATCCCCGAGGGTGCCAAAATCCTGGACGTCCGGGAAGACTACGAATGGGAAGCCGGACACGTTGACGGCGCCATCCACATTCCGCTGGACCGGCTGCCCGACAGCCTCGATGATCTGGATCCTGACCAGGATTTGGCCGTCATCTGCCGCACCGGCGGCCGGAGCGCCCGCGCCACCGCGTGGCTGGACGCTCACGGCTACTCCGCCGTGAACGTCAACGGCGGCATGGGAGCCTGGCTCGAGGCCGGCAAGCCCATGGTTTCGGACAACGGGCAGGAACCGACCGTTAAATGACGCACGCTGCTGACACTGCGGCTGCGCCGCACCACGCGGGCCCGCAGGGGGAAACGGTGGTGTACACCTACCTCGGGCCGGAGGGAACCTTCACGGAAGCAGCGCTGCTCCGTGTCCCCGGGGCACAGGACGCGGTGCGGATCCCCGCGCCCAGTGTGAACTCCGCCCTGGAAATGGTGCGCTCCGGCCAGGCCAATGCGGCCGTGGTGCCCATCGAGAACTCCGTTGAGGGCGGCGTCAGCGCCACGCTTGACGCACTTTCCGCCGGAACTTCGCTGCGCATCCTGCATGAAATCCTGGTGCCGATTACCTTCGTGCTGGCCGCGCGTCCCGGCATCAGCCTGGCGGATATCCGCACCGTGTCCACGCACACCCATGCCTGGGCGCAGTGCCGGGAATGGGCCGCAGCGAATATTCCGTCTGCGGAATATATTCCGGCTTCCTCCACGGCGGCCGCCGCAGTGGAACTGGCACATGAGGAACCGGCCTTCGACGCGGCGATTTGTGCTCCGCTGGTGGCCGAACGGCTTGGGCTGGACGTGCTGCGCGAGGACATCGGCGATGTCCGTGATGCGGTCACGCGGTTTGTGATGATCAGCCTTCCCGGACTCCTTCCGGAACCGACCGGGGCGGATAAGACCACCCTCGTCATTCCTCTGCCGGAAGACCATCCCGGTGCACTGATGGAAATCCTGGAACAGTTCTCCACCCGCGGCGTCAACCTCAGCCGGATTGAATCCCGGCCCACGGGCATGTTCCTGGGCGACTATTTCTTCAGCATCGATGCGGACGGCCACGTGGCTGATGCCCGGATGGCGGATGCACTGAAGGGCCTGCACCGGATCAGTCCCGAACTGCGGTTCCTGGGGTCCTATCCGCGGGCGGACCGGCGCGAGCCCGAAGTGTCGCGGCATACCAGTGACGAAGCCTTTCGGGATGCCGACATTTGGCTCCAATCCCTCCTGAACGGATACTAAAGCCAGACACGCGCGGCCATTGGGGCCGCCTCAGGGAGGGGATGCGCCATGGCCCGGCTGCGTCGAAGCAACTGCGAACATCCCGGCTACTCCCGCAGGCGGTGGGGCAAGGGATTCAGTTACCGGGATATCCGCGGCAACACCATCACGGACCGGCAGGTTCTCGCCCGGATCCGGAACCTGGCGATTCCGCCGGCCTGGACGGAGGTCTGGATCAGCCCCTATCCCAACGGGCACATCCAGGCCACCGGAACGGACGGCGCCGGGCGCAAGCAGTACATTTACCACCCGCACTGGCGGGAAATGAAGGACCGCGAAAAGTTTGACCGCGCCCTGGCCTTTGCCCAGTCCCTGCCGCCGGCACGGAGGTTGATCACCAAGCACCTTCGTGCCGGCGGAAACGGTGCGGAGCGGGCCCTGGCGGCCGCCCTCCGTATTGTCGACGCGGGAGCGCTTCGGGTCGGCGGTACCCGGTATGCCGCGGCCAACGGTTCCTACGGCACCACCACCCTGCGCATTGAACACGTCCGCTTGGACGGGGATGAAGTCCGGTTCGATTTCCCGGGCAAGAGCGGCCAGGAATGGCATACCTCCATCAGGGATGCCGACCTGGCCGAAGCGCTGGCACCGATGCTGCGGCGCCCGGATGCAGACACGGCGCTGGCGTATGTGGGCGCGGACGGCGCATGGCACAGCGTTGATGCCGCGCAGTTGAACGCCTTCCTGAAGGAAGTGACCGGCGGGGATTTCACCGCCAAGGATTTCCGGACCTGGCAGGCAACCGTGGTGGCAGCCATGTCCCTGGCCCGGCTGGCGCCGGAGGCCGGTACCAAGCGGGCCCGGCAGCAGGCGGTGGCCGCCACCGCACGCGACGTGGCCGAGCACTTGGGGAACACCCCGGCCATTGCCCGGAAGTCATATATCGACCCGCGTGTGGTGGACCGGTTCTTCGACGGTGAGGTGATCCCGGTTGCCGGATTCTCGGCGTCTGAGACCGCTGTCCGCCTGATGCTCGAGGATTAACCGGGTTTCCCTCGGCGGTGACAATAAGTATGCTGATGGAAGGCGCGCGCAGTATTGGCGCACTGGACAACCACCCCAAGAAGGAAGGTGCCGGCATGAGCGAGTACCCCAAAGAAGAAGAACAGCTCAAAGACCCGAAGCCCAGTGGTGTATCCACGAATGACGACAACTACCGCGGCGACGTGGGGGACCAGGGGAACGACATCCGGTTCGCCGAGGAGGAAGCCCTGATCCGCGAGCAGTCCTCCAAGTCCTCCCTGCCCGACGAAGAGGGCAAGTACACCGACGCTGACGGCGCCCGGACGGACAGGGACCGCGAAGGCGGTTACACCGACTCCGAAGGCACCCAGGACGGCAAGTAGGTTCTGCCCGGAAACGGCGCTGCACCCGCGGGCGCAGCGCCGTTTCTATGCCCTCTCCTAGCGGCCCGCGGGTGGTACCGGCGACGGCGGCACCCGCACCAGCAGGGCCCCGGGATCCACCTGGAACGTAACTGACGTTGCCGTTCCGGTGAGGTCGCCGTCGAGCTGTGTCTGCGTGGGTTCGGCCACCGTGACCGTCACCTTCCGGGCCCGGTGATGGCGGATCACCGGCAGGTCCTTGGGATAGCGGGTCATTACCTTCCCTGCCACCCAGGCCCAGCCCAGGACGCTCCGCGGGCTCATGATGATGATGTCCAGCAGCCCGTCATCGACCACCGCGTCCGGAATGAAATCGATTCCGGCGGGGAGCCTGCCGGTATTCGCCGCCAGTACGCTGTGCACCTTCAGGGACTCGGCCGGGCCGTCGTCAATGCTGACGGTCATCCTGGTCCGCCGCCCGGGAAGCAGGCGGACGCCGGCCTCGCTGTATGCCAGCCAGCCCACGCGTTTCTTTAAATCGTCCCGGGTGGCGGCAATCACCTCGGCGTCCAGGCCGATTCCGCCCATGACCAGGAAGGCATTGCGGGAGGACTCGCCGGCGGTTTCATCCGCCAGCCGGATGGTGGCCATATCGATCCTGCGCACATCCCCGTGCAGGGCATTGCGGATGTTCCCGCTGAGATCTGCCACCGAGATGTCCAGGTTGCGGGCGAGGAGGTTGCCGGTGCCGAGGGGGATCAGGCCCAGCGGAGCGCCGGAGTGCGCTACGGCCCGGGCCACCTCGCGCACCGTTCCGTCGCCGCCGGCAGCCAGCACCACGTCGGCGCCGGACTGCAGTGCCTGCACGGCCTGCAGATAACCGGGGGAGTCCACGGTGGTTTCCAGGATGAGGGGCGGATCCCAGCCGGCGAGCTCGCACGCGGACTCGAGCAGCGACCGGGCCTGCGGTGCCAGCGTCTTGACCGGATTGATCACCATGGCAACCCGCTGGTGCGCGGGCCCCCGGGGGGCAAAGATGGCCGTGCTCCGTGCGGTCCGGCGCCTGATCCTGGTGCCAACAATGACCCAGGTTGCCGCGGAGGCCAGCAGGGCGGCGGCAAGGACCAGGAACAGGGTTATTTCTAAGGGCATGGTGCTTCCCAGAATAGCCGCCGCCGGGGGAAGCAATGCCCGGGCGGGTTTTCGGTACTCTTGAGACGTGATCGATGTAAATGAGCTCCGCGAAAACCCTGAAAAATTCCGAGCCTCGCAGCGCGCCCGGCTGGCCGACGAGAGTCTTGTGGACGCGATCATCTCCGCTGACGCCGCCCGCCGTGATGCCCGGACCCGTTACGAGACCCTCCGTGCCGAGCAGAATGCCTTCGGCAAGCGGGTGGCGCAGGCCAAGGGCGAGGAAAAACAGGCCCTGCTGGCCGAGGTCAAGGAACTGTCCGCTGCGGTCAAGGCCGCCGGCGCCGAAGCAGATGCCATTCAGGCCGAATCCGATGCGCTGCTGCGCCGGATCCCCAACCTGGTCTCCGAGGGCGTCCCCGTAGGCGGCGAGGATGACTTCGAGGTTGTGAAGACCGTCGGAACCCCGCGCGACTTCGACGCCGAGGGCTTCACCCCCCGCGACCATCTGGAACTCGGCGAGATGCTCGGCGCCATTGACATGGAGCGCGGCGCCAAGGTTTCCGGCTCGCGCTTCTACTTCCTGCGCGGCGTCGGCGCCCGGCTGGAACTGGCCCTGCTGAACATGGCCATGGACCAGGCTGTGAAGGCCGGCTTCGTCCCGATGATCACCCCCACCCTGGTCCGCCCGGAGACCATGCAGGGCACCGGCTTTGACGTGGCCCACGACGCCGAGATCTACCGCCTGGCCGAAGATGACCTGTACCTGGTGGGCACCTCCGAGGTGCCGCTGGCCGGTTACCACGCCGATGAAATCCTCGAGCTCGACGGCGGCCCGGTCCGCTACGCCGGCTGGTCCTCCTGCTACCGCCGCGAAGCCGGTTCGCACGGCAAGGACACCCGCGGCATCATCCGCGTCCACCAGTTCAACAAAGTCGAAATGTTCGTCTACACCCGTCCCGAGGATGCTGCCGAAGAGCACCGGCGCCTGCTGGCCTGGGAAGAGGAAATGCTGGCCAAGGTCGAGCTGCCCTACCGCGTCATCGACACCGCTGCAGGAGACCTGGGCATGTCCGCCGCCCGGAAGTTCGACTGCGAGGCCTGGGTCCCCACGCAGAACGCCTACCGTGAGCTGACCTCCACCTCCAACTGCACCACGTTCCAGGCCCGCCGCCTGAACATCCGCGAACGCCAGGGCGAAGGCAAGGGCACCCGCGCCGTTGCCACGCTGAACGGCACCCTCGCCACCACCCGCTGGATCGTCGCCATCCTGGAACATCACCAGAACCCCGACGGCTCGGTGAACGTGCCGGCTGCACTGCAGCCGTACCTGGGCGGCCTGGAAGTGCTGCCGGTTCTCTGATCCTGCCGAACCGAAGAAGGGGATCCCGGGGCGCCCGGGGTCTCCTTCCGCCGTTGTGTCCTTCGCGGCTGCGTGCATGACGGTGCTCCTACCCCGTTGCTGACCGATCTGTTTAGATAAAACGATGACAACTTTGAGCACAGCTGGCATCGAAGACCAGCAGAGAACAGATAAAAGACACTTAGTAGCCCTGGACGTGGACGGCACCCTCGTGGACCACGACGGGCACATGTCCCCGGGGGTCCGCGAAGCTGCCCGGGCGGCAGCCGACGCGGGACACCACCTGGTGGTTGCCACCGGCCGCTCCTACGGGGCGGCCCTGCCCATCCTTCAGCTGCTGGGCCTGACCGAGGGGTACTGCGTGTGCTCCAACGGTGCGGTCACGCTCCGGCTGGACCCGGCACTGGATGACGGTTACGAAGTGATGGACCGGGTGGTCTTCGATCCGAAGCCGGCACTGGCAGCCCTGCGGCAGAAACTGCCCACCGCCAAGTTCGCCCTCGAGGACAGCCAGGGCCGGTTCCTTTCCACTGAACGCTTCCAGGACGCCAGCTTCGGTGCCGAGGCCCTTGCCGTGGGCTTCGACGAACTTCTCGACGCCGAGGCAGTCCGGGTGGTGGTGTTCAGCACCGACAGCACGGCTGAGGAATTCGGCTCGGCAGTGAAATCCATCGGACTGCACGGGGTTACCTACTCCGTGGGCTGGACGGCATGGCTGGACATCGCGGCAGCCGGAGTGACCAAGGCCAGCGCCCTTGAACAGGTCCGGGGCCACCTGAACGTGGATCCCGCTCTTACCGTGGCGCTGGGGGACGGCCGGAACGACATTGAAATGCTGTCCTGGGCGGGCCGGGGCGTGGCCATGGGCCAGGCGCCCGATGAAGTGCTGGCCGTGGTTTCAGAGGTGACCGGAACGGTCTACGAGGACGGCGCCGCGAGCGTCCTGGCCAGCCTGCTGCCCTAACTGCAGCGAGCGGCCTGCCAGCCGGACAGCCGGGAACAGCCGCCCGCCCGGACACGGTTTCGGCGGCGGAATAAGGCTCAGACGCCGTAGGGCAGCGCGGCCGGCGGCAGGGACGCCGGACCGTAGACCAGCCCCAGCAGCCGGGCGGCGGCCGGGCGGGTGGCCCATTCCTCGGACCAGTGCGAGCGGACCACCGCCTTGCTGACCGCCTGCGCCGTGATTCCCAGTTCCTGGGCAACGAACTTCTGCTGTCCGCGGGCGCCGGGAGTCATCAGGTCCAGCACCTTCCATTCGGCACCGGTGCGCGCGGCCACAATCAGTCCGAGCAGCCGCAGGACCGCCTCCGCCTCACCCGCGAGCTCTGCGTCCGGTCCCTCCACCGCCAGCGGAATCCGGTCACCGCTGCGCTGGGCACGTTCCACGGCGCGGCGTGAATAGACCAGGCCGAAGCCCCGGGCTTCGCCGATATCAGCGGGCAGGGGTACCGCCAGCTCGCCCACGCCGATGCCCACGTGCCAGCGGTGTTCCCGGACGGCGGCCAGGGCAGCATCAACGGCGGCGGCGGCGTCGGTCAGGACCCCCTGGGCTTCATCGCCCACGGTGCGCTGGAACGGAACGGCCGCCGGCAGGTGCCGCAGCGTGCGGATCAGGTCCGGGACCAGGTCCCCGACCTCCCGCGAGTCCCGCTGGTTGATGGTTAGCACAAAATGCATGGCATCAGCATGGCAGACGCCGCGGCCAAACAACCGAATTCGGTTGCGGCGCGCCCGCACCCCGGACCCTGCCGCCACGGCTGTCCCCCTGCCCCCGGGCCACGAAATCCCGTTCGGTCCGGGGTAGGGTCGGCGCATGATGAGCACGCCGCCTTCCGGGCCGAAGCGCACCTCCCGCATACCGCTGCTGTTTGCCGGCGGGGTGATCCTGCTGGGACTTTGGGCAGCATGGCTCACCTCCAGCTGGGTGGTCCTTGCCGCCGCGGTGGCAGTGGCACTCGTTCCTTCACGGACCTATGCCTCCGATGCCCGTGCGTGGGCGCGCCGGCAGGACCGGCGGCGTTGATCTCCGGATAAAAGCCGCGTTAAACGCCGACGGCGGCCGCCCCCGAAGGAACAGCCGCCGTCGTGCCGGCAGTGCCGGCGCGCCGAAACGCTAGTTGTTGATCGGGTCGGCGTCGACGTTGCGGCCCTGGGCCTCGTCCTCTTCGCTGCCTTCGCCCAGTGCCTCGAAACGCTCCAGGGAAGCCTTGACCTCGGCCTCGGCGGCTTCGCGGCCGGCCCAGTCGGCTGCCTCAACCCACTTGCCGGGCTCCAGGTCCTTGTACTTGGTGAAGAAGTGCTTGATTTCATCCAGCAGGTAGTCGGAAACATCCGAGATGTCCTGGATGTGGTCGAAGCGCGGGTCCACCGGAACGCAGAGGACCTTGGCGTCTCCGCCGCCGTCGTCGACCATGTTGAAGACACCGATGGGCCGGGATTCCACCAGCACGCCGGGCATCAGGTCAAAGTCCTGCAGCATGACCAGGGCATCCAGCGGATCGCCGTCTTCGCCCAGGGTGTTCTCGAAGAAACCGTAGTGCGTGGGGTAGGCCATGGAGGTGAACAGGACCCGGTCCAGGCGCAGGCGGTGGGTTTCGTGGTCAATTTCGTACTTGACCCGGGATCCCTTGGGGATCTCGATGGTTACGTCGAGCTTCATGTCGGACATTGTGACTCCTCACTGGCGTGGCCCGCGGAGGAACCACTGGAAAGACTTGGTCTAAGGATCATGCGCCGGTGCGCCCCGCGGATACTTCCGCGCTGACGGAAGGTCGGGACGGACTCCGGCGTCGGTCTAGTCTTAAAGATATATGTCCCGTGCGCGGAACCGTGCACGGATGAGGAACAGCCGGGGAATAACCGGCGGAGCGAAGGAGTCGGTGAGGGCATGTCTCGGATGTTCTCCGGCACGCTGCTGGCGCTTGCCTTCGCGGTACTGCTGGCTCCGCTGGCCTTCTACGTGCTCCCGCCGCTCACGCAGTCGCTGGCCGGTGCCGGCGCCCAGCGCGCCGAAGTGCTGCCGGAGCACCTGCGCCCCCCTGCCGCACTGACCGGCAGCGGGCCGGTCACCGCCCCGCAGGCAACGGATCCCCTGCCGAACCCGGAACAGCTCGGCAGGCTCCTGGACGCGGAACTTGCCGTCGAAGGCAGCGGAGCATTCCATGCGGTGGTCACCGACGCGCTGACCGGCACTGTGCTCTATGACCGCGGCGGGGACACCGGGCTGGCTCCCGCATCCACCCTGAAAATCCTCACGGCTGCAGCGGCCATGTCCGCGATGGGCGCTGAGACCAGCTTTCCGACCTCCGCGCTGGAAGGGGATGAACCCGGAACGGTGATCCTGCGCGGGGGCGGGGACGTACTGCTGACTGCAGGGGAATCAGACCCCGATTCCATCGCCGGCCGCGCCGGCCTGGCCACCCTGGCGGAGCAGACCGCCGCTGCACTGCGGGAAAACGGAACCACCGGCCCGGTCACCGTGCAGGTGGATGATTCCCTGTTCACCGGCCCCGCCCTCTCCGACGCCTGGGGCGAGGCGGACATCGAGGCCGGGGAAATCGCCCCGGTCCATGCCCTCGCCGTCAGTTCGGCGTGGCTGGAGGAGGGGACAGGTCCCGGACCGCGGGTCGAGGACCCGGCCCTGTCGGCAGGCGAGGCCTACCGCGCGGCACTGGCGGAGGCCATGGACGGCGTCGAAGTGCGGACCACGGTGGAGCGCGGCACCGCTCCGGAGGATGCCGGTACCCTGGCCGAAGTCCGCTCCGCCCCGCTCGCCGAACAGGTCGACTATATGCTGCTGACCTCGGACAATTACCTGGCCGAGGCATTGGGCCGGCTCACCGCCGAGGCAACGGGCCGCGAACCGTCCTTCGCCGGAGGCATCGAGGCCGTCCGGTCCGAGGTGGGTGCCCTGGGCGTGGACACCGGCTCCCTGGTGCTGGGCGACACCAGCGGCCTGTCCGCGGAAACCTCCGTTTCTGCGGAACAGCTGACAGCGCTGATGCGGATCCTCCTGACCTCCCCGGACCCGGACCTGCGCTCGGTCACCGGAGGGCTGCCGGTGGCGGCGCTGAGCGGAACTCTTGCCGGACGCTTTGATGAGGACGCGGATGAAGACGCCGCGGGCATTGTCCGCGCCAAGACCGGGACGCTGTTCGCCGTCACGGCACTGAGCGGCTACGCCACCGACGCCGACGGGCGGGTGCTCGCCTTCACCTTCGTAGCCGACGGTCTTGACGGAAACACCGCGGCCGCCAGGGATGCGGTGGATTCCGCGGCAGCGGTCCTCGCCGGCTGCGGCTGCCGCTGAGCCAGGTCCGGCGCCCCGCATCGGATACCGGGTGGTGTCCTCGAATGGGCAATGTGGTCGAATGGACCAATGGAGCGCAACGAACGAAGCCGTCTGAGCCATGACCGCAAGCCGTCTACCGAAAAGTCTCCCTCCCCGGACAAAGCACCGGCACTGGTGAACTGGGACCTGGCCGCATCCACTGCCGCAGCCATGGTGGCGCCGGGCCCGAAGATGTCCGCCCGTGAAATCCGCGAAGCAGTGGCTGACCTGCGTGCCGCAGCCGATGCCTCCGTGGCCCACGTGCACCGGATCACCGGCCTCGAGGCGGCGCGTGACCTGCGGGATTCCGACGTCCTCGTGGTGGACAGGGCCTCCTGGGCCCGCGCCAACTCGCAGAGCTTCTCCGTGCTGATGGGCCCGGCCCTGCAGCACCTGGCCGAAACCCGTCCCGAGCAGCTCGAAGCGGCCAACACCGCCCTGGGCGGCACCATGACCGGCGCGCAGCTGGGCGCAGTCCTGGCCTTCCTCTCCAGCAAGGTCCTGGGCCAGTATGATCCCTTTGCCGCCCTGGGCGGGGTAGGCAAACCCGGCGGGCGGCTGCTGCTCGTGGCGCCGAACATCATCACCCTGGAACGCGAGCTCAACGTGGAGCCGGATGACTTCCGGCTCTGGGTCTGCCTGCACGAGCAGACCCACCGGGTGCAGTTCGCGGCGGCGCCGTGGCTGCGCAGTCACATGCTGGAACAGATCAGCCAGCTCTCCAACGGCATGATGGACAAGGCGCAGACCCTTTCCGAGCGCCTGGGCTCCGCCGTGAAGGCGCTGGCAACCAATCCCGCCGGACCGGAGGCGAAGGACGACGACGGCGTGCCCCGTAAGCCGGTCGACCTCCTTTCGCTGCTGCAGGACCCGCAGGACAAGGAACGCCTCTCGCATCTGACAGCGGTTATGTCCCTGCTGGAGGGCCATGCCAACGTGGTGATGGACGCCGTGGACGCCAGCATTGTGCCCAGCGTGAAAACCATCCGGCAGCGGTTCAACAACCGGGGTGCCAAACGGGGGTGGATCGACCGTTTCTTCCGGCAGATCATGGGCCTGGACGCCAAGATGCGCCAGTACAGTGACGGTGCCCGTTTTGTCCGCACCGTGACCGGCCAGGTGGGGATGGAAGGCTTCAACCGGGTTTGGGAGAAGGCCGAAAACCTGCCCACCGAAGCGGAGATCCACTCCGCGGACCTATGGATCGCCAGGATGGGACTGTAACCGAACGTGCGCAATGAAGAATCTGTAATTCCCGGCTCCGGTGCGCCTTCCCGCCCGGCGCCGCGCGTACGCAAACGGCTTCTGCCCACCCTCGGCGATGCCCGGAACAGCATCCGCGATGCCCTCCGCGACGCAGGCCTCGCGCCGGGCGGCAACGAGCCGCCGCTGATCCTGGTTGCCTGCAGCGGCGGACCGGACTCCCTTGCCCTGGCGGAGGCCGCTTCCTTCTTCTCCCGCCGCGGGGACTACCGGGTGGGCGCCGTGGTGGTGGACCACGGTCTGCAGGAAGGCAGCGCCGCCGTGGCGGAGCAGGCCCGGCAGAAGCTGGACGCCATGGGCCTGGCGCCCGTCCTCGTACGACAGGTCACCGTGCCCTCCTCGGGCATGGGACCCGAAGCGGCAGCACGAACCGTCCGCTACGCCGCCCTGGATGCCGCGGTGGAGGAACTCGGCGCCGGCGCCGTGCTGCTGGGCCACACGCTTGATGACCAGGCCGAGCAGGTCCTGCTGGGACTGATGCGCGGTTCCGGCACCCGGTCACTGGCGGGCATGCCCGCAGTCCGCGGAAAGTACCTGCGCCCGTTCCTGGGCCTGCGCCGCGAAGCAACTATGGAAATCTGCGAGCATGCCGGCCTGGACCCCTGGCACGATCCCAGCAACCGGGATTCCGCCTATGCCCGCTCCCGTGTCCGCACCGAGGTGCTGCCGTACCTGGAGGAGAAACTCGGTCCGGGAATAGCGGAGGCACTGTTCCGTTCCTCACGTATCCTCTCTGCCGATGCCGACTATCTGGATGAGACGGCGGCCCGGACGTTCGAGGAACTGCGCCGGGAACCGCCCGCCGGGCCCGGCAGTAATGCGACGGAACTGCTGCTGCCCGAAGCGGAGCTGAGGGACCTTCCTGCGGCCCTCCGCCAGCGTGTGCTGGCCCTCGCGGCGCTTGCCCTGGGCGGGGCCCAGCCGAGCTACGAACGGCTGGCAGCGGTCGAGTCGCTGCTGCGCCGCACCGGCTCCGCCGGACCCGTCCAGCTGGTGGGCAAAGTCAGTGTGTACCGCCAGCCGCGCAGTAAAGCGGTTCACCACGGCGGCTCAAGCTATGGCAATCTTGTTTTTAGGAAAAAGAGCAGCACCTAACATCCAAAGCTGCAACACTGCGCACCCGGGAGTCATTCGTGGATTCACACGACGTCCAGTCAGATCTCAAGCACGTTCTCTACACCAAGGAACAGATCCAAAACCGGGTCAATGAACTGGCGGCCGAAATTGACCGCGACTACGCCGGCCGCGACGTCCTCCTCGTCGGCGTCCTCAAGGGTGCAGTGATGGTGATGGCGGACCTGTCCCGCGCCCTGCACAGCCACGTCACCATGGACTGGATGGCCGTGTCCTCCTACGGCTCCGGCACCCAGTCCTCCGGCGTCGTCCGGATCCTGAAGGACCTGGAAACCGACCTGCTCGGCAAGCATGTGCTGATTGTCGAAGACATCATCGATTCCGGCCTGACCCTGTCCTGGCTGCGCACCAACCTGGAGTCCCGCGGCCCCGCCAGTGTGGAAATCTGCACCCTGCTGCGCAAGCCGGATGCTGCCAAGGTGGAAATTGACGTGAAGTATGTCGGGTACGAGATCCCCAACGAATTCGTTGTCGGATACGGACTCGACTTTGCCGAGAGGTACCGCAACCTGGACTTCATCGGCACCCTCGCTCCGCACGTCTACGAATAACCCCGCGGACTTCGCCCCGTTCCGTGCGATCACCATCACGCCAGAGCGCTACGCCCTGAGGGAACTAAACCCCGAGGCCGCCCGTGTTCTTTTGGAGACGGTGTATAGCTAGTAGGTAAATTCCGCGCATACCAGCGTTGTTGATCAGGAGGGACGGGGCTTAGCCCTGACGACGAATGAAATCCAAGAACTTCTTCAAGGGGCCGGTCATATGGATCGCGCTGGCATTGGCCGCTCTTTTGATCATCCTGCCCAGCCTTTCCGGCACCGGCGCTTCCCAAGTGGACACCAAAGAAGGCCTTGAACTTCTTAACGGCGACAAAGTGTCGCAGGCAAAGATCTACGACGGCGACCAGCGCGTTGACCTGACACTGAAGGACCCGCTCGGTGACAAGGGCACCAATGTGCAGTTCTTCTTCAGCTCCGCGCGAGGCGAGGAAATTGTCGACGCGGTCAACGATTCCGGCGCGAACTTCACCGACCAGCCCGTGCAGAACAACTGGTTCACCAGTTTCCTGGGCCTGCTCCTGCCGTTCATCATCATCGGCGTGATCTTCTGGTTCCTCATGAGCCGGATGCAGGGCGGCGGCTCCCAGGTCATGAAGTTCGGCAAGTCCCGGGCCAAGCTGACCAACAAGGACATGCCGCAGGTCACCTTTGATGACGTCGCCGGGGCCGACGAGGCCGTCGAGGAACTCCACGAGATCAAGGAATTCCTGCAGGATCCGGCCAAGTTCCAGGCCGTGGGCGCCAAGATCCCCAAGGGCGTGCTGCTTTACGGCCCTCCCGGTACCGGTAAAACCCTGCTGGCCCGCGCCGTTGCCGGCGAGGCCGGTGTCCCGTTCTACTCGATTTCCGGCTCCGACTTCGTGGAAATGTTCGTCGGTGTGGGCGCCTCCCGCGTCCGCGACCTCTTCGAGCAGGCCAAGACCAACGCTCCGGCCATCATCTTCGTGGATGAGATCGACGCCGTCGGCCGTCACCGCGGTGCCGGCGTGGGCGGCGGCAATGACGAACGCGAGCAGACGCTGAACCAGCTGCTGGTGGAAATGGACGGCTTTGATGCCAATGCCAACGTCATCCTGATCGCAGCCACCAACCGTCCCGATGTCCTGGACCCCGCGCTGCTGCGCCCGGGCCGCTTCGACCGCCAGATTGGCGTTGAGGCACCCGACATGCAGGGCCGGCTGCGGATCCTGCAGGTCCACTCCAAGGGCAAGCCGATGGCTGAGGGCGTGGACCTTGAGACCGTGGCCCGCAAGACTCCGGGCTTCACCGGTGCGGATCTCGCCAACGTGCTCAACGAAGCAGCACTGCTGACCGCCCGCTCCAACGCGGACCTGATTGATGACCGCGCCCTGGACGAGGCCATTGACCGCGTGATTGCCGGCCCGCAGAAGCGCAGCCGCGTGATGAAGGAACTGGAACGCAAAATCACGGCCTATCACGAGGGCGGCCACGCCCTGGTGGCTGCGGCGCTGCGCAATACCGACCCGGTCACCAAGGTGACCATCCTGCCGCGCGGCCGGGCACTGGGTTACACCATGGTCCTGCCGCAGGATGACAAGTACTCGGTGACCCGCAATGAGCTGCTGGACCAGCTGGCCTACGCCATGGGCGGCCGGGTTGCCGAGGAAATCGTCTTCCATGATCCGTCCACGGGTGCATCCAATGACATCGAGAAGGCCACGTCCACGGCCCGCAAGATGGTCACGCAGTACGGCATGAGCGAGCGGATCGGTTCGGTCAAGCTCGGCTCCGGCGGCGGCGAACCCTTCCTGGGCCGGGACATGAGCCAGGAGCGCAACTACTCCGACCAGGTGGCCTACGTGGTGGATGAGGAAGTGCGCCGGCTGCTCGACAACGCCCATGACGAGGCGTACCAGATCCTGACGGAGAACCGTGACGTCCTGGACCGGCTGGCCCTGGAACTGCTGGAACGCGAGACGCTGAACCAGAAGGAAATCGCGGAGATCTTCTCCGACGTGCGCCAGCGCGATGTCCGGGAGGTCTGGCTGTCCAAGCCCACCCGCCCGGTACACAGCATTCCGCCCGTGGTGTCCCCGCGCGAACGCCGGGAAGCAAAGGAAATCGGTGCCCCGGATCCCGCCTCGGTGGCTCCGCAGGACCAGATCGCCGACGCCGACCTGCCGCAGGACTTCGACGTGTCCTCCAACGGCCTGCCCCAGCCGGAAAGCAGCGGGCAGGGCGGCCACACCGGGCGCAGCGGCAGCTCCGACGCCGGTCAGGACGACCAGGGGGCCTAAGCAGGCGGCCCTTCGGGGACGTCGCGGCGGATGAAGGCGCCGCCGGGCGTCAACGCCCGGCACGGTAAGATCGACCAGTGACGGATTTCGATGATGACCTGCTGGCCGAAGACGCCGGTGCAGCTGCCGCATCCCCGGTGGACCAGCCAAGGATTGAACGTGCGGTCCGGGAGATCCTCCTCGCTATCGGGGAGGACCCGGACCGTGACGGTTTAAAGGACACCCCCCGGCGGGTGGCCAAGTCCTATACGGAAATCTTTTCCGGGCTGCACCAGAACCCCACCGATCTGCTGGCCACGACCTTCGATCTGGACCATGAGGAAATGGTGCTGGTTAAGGACATCGCTTTCTATTCCACCTGCGAGCACCACTTGGTGCCCTTCCACGGCACCGCGCACATCGGATACATTCCCTCGCACGAAGGCAAGGTGACGGGACTGTCCAAGCTGGCCCGGCTGGTGGAGGTTTACGCCCGGCGTCCGCAGGTGCAGGAGCGCCTGACCACCCAGATCGTGGACGCCCTGATGACCCATCTTGAACCGCGCGGTGCCATAGTAGTTATTGAATGTGAGCACCTGTGCATGTCCATGCGCGGGGTACGCAAGCCGGGCGCGAAGACAGTAACGTCCGCGGTCCGCGGACAGCTGCGCGAAACCGCGACCCGTGCTGAAGCAATGAGCCTGATACTCGGACGATAAGGACCACCATGGATTCACTCGCCGCCGCACCCGGCACCGGACCGGCTACGACGCCGCTGCCGGTGGTGCGCCCCGCCCGCGCCGCCCGCACCTTCGCCGACCTCCCCGCCGACCGCACCCTGGTCATGGGCATCCTGAACGTCACCCCGGATTCGTTCAGCGACGGAGGCAGCTACGCGGATACCGATGCCGCCATCCGCGCCGGTCTGAAAATGCACTACGACGGCGCGGACATCATCGACGTCGGCGGTGAGTCCACCCGCCCGGATTCCGTGCGCATTTCCGCCGAGGAAGAGCAGGAACGCGTCCTGCCGGTCATCGAAGCCCTGGTCCGGGCGGGCGCCCTCGTCAGCGTGGACACCATGAACGCGTCCACCGCGGAAAAAGCCATCGCCGCCGGTGCACTGATCATCAATGATGTGTCCGGCACGGAAACCGATCCGGACATGGCCGCCCTGGTGGCACGGACCGGTGTTTCCTACATCCTGATGCACAGCCGCGGCAGCGTGCGCAGCAATGACCCGAACGCGACCTACGACGACGTCGTTGCAGACGTTGTGGAAGAACTCACGAAGGTTCGGGACCGGTTCTATGCCGCAGGCGTCACCCCGGAGCAGATCATTGTTGATCCCGGACTGGGATTCGCCAAGACGGCGGAGCATGACTGGGCGCTGCTGCGCGGCATCGACCGGATCGGCGCACTGGGCCACCGCGTGCTGATCGGTGCCTCCCGCAAGCGGTTCCTGGGATCCCTGCTTACCAGCTTCGGCAAGGCGGCACCCCCGCTCGAACGCGACAATGCCACCGCAGCGGTGAGCGCGCTGGCCGCCGCGTCCGGCGTCTGGGCAGTGCGGGTGCACAATGTGCCGGCCAGCCTCGACGCCGTTAAGACCGCCGCGGCCTGGCAGGGCTAGGCGTGCCCGGAACCGCCGGTATGGGCCGGCGCGGGACCGAGGTACCGGACCGGATCACCTTGACGGGCATTTCAGCCACGGGCTACCACGGGGTCTTCCCGGAGGAGCGCCGCGACGGGCAGCCGTTCATTGTGGATCTGGTGCTGTTCACGGACCTCGGTCCGGCAGCAGCCACTGATGACCTGACGCTGACGGCACATTACGGCGAGGTGGCCGAGTGCGCCGTCAAGGTCATCACCGGCGAGCCGCTGAACCTGATCGAGGCCCTGGCCGGCCGGATCGGCGACACCGTGCTGGAATCCTTCCCGGTGCTGGCGGCCGTAGAGGTCACCGTGCATAAACCCAAGGCCCCCATTGCCGTTGACTTCGGCGATGTAGCGGTCACCATCCTGAGGGAGCGCGCATGAGTACCGTGCATGCCATCCTTGCCCTGGGCAGCAACCTCGGTGAAAGCCGGGACACCCTCTCAGCGGCCGTCGCCGACCTCGCCGACCATCCTCAAATGCGTCTGGCTGCTGTATCCCCGGTGGTGCGGACCAAGCCGGTGGGCGGCCCGGAGCAGCCCGACTACCTCAACCTGGTGGTTGCGGTGGAGACCGGACTGGACCCCCATGCCCTGCTGGCGCACTGCCAGGCGGTGGAGGCCCGGCACGACCGCGTGCGTGAGGTCCGCTGGGGGCCGCGGACGCTCGACGTCGACATCATCACGTACGGTGACCTGCATCTGGACGAACCGGACCTCACCATTCCCCATCCGCGGGCTGCGGACAGGGCGTTTGTCCTGCAGCCCTGGGCCTGGATGGAACCTGATGCCCGGCTGGACTCGGTACCCGTGGCCGAGCTGGCCGCCCGCGCCGAGGATCTTTCCGGGCTCGAAATTTTCGAAGGAGACTGAGCTCGTGAGCACCATCCGCTACCGTTGGCTGGCCGTGATCGCCGCGGCCGCCGGCGTGGCCGGCTGGGCCGTGAACTCCTTCCTGTCCGAAAACGGCTATCCGGCGCCTGTGCTGAGCTCGGCGGCACTGCTGGCCATTGTGGTCGTGGTGGCAGTCACCGTTGTTCTGGGACTGCGGGTGCGCCGCTGGCGCAACGGCAGCCGGGACCGGGCGCTCAATCCCATTACCGCTGCCCGGACCGTGGTCCTGGCCCAGGCCATCACCTATGCCGGGTCCCTGCTGCTGGGCTGGCATGCTGCTGTGTTCCTGGGACTGCTGCCGCTGTTGTCCCTGCGGCCGGGGCATGCACCTACCTGGACTGCGCTGGCAGTAAGTATCGGAGCAATGGTTATGATCGCCGCGGGACTGACCGTGGAGCGGTTCTGCAAGCTGCCGCCGGATGACAAGGACGGAACCGGGTCCGCACCCGGAACCGAAGACGGGGAAGAATATGCCTAGCGAAGCAATTGACCCGCCCGCCGTGGACTGGCGGCACGTCTCACCCAAGTATCTGCGGGTGCGGCTGCTGGGCTGGGCTGTGGAAACCGTCATCACCGTTGTGCTGACCGGCATCCCGCTGGTGCTGCGGCTGACCGGTGTCTGGCCCGGTTATCCGGCATGGCTGGCCTGGGGGCTTCCGGCCTTCTTCGCCGCCACCCTGCTGTGGCGGGGCCTCCTGCTGCCCCGCCAGGTCCGCGCCATCGGCTACGCCGAACGTAACGAGGATCTGCTGCTGCGCCGCGGTATCTTTTTCCAGCGCACGCTGGTGGTCCCCTACGGGCGGATGCAGTATGTGGACGTGGCGGTAGGGCCCCTGGAACGGGCCTTTGGACTCTGCACCTTGAAGCTCCACACCGCAGCCCCCGGAACCAACGCCAGCATCGCCGGGCTGCCCGCGGAAGAAGGCGCCCGCCTGCGCGAACACCTGTCAGCGCGCGGCGAAGCGCAGCTGGCCGGACTGTGAGCGGCACCGCCCCCGGGCCGGGCCGGGAGCCGGAAGCTTCCGCGCTGGACCGGACCGTGCCGGTGGCCAAACAGCAGCCGGACTGGCAGCGGGTGCACCCGGTCTCGCCGATGGTTCGGGGCTGGCTGGCACTGGCGGCACTGGCCTACTTCGTGGGACGGGACCAGCTCGAAGCGGTTTTTGCCGGCGATGGGACGCACCTGCCCGAAGGCCGGGCACTGTTGTGGTCACTGCTCGCAATCGGCGCGGTGCTGCTGATCATTTCCCTTTCCTTCTTCCTGTCCTGGTGGTTCACCCGCTACCAGCTCACCGGTGAGCACATCCGTGTCCATTCCGGAGTCCTGTTCCGCCAGCAGCGGCAGGCACGGCTGGACCGGGTCCAGGCGATCGATATTGTCCAGCCCCTGCTGGCCCGGATCTTCGGACTCGCGGAGCTGCGCTTTGAAGTGGCCGACGCCGGGGAATCGGCGGTGCGGCTGGCCTACCTGCGCCTTCCGGATGCCCAGCAGCTGCGCGCGCGGATCCTGGCCGGCGCGTCCGGTGCCGGGGAGGAGCCGGCTGCCGGTGCGGATACCGGCAAGCCTGCCGCATCCGACACCGTGCCCGGCGAACGGCAGGTACTGGCCTTGTCAGCCGGCCGTGTCATCGCCTCCGCACTTCTCTCCGGCACCACCGTTTTCCTGGTGCTGGCCATCGCCGGGGTGATCACACTGACGGCCGTCACCGGAGAGCCGGCATCCTTTGCGGCCATGGTGCCGATCATTTTCGGGTTCGGCAGCGCGTACTGGCAGATGTTCAGCTCCTCTTTCAACTTCCGTGCCTCGGTTTCCCGCGACGGCATCCGGATCCATTCGGGGCTGCTGGACACCCGGGCACAGACCGTGCCGCCGGGACGCATCCAGGCGCTGGCGGTCCGGCAGTCTCCGCTGTGGCGGATCACCGGGTGGTACTCGGTCTCCGTGAACGTGGCCGGCTACGGCGCGGCCGCCGGCGGGGAAGGTTCAGCCCGCACCCGCGTGCTGCCCGTGGGCACTGCGCAGGAAGTGTTCCAGATGCTCGCCCTGATCCTGCCGGACCCGGGAACCGAAGACCCGGTACGCGTGTTCACCGCCGGTATGACCGGTACCGGTACCGATGCAGGGTTCGCGGTTTCGCCCCGCCGCGCACGCTGGCGCTCACCGTTCGCCTGGCGCCGGAACGGTTATTTGGTGACCGAGACGGCCCTGCTGTCCCGGCACGGTTTCTTCTGGCGGGCACTGGACGTGGTTCCGCACAGCCGGACCCAGTCCCTGGCCCTGGAACAGGGCCCGGTGCAGCGGTTGCAGCGGCTGGCGGATTTGGTTCTGCACTCCACGCCCGGGCCGGTTTCTCCCCGGGTGGTGGAGATGGATGCCGACGTCGCCGGCAGGTTGCTCAATGACCAGGCACTTCGTGCCCGGTCCGCACGCAGGCGGGACCTGCCCGAACATTGGCTCAGCCCCGCGGGCCGGCCGGAAGCAGCCGGCCCGCCGGCTGCGCCGCCACTGCCAGGGTCCGATGCTCCGCCGGCCGGGACTGCGCCCGCGCCTGCACCGGAAGCCGACGCTCCGCCGGCCGGGACTGCGCCTGCACCGGAAGCTGCGCCTGCACCGCAAACCCCGCCCATGCACGTATCCGCTCCCGAACCAGAACCCGCCCCGTTGGAGGACCCGCCTCATGAACACCGCTGATTCCACCGCCGAAGAACGCCGCCGCCGCGGCCGGCTGGGGGTCGGCGTCATCGGCGCCGGCCGCGTCGGTGCCGTGCTGGGGGCGGCCCTGCGCGCAGCGGAACATGCGATCGTAGGTGTCTCCGCCGTCTCCGAGGCCAGCCGCGAGCGGGCGGAAAACCTGCTTCCCGGGGTTCCGATCCTGGACATCCCGGACATCGTGGAACGCTCCGAACTGGTGCTGCTGGCCGTCCCCGACGATGCCCTGGGCCCGCTGGTCTCCGGGCTGGCGAAGACCGGTGCCTGGCAGGCCGGCCAGCTCGTGGCACATACCTCCGGCCGGTTCGGCACCGAAATCCTGGCCCCGGCCCGCGCTGCCGGTGCCATTCCGCTGGCCCTGCACCCGGCAATGACGTTCACCGGCATGAGCCTGGACCTGACCCGCCTTGCGGACGCCTCGTTCGGAGTCACCGCCCCGACCGCGGTGCTGCCGATAGCGCAGGCACTGGTGGTGGAGATGGGCGCCGAACCCGTGGTCATCGATGAAGCTGACCGGGTGCTCTATCACGCAGCACTGGCCCATGCCTCCAACCACCTGGTCACCCTCGCCTCACAGTCCACCCAGCTGCTGGCGGGCCTTGGCGTCGAGCAGCCGGACCGCCTGCTCGGACCGCTGATGCGTGCCTCCCTGGAGAACGCGCTGGCCTCCGGCGAAGGTGCCCTGACAGGGCCGGTGGCCCGCGGCGACGTCGGGACCGTCTCCGCCCACACTTCGGCGCTGGCCGGCGCCGGCACCAATGACCTCCGCTCCGCCTACCAGGCACTCTCAGCAGCCACCGCCGTCCGGGCCGTGGCGCGCGGACTCCTCACCGCCGAACAGGGTGAAGCCATCCTCAAGGCGCTGCAGCCGGACCAGGCTCCCACTTCCGCAAATGACACAGATACACCAAATGACACAGATACAGAAGGACAGCGTTGAACACCCCCCGCCTCGTCACCACAGCCGCCGAACTGCGTACCGCAACCGAAGAACTGCTGAAGAAGGCCGCGGCCGCCGAGCCCGGCCGGCAGCCGTCCCTGGCCCTGGTCCCCACCATGGGTGCGCTGCATGAGGGGCACGCTGCCCTGATGGCCGCCGCCCGGGCGGAGAACGACGTCGTCACCGCCTCGGTGTTCGTGAATCCCCTGCAGTTTGATGACCCGGTGGATCTGGAACGCTACCCCCGCACCCTGGACGCGGATCTGGAACTGCTCGGGCGGGCCGGCGTGGACCTGGTCTTCGCGCCCGCCGAGGAAGAGGTCTACCCCGGCGGGGCTCCGCTGGTGCGGCTGAGCGCCGGCACCATGGGCACCCGCTGGGAAGGGGCCTCCCGGCCGGGGCACTTCGACGGTGTGCTGACGGTTGTCGGCAAGCTCTTCCACTATGCAGCCCCGCCCGTCCCGGCTCGTTTCCGTGCATACTTCGGCCAGAAGGACGCCCAGCAGGTGGCACTGATCCGCCGCATGGTCGCGGACCTGAACTTCCCGGTCGAAATCACGGCGGTGCCGATTGTGCGGGCGGCCGACGGCCTGGCCGAGTCCAGCCGTAACCGGTTCCTCGACGCCGGCCAGCGGCAGGCAGCCCTCGTCCTCTCGGCGGCGCTGCGGCAGCTCAGGGAACAGGCCGCGGCCGGAGAACCGCTGGACCTGGCAGCCGCCGTCGAACTGGTCAGGTCCCGGCCCGGCGTGGAGCTGGACTACTTCGAGGTAGTGGATCCGCAGACGCTTGAACCGCTCGAGGCCTCCGGGCCGCTGCAGGATGAGGCCCTTGCCCTGCTGGCAGCACGGGTTGGTCCGGTCCGGCTGATCGACAACGAGGTACTGCGCTAGGACGCCGCCTTTCCCCGGCCCGTGCCGCCGACGGCGCACGGCCGGGGAACGGGAGCTCCGCTATGCTCTGTAAACTTAACAACCGTGACCACATCTAACTCCGTTCCCGAAGCCGCAGACACCTCCGAACAGATGCGCATCCGCGCCGAGAAGCGGTCGCGGCTGCTCGACCGCGGAGACGAGGCCTACCCGGTAGGCGTGGAGCGTACCGCTTCACTGAAGGAAGTCCGCGAAAAGTTCGGCCACCTTGAGGCGGACCAGGCCAGCGGTGAAACCGTGGGGGTTACCGGCCGCGTCGTCTTCATCCGCAACACCGGAAAGCTCTGCTTTGCCACCCTGCAGGAAGGTGACGGCACCCGGCTCCAGGCCATGCTCAGCCTCGGCGTCGTCGGGGAGGAATCCCTCGCGGACTGGAAGTCCCTCGTGGACCTGGGCGACATTGTCTTTATCCGCGGCGAAGTCATCTCCTCGCGCCGCGGCGAACTCTCCGTGATGGCACAGTCCTGGTCGATGGCCTCCAAGGCGCTCCGCCCGCTGCCGGTCCTGCACGCCGGGCTGAACGAGGAAACCCGTGTCCGCCAGCGCTACGTGGACCTGATGGTGCGCGAGGAAGCACGGGACATGGTCTACAAGCGGGCGGCCGTGATCCGCGGCGTCCGCGACACCCTGCACGGCCACGGCTACGTGGAGGTGGAAACCCCCATGCTGCAGCTGGTCCACGGCGGCGCGGCCGCGCGGCCGTTCGAAACGCACCTGAATGCGTTCGACCAGAAAATGACCCTGCGCATCGCCACTGAGCTCTACCTGAAGCGCGCCGTCGTCGGCGGTATCGAGCGGGTCTTCGAGATCGGCCGCATCTTCCGCAACGAGGGCGTCGATTCCACCCATTCGCCCGAGTTCACCACCCTGGAATGCTACGAGGCCTACGCGGACCAGTACGTGATGGCGGACCGGATGAAGGAAATCATTCTGCACTGCGCCGATCTGCTGGGCAGCCGCCAGATCGAAACCGCGGCCGGAACCATCGACCTCGACGGCGAGTGGCGGTGGCTGAGTGTCTACCCCGGCCTCTCCGAAGCCGTCGGCACCGAGATCACGCCGGACACCGACGCGGATACGCTGCGCGCCGTTGCCGAGCAGCACGGCGTGAAGGTGGACCCGAAGTGGGATGCGGAAAAGCTGGTCATCGAACTCTTCGGTGAGATTGTGGAGCCCACCCTGCTGCAGCCCACCTTTGTCTACGACTACCCGCCCTCCGCCCAGCCGCTGGCCCGGCCGAACCGGAATGATCCGCGGCTCATTGAGGCGTGGGACCTGATCATCGGCGGCATGGAACGGGGAACCGCGTTCTCCGAGCTCATTGACCCGGTGATTCAGCGCGAACGGCTGACTGCCCAGTCCCGTCTCGCGGCCGACGGCGATGACGAAGCCATGGCACTGGATGAAGACTTCCTGCGGGCCCTGGAATACGGTGCACCCCCCATGGGCGGCATCGGACTCGGAATAGACCGCCTTGTGATGCTTTTCACGAATGCAGGAATCAGGGAAACGATTTTGTTTCCGCTCCTAAAGCCGGAATTGGGTTAGACATGGAATATGTAGAAGTACTCTTGCCATCCGTATGTGTTGCGGCTCTCTTTTATTTCGTGATGAAGGCCCTGCTTAACTCGGATCGGTCCGAGCGTGAGGCCCTAGCCGAGGCGGAACGGGAAGCGGAACAGAGTGTACTCGAGAAAGATCAGAAAAAACCGGGCGAAGAACAAAATAAATAGCCGGGTACTTTGACGGGGCTTTACCAATTGCGTCATACTCTAAAGTGGTCTCATAAAATCTTCCCGTTTATAGCTGCTTAGGAGCCTGTCATGGCGCAAAAGGTAAAAATTATTCTGGTAGACGACCTCGACGGCGGAAGTGCGGATGAGACCGTGCGGTTCGCCCTGGACGGGTCACAGTACGAGATTGATCTGTCGAAAGACAATGCGAAAAACCTCCGCGATGCCCTGAAGGCCTACGTAGATGCCGGCCGCAAGGTGGGTGGCCGTACGGGCCGTCCGCGCAGTGCAGGCTCGGCACGCAGCAACGAAGCCGCACAGATCCGTGAATGGGCCCGAAAGAACGGGTACACGGTCTCCGAGCGGGGGCGTGTCAACAGCGAGATCATCGACGCGTACCGCGCTGCACAAGGCTAGAACTGTCCGGGCTCTCACGCCGACGGCGAACAAGCCCCAAATGCACCCTTCAGGCACGTAGCATCGAATTACGCGTTAGCTAGGAGTGTGCCTCATGTTTGAAAGATTTACCGACCGTGCCCGTCGCGTTGTCGTGCTTGCCCAAGAAGAGGCCCGCATGCTCAACCACAACTACATCGGCACCGAGCACATCTTGCTTGGGCTCATTCATGAGGGTGAAGGTGTCGCAGCTAAGGCCCTTGAATCCCTGGGCATCTCGCTCGGTGCCGTCCGCGAACAGGTGCAGGAGATCATCGGTCAGGGCCAGCAGGCCCCGACCGGTCATATCCCCTTCACCCCGCGGGCCAAGAAGGTGCTGGAGCTTTCCCTCCGGGAAGCCCTGCAGCTCGGCCATAACTACATCGGCACCGAACACATCCTGCTCGGCCTGATCCGTGAAGGTGAAGGAGTGGCCGCACAGGTCCTGGTCAAGCTCGGCGCTGACCTGAACCGTGTGCGCCAGCAGGTCATCCAGCTGCTCTCGGGCTACCAGGGCAAGGAGCCCGTCTCCACCGGTGGCCAGCAGCAGGAGGGCCAGCCGGCCGGCTCCGTGGTGCTGGACCAGTTCGGCCGAAACCTTACGCAGGCCGCGCGCGAAGCCAAGCTCGACCCGGTTATCGGGCGCGAGCATGAAATGGAACGCGTGATGCAGGTGCTCTCACGCCGGACCAAGAACAACCCCGTCCTGATCGGCGAGCCCGGCGTCGGCAAGACCGCCGTCGTCGAGGGGCTGGCCCAGGCGATTGTGCGCGGCGACGTGCCCGAGACGCTGAAGGACAAGCAGCTCTACACCCTGGACCTCGGTTCACTGGTGGCCGGTTCCCGCTACCGCGGTGACTTTGAGGAACGCCTGAAGAAGGTCCTCAAGGAAATCCGCACCCGCGGCGACATCATCCTGTTCATCGACGAGATCCACACCCTTGTTGGTGCGGGTGCCGCCGAAGGTGCCATTGACGCTGCATCTATCCTGAAGCCGATGCTGGCCCGGGGCGAGCTGCAGACCATCGGTGCCACCACGCTGGATGAGTACCGGAAGCACATCGAAAAGGATGCTGCCCTGGAACGCCGCTTCCAGCCGATCCAGGTCGCCGAGCCGTCGGTCGCCCACGCCATTGAGATCCTCAAGGGCCTGCGTGACCGCTACGAGGCGCACCACCGGGTGTCCATCACGGACGCCGCTCTGGCCTCCGCGGCAACCCTGGCAGAGCGCTACATCAGCGACCGTTTCCTGCCGGACAAGGCGATCGACCTGATCGACGAAGCCGGTGCACGCCTGCGGATCCGCCGGATGACGGCCCCGCCGGAGCTGAAGGAAATCGACGAGCGGATCTCGGCTCTGAAGATGGAGAAGGAGTCCGCCATCGACTCCCAGGACTTCGAAGGTGCCGCCTCTCTGCGCGACAAGGAGCAGAAGCTCCAGGACCAGCGTGCGGAGAAGGAACGCCAGTGGAAGTCCGGCGGCCTGGATGACATTGCCGAGGTGGATGAGGAACTCATCGCCGAGGTGCTTGCCAACTCCACCGGCATCCCCGTAGTCAAGCTGAACGAGGAAGAGTCCACCCGCCTGCTGCGGATGGAAGACGAACTGCACAAGCGCGTGATCGGCCAGGACCAGGCCATCAAGTCCATCTCGCAGGCCATGCGCCGTACGCGTGCCGGACTGAAGGACCCGAAGCGTCCGGGCGGCTCGTTCATCTTCGCCGGCCCCACCGGCGTCGGCAAGACCGAACTGGCCAAGGCCCTCGCCGAATTCCTGTTCGGTGACGAGGACGCCCTGATCACCCTGGACATGTCCGAATACGCCGAGAAGCACACCGTCTCGCGCCTGTTCGGTGCCCCTCCCGGATACGTGGGCTACGAAGAAGGCGGCCAGCTGACCGAAAAGGTCCGCCGCAAGCCGTTCTCCGTGGTGCTGTTCGACGAGGTGGAAAAGGCCCACTCGGACCTCTTCAACTCGCTGCTGCAGATCCTCGAAGACGGACGCCTGACGGATGCGCAGGGCCGGATGGTGGACTTCAAGAACACCATCATCATCATGACGACCAACCTTGGTACCAAGGACATCTCCAAGGGCGTCATGACCGGCTTCCAGTCCGGCACGGACACCAAGACCGGCTACGACCGGATGCGGGCCCGGGTTACGGAGGAGCTGCGCCAGCACTTCCGCCCCGAGTTCCTCAACCGTGTTGATGACACCGTGGTCTTCCCGCAGCTGACCCAGGAAGAGATCGTCCAGATTGTGGACCTGTTCCTGGACCGCCTGGGCAAGCGCCTGGCAGACAAGGGCATGAGCATCGAGCTCACCCCGGCTGCCAAGGTTCTGCTGGCCACCCGCGGCTACGATCCCGCCATGGGTGCCCGGCCGCTGCGCCGGACCATCCAGCGCGAAATCGAGGACCAGCTGTCCGAGAAGATCCTCTTCGGCGAAATCAAGCCCGGCGAAACGATCTCCGTGGACGTTGAAGGTGAAGGCGACGAAGCGCAGTTCACCTTCGTTGGCAACGGTGTGCCCAAGGCCATCGAGGAAGCAAACCCGGCCATCGAGGCCGGAGTCGGGGAGTAATCCCCAGCGCCTCCGCACAAAAGAAGCCCCGGATTGAACTGGTCCCCGAAAGTTGGACTGGCCAAATAAAAGTCTAGGCCGCGAGGGCCTGAGCACGGTATTGCACCGGGCTCAGGCCCTTCAGCTTTGTCGAGATGCGTTCGCTGTTGTACCAGCGGATGTACTCACTGAGCTGTGCTGTCAGGGCGTCGGTGTTCAGGAACCGGACCCGGTGGAAGAGTTCCTCCTTGAGGTGACCGAAGAAGTTCTCCATCACCGCGTTGTCGTAGCAGTTGCCCTTGCGGGACATTGATTGAACCGCGCCGGCATTCTTCAGCAGCGTCCGCCAGGACAGGTGCTGGTACTGGAATCCCTGATCCGAATGCACGAGTGGCTGCTCGCCGGACTCGAGGCCGGCGAGGGCTTCGCGCAGCGAGGAGTTGGTGAGCTCCAGGTTTGGGGACAACCCGATGGAGTACGAGATGATCTGCCGGTCGAACAGGTCCATCACCGGGGACAGATAGAGCTTGCGGTCACCGACCCTGAACTCGGTCACATCCGTAACCCATTTTTGGTTTGGTGCAGCAGTCTCGAACTCCCGGTTCAGCAGGTTCGGGGCCAC
>NZ_JBNHFK010000009.1:0-191101 GCF_059090185.1 Arthrobacter sp. MDT1-49-2
GACAAAGCTGAAGGGCCTGAGCCCGGTGCAATACCGTGCTCAGGCCCTCGCGGCCTAGACTTTTATTTGGCCAGTCCAACTTTCGGGGACCAGTTCACATCTGCGGGGCCCCTGTTTGTTTAAGCCGCGGGTTCTTTGGGGGTGCGCGGGTGGGATCGGGGTGGTGCCGTGGCCGCTGCGCACGGCTTGCCACGCTCTGATGCCCGTGGTGCCGTGGCGGCTGCGCACAGCTTGCCGCCCGCTGGTGGTGCCGTGGCGGCTGCGCACAGCTTCCCACCCACTGTTGCTGGTGGTGCTGCTGTGGTCACAGGAGTCACAGTGGTACCGGTGCGTGGGAAACTCTGCGGTTCGTGCAACGGAAAACCAGCCGACCAACCAAAAAATGGCCGCTGCACCCCGAGAATCGGGAGCGCAGCGGCCGTAGAAGCCGAACCTGGCTGGCTTAGCGGGTGGCGGTATCTTCCGTGCGGAAATCGGCACGGTCAATGCGGCGGTGGAAGCGCATACCGGCCAGTCCGCCCAGCACGGCGCCGAGCAGCGTGACCACCAGGCTCGCGGCCACGGCGATCCAGGTGCCGGGGCTGACGTTGTTCAGGTCCTCCGGCAGCGGGGCCACGGAGTTCAGCTGGCTGATGCTGCGGATGTCGCTGCCGTAGATCAGGCCCAGGATGATGACGACGGCGGCCGCGATCAGCGCCCACAGCCACACCGCCAGCCCCTGCTTGAGGCCGTTGAAGCGTGCCATCCGGCCGGCCACGTAGCCGCCGGCATAGTAGGAGAGCAGCAGTACCGCGAGCATGATGATGGCACCGATGATGCCGGCGGACTGGTTGGCAGCGGCCGATTCGAGAGCCGCCCCCAGGTCCGTTTCAGCGGAGAGGTTAACGGCGGCGCCGATCGCAGCTGCCAGCGCTGACAACAGCACCACCATGCCGGTGGCCGTCAGCCAGCCGAAGAACGCCGAGCCGAACTTCATGCCGCCGAAGCGTTCCTTTTCCCGGGCCAGCAACGCTTCCCGGTTGGGCAGGGCCGCTTCGCTGGCCACGCCGTCTGCGTGCCGCTCATGCCTGTCATTCCGGTTCTCCCCAGTGCGGTGGCTGCGGTCGTTGCGGTCGGAATCATTGGGAAGATCGCGGCTTGCCGTTACCGGGGCGACCCGCGTGGAGGTGTCCTCGCCGGAGGTATTCGTGGGGACTGCGCGGGTGGGGGTGTCCTCGCCGGAGGTGTTCGTGGGGACTGCGCGGGTGGGGGTGTCCTCGCCGGAGGTGTTCGTGGGGACTGCGCGGGTGGGGGTGTCCTCGCCGGAAGTGCCGTCGTTGCGCATCTGCGCTGCCGGGACCGCGCGGGTATCGTTGCGCAAGCCGTCCGCATCCGTGGCATGGCTGCCCGCATGGCGGCCGAGTCCCTGGCCCTGATCGGCGGCGGACGCGGAGTCCGCGTTGCTCACCCTTGTGCCGGTGTCTTCAGCCTGGCGGCCGTCCGCGGGAACGGTGCCTGCGGTGGCATCAGCTGCGGCAGACCGTTCCGAGCGGTCCCGCAGAGGGCCGCCGTCGGTGGCGCCACGGCCGGTCGAGGAAGTATTGGCGGTGTTCTCTGGTTCGGTGCTCATTACTGCATCTCCTGTTTCCGTCCGGAAAATCGGGCTGATCACGCCAGCTTATAAGCATCCTTACTAATTTCTCCACCTGCGGAAGGCAGCGCATCGGAGTTTAGGGGGTCCGGGGAGTGCGACAACGCGCCGTTGGGGATGAACGTCCGTTGTACACATACCGGGCTTATGAGGCTGGTTTAAGCCCCGTATCTGTACATTCGTCGGCGCCGAACCACCCGGAAGGAAATACGCGGGTCGCGGGTAACCGGTGCAAGACTGATGGAATGGATCCCGATCTTCTCGTTACCCTTGCCGCAGCCCTGGTGATTGCCGTGGGGCTGACCGGCATTGTGGTGCCCGTGCTGCCGGGCAGCATCCTGATCATCATTGCGCTGCTGGGATGGGCCTTCGGTGTGCAGAGTCCGGCGGCGTGGTGGGCCTTCGGCATCGGGTCCGTCTTCCTGGTCGCCGGGATGCTTGCCAGCTTCTTCCTCACCGGGCGGCGCCTCAAACAGCGCCAGATCCCCACGCGGTCCATCGTCGGCGGAGTGGTGGTGGGCATTGTCGGGATGTTCACCATTCCCGTGGTCGGACTCTTCGTCGGTTTCGCACTCGGTTTGCTGCTCAGCGAATGGCTGCGCCAGCGGAACCTGCCCACTGCCTGGTCCTCCAGTGTGGCCACGCTCAAGGCCATGGGGCTGGGCATCCTGGCGGAGCTGGGCCTGGCCCTGACTGCGGGCGGCATCTGGGGTGCCGCGGTCTGGGTACACTTCGCCACCCGCTGATCCCACACCTCCCCGCTACGCGTGTATAGGGTGTGGCGGTATGGGTGAACCCTCGATCAACCGCAGGATGCGGTCCGTTGAAGACCTCCTCAACCTGATGGACGGGCTCTTTGCCCGTGAGTCGGTCCGCTGGACCAGCGGTAGCGGAAGCTCCTGGTGGAACAGCTTCTACGCAGACCGCACCCGGCCTGTTCCGTTCTTTGCGGACAAACCCGACGAGAGCCTGGTGCGGTGGGTCCGCGAAGGCGTGCTCTCGCCAACCCGGGTGCTGGATGTGGGGTCAGGACCCGGGCGCAATGCCCTCTTTCTCGCTGAGAATGGTTACACCGTGGATGCCGTGGACCTCTCCTCGGCTGCGGTGGAGTGGGGGCGGGAGCGGGCTGCCGACCGCCGGTTGGACGTCTCATTCACCTGCGGCAACGCTTTCACGCTGCCACCTGATGCGTTGCCGGGACCGTACGGACTGGTCTACGACTCGGGCTGTCTGCATCACCTTCCTCCGCACCGCCGGATCAGCTACCTGCAACTGCTGCAGCGCACCCTCGCGCCCGGCGGGTACTTGGGGCTGGCCTGTTTCGCCAGGGGAAAGATGGGTGCAGAAGCACCGGACGAGCAGCTTTACCATGATGGGGAATTCGAAGCGGGGATAGCCTTCAGCCCGGACGACCTTAGGTGGGTTTTCGCGGACCTCGAAGAGATCGAGATCCGCCCGATGGCAGCCCAAGACCAGGACTCGCCTTTCTTTGGCGAATCCTTCCTGCTTACCGCACTGTTCCGCCGCCGTCCCTCCCGGACCCCCGGGTCCTAGATGCCCCCGGACCCCCGCCCCCGGACCCTTGGGCCCTAGATGCCCCCGGACACCCGGGCCCTAGGCGCCGGCTCGGACCCCCGGCCCCTAGGCGCCGACCCTAGGCACCGGCCGAACCCTAAGACCCCGCCACAAACTCCGCCAGATGCCGCAGCTGATCCACCCGGCAGCCGGGGTTGACGTACATCATGTGCCCGGCGTCGTAATAGTGGTGCGAGAACCGTGTCCGGGCGTCCTCGGACAGACGCATGTGCGCCCACACGTACTCCGCCGCGAAATGCGGCGTCGCGCCGTCGTAATAGCCGTAGTCCACATGCACGCGCAGCGCCGGATTGTGGACCAGCAGCCGTTCCAGGGTGCCGGTAACATCCACGGGCACGCCCTCGAAGGTTTTGTAACTCCACGGCTGGACCCGGCCCGTGAGGATTTCATACGGCAGATCGTTCTCGTATCCCAGCTCGGCACGCAGGTAGTGGTTAACGGCAGCCGAGTAGGGTCCGTTGATGGCCACCAGGCTGGGATCGTCCCAGTTGATCCAATCCTGCTGGTGCGCCGGTGCGGCGGTGAACCGCCCGTCGATCCGGCCCACCGCCAGGTTTTCCTCTCGCAGCAGTTCAGCGGAGAACATGGCGTAGTCCCAGCGCAGGTTGGTGCGGCGGATGAAGCCCTCGTCCAGGGTGGTGAGTTCCGCGAGCCGGCGGACGACGTCGTCGTACTCCTCCGTGCCCAGCCGCGATCCGCGGTGCAGGGCCAGCACATAGTCCCCGGCGGCATACTCCTCGGCCTCGCGGACGACGTCGGCCAGCTCCCGGCCCGGATGGCGGCCGTGATAGTGCGCAATCGCGGCATAGGTAGGCAGGTGCAGCGGATAGGGGGTGTCCCGGCCCGGCGCGAAATCCAGGGTGGCCAGGTTCAGCACGGTGGAAATCAGGCCCAGCCCGTTGACGGCCAGACCGTACGCATCAAACAGCCGCCCCGCCACCGCCACCGCGCGCAGCGTGCCGTAGGACTCGCCCACCAGGTACTTGGGGCTCAGCCAGCGGTTGTTGCGGGTGGTCCAGAGCCGGATCACTTCGGCCACCAGGTCCCGGTCCTCCTCGAAGCCGTGGAATTCGGCGGCATCATTGCCGTCCACCACCCGGGAGAAACCGGTGTTCACCGGATCGATCAGCACCAGATCCGCGTGCTGCAGCAGGGTTTCGGGGTTGTCCGCCAGACCGAACGGCGGCGGCGTCAGCGCACCGGCATCACCCGAATCCACCATCCGCGGACCCAGCAGCCCCATGTGCAGCCACACGGAGGAGGAGCCCGGGCCGCCGTTGAAAGCGAACACCACCGGCCGGCGGTTAGGGCCGGTGTCAGGGGCATCTGCGGTATAGGCAACCAGGAAGATCTCCGCCTTGGGCCGGAAGCCCTCGGACTTTCCGTCCGCCACTTCCTCCTTGCGGAACACCATGCGGCCGGTGGTGGTGGTGTAGGGGAGGCCGGTAGGTAGAGTGTGTCGGCGGACAGCGAAGTCATCGGTGACCTGAGACGCCGGTTCCGTGGAGGCAGGCGGCGCGGACGTGGGTTCGGGGGAGACCATGGCAAGCAGACTACCCGTGCCGGGTCCCTTTCGCCGGGACTGAAACGGCCAGGGTCCGCAGGAGCGGGCACGCGTACTCTTCCCAGCAGCCGAACGCGAGTCTACGTTGGGACCACCGTGACCGTCCGCGGCTCCCGACACGCGGGGACCCGCATTGCACGGCGGTCCCCAAAGGCGCGGAGGAATACATGTTTTTCCACAAACAGGAACTCCAGTTCAAATCCACCCCAGACAAGCCCGACGCCGTTTATGCCCGGAAACTGCAGGAGGTCCTGGGCGGACAATACGGTGAAATCACGGTGGCCATGCAATACGGTTTCCAGTCCTGGAACTCCCACATTCCGGGAAAATACCGGGACCTGCTCTACGGGATCGCGGCCGAGGAAATGGGCCACGTGGAAATGCTGGCCATCATGATTGCCCAGCTGCTGGAAAAGGCACCGCTGGGCATCACCGATGACGCCGTGCAGTCCGATCCGACGGTGGCCGCGGTGATGGGCGGCATGGATGTCCAGCACGCCATTGTGGCCGGTGCAGGTGCCCGCCCGGTGGACAGCAACGGCAACCCCTGGACCGGCGGCTACGTCACGGCCAGCGGCAACATGCTCGCCGACTTCACCTCCAACGCCAACATTGAAATGCAGGGCCGCCTCGCCGTCGCCCGGCTTTACCATATGACCGATGACCACGGGATCCGGGACCTGCTGGCCTTCCTCCTGGCCCGTGACACCATGCACCAGAACCAATGGACCACTGCGGCCCTGGAACTTCAGGCGGAGAACATGGAACAGCTTCCGGTCCCCAGCAACTTCCCGATCAACAAGGAACACCGGGAAGTGTCCTACCAGTACCTGAACTTCTCCGACGGCCAGCATGCCTCCGAGGGGTCCTGGGCGTCCGGGCCCACCCCGGACGGCAAGGGGGAGTTCAGCTACCACGACGGAACTACGACGTCGGCCCCCATGCCGCCGCCCACCCGGCCGGACGCCCGGTTCTACGGGACCACGGATGTGCCCAACGTCGTGGAGAAGGCTGCCGGGGCAGCACAGGACAAGCTCAAGAAGGAATAGCGGACACGGCCGGACCGGCCGCGGGACGGTCCGGCGTGCCGAAGTAATACGCCAGGAAAAGTCCCATGGAGACGGCCCCCGCCAGCAGAGCAGCGCGGTCACGGGGGCCGGTTGCGCCACGGCCAAGCAGTGCCGTGCCGCCCGCGGCGTTCAGCGCACTCCACGCGGCGTTGGTCATGGGCCCGGAGAGCCCGACGCCGGGCGGGGACGCAAACGGCGACGGAAATCTCCGTCCCTGCATGGCGCTGACTCCGTGCGGGACGGCATTGGCAAGGAGTACCCCGGCGAAGAACTTCGAGATGAGCGACATGGGCCGAGCGTACCGGCCGTCGCAGGGTTTGCGACCGATAAACGCTTTTTCGGCCGGTTTGAACCGGGTGAAAAGACGTAAACCGGCCGACGAATCGCAAACCGGTCGATTCCTGCCCGACGGCTGGACCGCCGGGCGCCGCCCCCGAAGCCCGGAGCTCCGGGCTGCCCCCAGATCCCGGGCACCACCGGCCCGCCGGGCCAACTGTGGCGGGCTGCTAGGCCGTGGTGCTTTCCGCAGTGTCCTTTCGGGCGCCCCGGGAGGTAAGTTCCGTTGCTGGTTTGGCATAGAACAGTGCGGCCAGCAGTGCCACGATGATCACGGCTGCAGGCAGGTACAGCGACTGGCCCATCGCCTCCGAGTATCCGGCCTTGAGCGCTTCCGGGAAGGCTCCGGCGGCAGGTGCGGTGCCGCCGTCGGCCGCGCCGGCTCCCAGATGGGCGGTCAGCCGGGACTGCATGATTGCCGCAATAGCACTGCTGCCGATCACTGCGCCGAACTGGCGGGTGGTGTTGTAGACCCCGGACCCTGCGCCGGCAACGTCCGCCGCGAGGTTGCGGGTGGCCGTCAGCGAGACGGAGGGCCAGATGCAGGCGTTCGCAAAGCCCATCAGGAGCATGGGCAGGACGAGCTGCCAGTAGGGCACGTCCGGGCTGAGCAGCGCGCCGAGCCAGATCAGGGATGCAGCCATGGCCGCGAAGCCGACGACGGCAATGAACTTGGGGTTGCCGCGCTGCACGGTTTTGCCGGCAAGAGGCGCCAGTACACCGGACAGGACAGCCATCGGTGCCAGCAGTAGGGCGGCCTGCGTGGGGCTGAGTCCGCGTACGTTCTGGGCGAAGAGGATGAGCGGCAGGGAGAAGGCGGTGACGGCGAAGCCCATGCCGGTGATGGAGATATTGGCCAGGGAGAAGTTGCGGTCCCGGAACAGCTTCAGCGGGAGCAGCGGTTCGGCCCGGTTGAGCCGCTGCCAGAGCACAAACAGGGCCAGGAGGACGATGCCGGTGATGATCAGCGACCAGACCGAGATGGGCCCGGCGATAGTGCCCCAGTTGTAGCTTTCGCCTTCCTGGATGCCGAAGACCAGCGCGAACATGCCCGCTGCGCTGAGCAGCACGCCCAGGTAGTCGAAGCGGTGCACGGAGGTGGACAGCTTTGGCACCAGCCGGTAGGCGAGGATAAAGCCCACCACGCCTACGGGGATGTTGATGAAGAAGATCCATTCCCAGCCCAGCCCGTCCACCAGGACACCGCCGAGGATCGGACCCACGAGGGTGGCGACGCCGGCGGTGGCGCCCCAGAGGCCCAGCGCGGTGCCGCGCTTCTCGGGCGGGAAGATCCGGGTGATCACGGACATGGTCTGCGGGGTCATCAGTGCGGCACCGAACCCCTGGAAGACACGGGCCAGGATGAGTGCATCAACACTGTTCGCGAAGCCGCACCACAAGCTGGAGAGGGTGAAGACCACCAACCCGATCAGATAGACCCGGCGCGGCCCGAAGCGGTCCCCGAGCCGTCCGGTGATCAGCAGGGGAACAGCGTAGGCCAGCAGATAGGCGCTGATCACCCAGATGACCTGGTCCAGGCCGGCACCCAGGTCCTCCATGATGGCCGGGGTGGCAATGTTCACGATCGTGGAGTCCACCAGGATCATGAAGAAGCCGATGACCAGGGACCACAGGGCAGGCCAGGGCCTGACCGTCTCCGGGGTGAGGTTTTTCAAGGTGCTTGCTGCCGTTCTGGAGAGTGGGGGGATGGCTGCCGGGACGGGGCCCGGGCCGAAAAGAGCCGAAGTCCATTGTGCACTTAGGCTGCCTTAGGACCAACCCTCAACCGTGCCGGGGTATTCCGGGTTCCGGAAGCGGCACGGTTATCCCGCGTCGAAAACCTCGCCGTTGCGCGGCAGCCACGGTCCGGGCCGGCCGTCGGGGTGATCGAAGGCCACGGGCAGTCCCCGGCAGGTACCCCAGTCCATGGAGTCCGTGACCTGGAGATGGATATGCGGTTCGGTGCTGTTGCCGGAGTTCCCGCAGGCGCCGATCCGGACGCCGGCACGAACCCGGGCGCCCGGCAGGGCCTCCACCGAGCCGCAGGCCAGATGGGCGAGCAGCACAAAGGGTCCGCCGGGTCCCAGAGCGATGACCGCATGGTTGCCGGCAACCGCATTCGGGCCCTGCCGCACCCGGCCGGCCTGCGTCAGGGCATAGCTGAGCAGCGCCGGCTGGGAGCGGCGCGCCTCATGGTCCGGCTCGCCGTCGTGCACGGACACCACGGTGCCCGACGCCGGTGCCAGCACCGACATTCCGAAGCCGCGGAATGTTTCCGGTGCCTCCGTGGAGAGCAGGGACCGCCATCCCCTCGGGCCGGACCGCCCGTGCCGGTCCACGGCTACGAAGTCAATGGCGTAAGTGGTCCCGAACAGGTCGGTGCCGTGGCTGGGGACTCGGTTGGCGGGGCTGTTCTGCGACAGCCAGCGGCCCCTGAACGGCAGGCGGAGCAGGATTGGTGCCGGCTGCGTGGACGGTGCTGCCATGGGCTTCCTTCCTGAAGCGCCCCGGGACTCGAGGCCTGGGGCCCCGGCCCGGCCCCGGCCCGGCCCCGGCCCCGGCCCGGGGGCCGGAACGGCCGGGCTCGGTTTCCGCGGGTGCGCCCGGGCCCGGATTTTCGAGGCCGGCGCGGCCGTTAGGACCCGGAGGCCGGACGCGCCAGAGTCCTGATCTCCGTGCCGGCCTGGTCGTAGAATCGCAGGGTATCGCCGTCGCCGTCGACGTCGGCAGCGGCACCGGCGGAAAGCCAGGTGTCGATGCCGTGGCAGAGCATCATGGTGGACGCCATATCCCGAAGCGTCACCCGGTTTCCCTCGATGCTCCAGAAGCCCATCAGCCGGTTGCAGCCGTCGGTGCCGCTGACCCGCCCGGAGGGGTCAAACTCCAGGGACGGTGCTTCCGGATCGGCCGTGTCTCCCCAGACCCCCGTCACCTCAACACCGTCCACATCAACCCTCGTCACATCGGCGTCCGGGAGGGCGCCGCCGTCGTCCGAAGCCGCGGAACCGCCGGCCGAGTTCGCGCCCGTTCCGCAGGCTCCCAGCAGGACGACGGCGGCCAGCGCCAGGGCGGGGATCGTCAGGACGCGCCGCCGCATCGTCACAGCCACTTGTTCCGTTTGAAGGTCAGGTACAGCACCACCCCGGTGAGCACCATGCCCAGCAGTGCCAGCGGATAGCCAAACTGCCAGGACAGCTCGGGCATGTGCTCAAAGTTCATCCCGTAGATGGTCCCCACCAGGGTGGGCGCAAAGAGGATGGCCGCCCAGGAGGAGATCCGCTTGACCTGTTCGTTCTGCTCAATGCTGGTTTCGGCCAGCCGGTTGGACGCCAGGGTGGAGGACAGGGTCAGCGCGTTTTCAAGGATGGCGCGGTAGGCGTTGGCCCGGTCGATCAGGCGCAGCACATGGTCCAGGACATCGCCCAGGTTGTCGCGGAGTTCAGGCGGAACACCGTACTGGTCCGCGGCACTGCGCAGCTCGCCCACCACGGTCTGCAGCGGGGTGATGGCGCGCTGGAACTGGATGACTTCGCGGGAGAGTTCGTAGATGCGGCGGGAGACCTCGGCGTCCCCGCCGAACAGCTGGTCCTCGATCTCGTCGATATCGTTTTCCAGTCCGGCCGCCACCGGGGCGTATTCATCCACCACCTGGTCGAGTACGGCGTAGAGCACGGCCTGCGGGCCGAGCTTCAGCAGGTCCGGCTCCTGTTCCACCCGTTTGCGGACCCGCGCCAGGTCGGGGGATTCAGCGTGCCGGACGGTCACCACGAAGTTGGGGCCGACAAAGAGGTGCAGCTCGCCGAACTCCACGCGTTCGACGTCGTCGAGGTAGCGGGCCGGGCGGAGCACCGCAAAGAGCTGCTCACCGTACTGTTCCAGCTTCGAGCGCTGGTGGCCAGCCAGGGCGTCTTCGACAATCAGCAGGTTCAGGCCGAACTCCTCGGCCACGGAAAGCAGCTCAATTTCATCCGGGCGGTACAGGCCGATCCATGCCATGCCGCCGGAGGAACGCATCAGCTCAAACGTTTCGTCGAGGCTGTCCGGATCGTGGACGCGCTTGCCGTCCACATACACCGCGTTATCGATCAGCGTCACGGACATTCCCCTCGCATTGACAAACATGGCCCAGGGCCCGGGTGTGTGCCGGGCCACTGCCCATTATCCCCGCTTTGCCCCGCGCAAGGACGTTCCGCAGCGCGCCGGCGGCAGGGAGCCGGGAACCCGTGGCGAAACCGACACGGAGCCGGAACCTGTAGCCGCCCCGGAGTGGGTTAAACCCGGAAGGCCGAACCCGGAAAGGCCGGACCCCGGAACTACACGGACCCCGGAACAGGTGCCGGGCGGGCAGGCGCCGGCCGTTCGGGACGCCGGGACATCCCCGTCCGGCGGAGCGGGCGCGCAGGGCATTAAGGATGGCAGCCAGGTCCACGAGTTCCTGGGTCAGGGCGCCCGCCACCGCGGGAATGAACCCGAAAGCGGCCACCAGCATCAGGACCACGCTCAGGGCAATGCCCAGCCAGATGCTGCCCAGCGCCACTGCCATGGTCCGCCGGCCGATCTGCACGGCGTCGGCCACCTTGCCGATGTCGTCCGCCACCAGCACGACGTCGGCGGACTCACTGGCCGCCGTCGAGCCGCGGGCACCCATGGCAATCCCGACGTCGGCCGCTGCCAGTACCGGAGCGTCGTTGACGCCGTCGCCGACCATGATCACCGGCCGGGGTTCCAGGCTGCCCACGGCTCGGACCTTGTCGCCGGGCAACAGCCCGGCCTGCACGTCGGTGATGCCCAGCCCGGCTGCCACGCTCTCTGCGGTTGCCTGCCCGTCGCCGGTGAGCATCACGGTGCGGCGGATGCCCAGCTCCGCCAACCGGTTCAGGGTGTCTGCGGCGTTCTCCCGGACGGCGTCACTCATGATCAGCGTGCCGGCGAACCGGCCGTCGATTCCGACGTACACCACCATCTGTCCCGGTTCCAGGTCCGCGGGCACGGTGTCCGGCGCGGTCTCGGCGACAAAGCGTTCCTTGCCCACCCGCACGGTGTGTCCGCCCAGCACTGCCTGCACCCCGTTTGTCGCCACCTCCTGGGCATCATTGGAGACAGCGAGGTCCAGGCCGCGTGCCGCCGCGGACTGTTGTACCGACGCAGCGAGCACGTGGGAGGAATACTGTTCGGCGGACGCGGCCAGCCCCAGCACCTGATCGGCGGAGAAGCCCGGCTGCGGGCGCACCGCCACCAGCGCGGGATGCCCGTAGGTGAGGGTGCCCGTCTTATCGAACGCCGCGCTGCGGGCCTTGGCCAGCTGCTCGAGCACCGCACCGCCCTTGACGATGATGCCGGCCCGAGCCGAACGGCTCATTCCGCCCAGGAACGCCACCGGCGCGGCGATCAGCAGCGGGCAGGGGGTGGCCAGCACCAGCACTTCGGCGAAGCGCACCGGATCGCCGCTGAGCAGCCAGGCCAGGCCCCCGATGAGCAGGGAGACAATGGTGAACGGCACGGCGAAGCGGTCCGCCAGACGCACCACCGGCGCCTTTGACTCGGCCGCCTCGGCCACCAGTGCCACAATCTGCTGGTACTGACTGTCCGCGGAGGTGGCCGTGGCCCGCAGCAGCACTGCCCGGGTGCCGTTGACCGCGCCGCTCATCACCGAGTCGCCGTCCTTGCGGGTCACCGGCAGGGATTCGCCGGTGAGGGAGGACTCGTCGAAATCCGCGCTGCCGGACACCAGCACGCCGTCCACCGGCACCACCTCGGCCGGCCGCACCAGCAGCAGGTCTCCGGGCTTTACGGCAGTGGCCGGGATGTCCTCGGCGCCCCGCTGGGTGTTCCCGCCGGGGAACCGGTGGGCGCGCTGCGGCGCCCGGGCCAGCAGGGCATCGAGCTCGCTGCGTGCCCGTCCCGCGGCGTAATCCTCGAGCGCCTGCCCGCCGGAGAGCATCAGGACAATGATCAGGGCGGCAATGTATTCCCCCACGGCCACGGTGGCGAGCATCGCGACGACGGCCAGGATGTCCAGCCCGTAGTGGCCGGCGCGGATGTCCCGGACCATGCCGGCACCGGTCCAGGCGACCACGCCGAGGACAAACAGGGATGCGGTCCAGGCGGCGGTGGCAGCAAAGCCGGCCGCCTGAAGGCCCAGCACGGCCAGGCCAACCAGCACAACGGCAGCCACCAGCGGGTATCGGCGGATAAATCGGATCACGCTCATATAGCCGTTCTAAGCCTCTTCGCGGCCGTTATCCAGTAAGCGGAAGCTAGCCTAAGTTCGCGGGCCTGCCCCTGCGGCTGCCCGTGCGGCTAGATGCGCCGGCGGCTGAGCAGCCCGGACATCAGCAGCAGCAGGCCGCCGGCGAGCGGCCACAGAATGTACATGCTCAGCAGTCCGCCGAGGGCTGCAACCACCAGACAGCTGACCATCACGGAGCAGACCAGCAGCAGCCCGAACACAATGCGGACCTGCCCCCGGTGCACCGGTGGAAGGGGCGGAAGCCATGCGGGACGCTCGTCAGTCCAGCTCATGCGGCCATCTTAGGACCGATGGAACCGGATGGAACCGGCTGGCGGCGGATTTTTGGCCGCCGGGCCGCAAACCGGTTTCGCCCTTTCAAGCCCCGTGCCGGCATGCGAGGATGGCGCACATCTTCCCCCGATCTTCGGAGCGTACCGCCATGGACCAGAGTGATCTCCTCATTGATGCCTTCGGCCGGCTGCCCGGCGTTGTCCGGCGGGCGGTCAGCGACCTAGATACCGCCGCGCTGAACCGCCGTCCGTATCCGCAGGGGAACTCCATCTCCTGGCTGATCTGGCACCTCAGCCGGGTGCAGGACCATCAGGTTGCCGAAGTGGCGGGGCAGGAGCAGGCCTGGACGGCGGAGGGCTGGGCGTCGCGGCTAGGCCTGCCCCTGGCCGTGGAGGACACCGGCTACGGGCACACCTCCGAGCAGGTGGCCAAGGTCCAGGTGCCCTCAGCTGAGCTGCTGCTGGGGTATTACGACGACGTCGCCGCCTCCACTGCCGCGTTCGTCTCCGGTTTGTCCGCGGCTGACCTGGAGCAGATTGTGGACCGGGCCTGGGACCCGCCGGTGACCCTGGGCGTGCGGCTCGTGAGCACCCTCGCAGACTGTCTCGAACACGCCGGGCAGGCCGCGTATGTCCGCGGAATGGTGCTGGCCAACCCTTCCTGAGAAGCGGAGGCGCTCTCTGGGAACAGCCTGTTCAGGCCAGGGAGGCGAGCAGCTTCTGGCAGGCATTGAGGCAGCGGCGGCATGCTTCGGCGCAGATCCGGCAGTGTTCGTGCATGGCGGCGTGCTGGGTGCATTCCTCGGCGCACGCCGCGCAGGCGGTTACGCAGGCCTGCAGCAGGGTGGCGGCTGCCGGGCCTGTTGCACCCGAGCGGGACAGGACGGCGGCAGTGGTGGCGCAGATTTCGGCGCAGTCCAGATCCGTACGGATGCACGCCACCAGGTCGCCCAGCATGTCCTCGCTCAGGCAGGAGTCCGCGCAGGCATTACAGACCTGGGCGCACTCGGTGCAGGCGAGGATGGCATCCTTGAGCTTGCCCAGATCGGCGCCGCGCGGGCCGCCGGGGTGGTTCTCGAGCATTTCGGTGATCAGGGCCATGACGGTCTCCTTTGTCCGGGGTGCTGCCAGGGGTGCGGTGTCGCGACGCGCTGTCCGGGATGTGTGCCGGTATCCCGGGGCCGCCATGCCGGCCGGCTGCCGCTTGCGCTGCTCCCACCCTAGGTGCGGCCCGGGGGGATCCCAAGGGGACTGTCGGTTTTGGCTCCGGTAACGGCGCGTGATTAGAATCGGGGGTAACCTTGCGGAGTCGGCCTGTCCGACGGCGCAGGTGCGGTATGGGGCTTTAGCTCAGTTGGTAGAGCGTTTCGTTCGCAATGAAAAGGTCAGGGGTTCGATTCCCCTAAGCTCCACGGATCCGAAGGGGTCCGCTTCCCAGCAGGTCAAGGGAAGCGGACCCCTTTTCCATGCTCAGAGCGGGCCGAGCACCAGCCGGTCACGGTGGCAGGCATTGCCGCAGAGGTTGCCGCCGGTACAGGATGGAAGATCACCGAGCGCAGCCTCTACCGGACACTGAAACGGCTCCAGGACGCGGGGCTCTTGCACGGGGAAGAGGTGGAGGTGCCGCGGACCGGCGCCCGGCGGAAGGACCTTTCCCTGACCGCATTGGGGGAGCAGTTTCTTGCCAGCATCAGGGCGAACCTCGTCGAATAGCCCGGCGTCCGGTTCCGGGCCCGAAGGGAAGGTTGCAGGCGATGAGGATCCTCGTGACAGGCTCCACCGACGGACTGGGATACGCCGCGGCGGAGGCGCTCCTGGCGGGTGGACACGACGTCGTCGTCCACGCCCGCAACAGTAACCGGGCCGCCGCCCTGAAACTGCTCCTGGATCGCGGCGCGGAAGCGGTCGTGGCCGACTTCGCGGACCGGGACGCGGTGCGGAATATGGCCGCTGTGCTGAACGCGGGCAACCGCCTCGATTCGGTGATCCATAACGCCGGGGTGGAAACCGGGCCGTCCGTGTTGCCGGTCAACGTGGTGGCGCCCTATCTGCTCACGGCCCTGCTTGAGGGGCCGCAGCGCCACATCTACCTGAGCAGCAGCTCCCACTTCAGCGGCCGTCCCTCTCTGGCCGGAGCTGACTGGGCCGGAATCAAATTCGGATCCTATGCGGACAGCAAGCTGTACGTCACCACGTTCTCCGCCGCGCTCGCCCGCCGCCGCCCGCAGGCGCTGGCCAACGCGGTGGATCCGGGCTGGGTGTCCACCAAAATGGGCGGACCGAACGCGCCGGATGATTTCGCGCTGGGCCACGAAACCCAGGAATGGCTGGCTGTCAGCGACGATCCCGACGCGCTCACCAGCGGCGGCTACTGGTACCACGGCCGCCGCAGACAGCCGCATGCCGCCGTTCTGGATCCAGTTTTCCAAGATGACCTGCTGCAGGTTCTTGCGATGGAGACCGGCACGGCGCTCTAACTTCGCGTTGCGGGAAAATTCTGCTGGTCAGCCAGACACGCGGGCCGAGGAATCGAGCCCGGGAGTCCGGCTGGTCAGAGAATCCGACCGGGGAGTCCGGCTGGTCAGGCCCGCTTGTTCAGGACGGCACGCTCTGCGGCCTCCCGCTTCATCCGGGTGAGAAGCAGAGTGATGATGGGCAGGCCGAAGAGGGCACTGAACAGTATGGGCCCGGCTGCCTCACGGAGGATGGCGGTGAGGGCGCCGACCGCAATCAGTGCCACCGTAGTGCCGAGCAGCAGCATGGGCGCTTTGGTGTCGACGCCGCTGCGCCGCACCAGAAGCAGGATCCCGGCTGCGAGCACCGCACAGGTCAGCATCAGCCACAGCACGGCCAGCACTGCGAGGCCCGTGGAAAGAGCCCTGTCACTGGTGAACATGGTGGCTGCGCCGAAGCCATTGATGAGCATCAGGGGTATGGCCAGGACTCCGGCGGCTACCCGCCGGCTCGAGGACTGAGGGGGCAGCGGAGGCTGGGGCGCTTCCCGGTAGCCGGTCTGGTGCGCGTACGCGGGATATCCGGTGTCGCTGCGGGCCTCAACCATGGGCAGGACCTTTCGTGTCTGATGCTGGGTCTCATACTGGGCGGCTCACTGAACTCATCGCATGATTCACCGCCGGACGTGATCCCGATCCTACTAGGGGTGGGGGACACAACACGTCCCGTACACGCGGCCACGGCGGCGGACTGCCTACGCTGGAAATATGAAAGTCACTGGCATTATCCGTCCTGTCGAAACCCGGGAACTGGAAGCCGAGGGCGAGAGTTTCCTTGACGCACGCGAAGCGCTGCAGGCACAGGTCCCCGAAGGCTGGCAGCTGATCATGGTGACCACCCACCCCTAGTGGGAGCCGGTTAGACTGCCCGGCATGAGTATCACCCTTCACCGGATGACGGCTGCGGACACGGACGCCGTCACCGCTTTCCTGTCCGCCAACCGTTTTCCGTTCCATGTGAACGCTGCACCGACGGCGGAGCAGGCAGCGGCCCGGGTGGCCGACGGCGATTTCTGGTCCGAGGAGTCACAGGGCTATTGGATCCGGTACGGCAGCGACAACATCGGGATGGCGGTGCTGGAGGACCTCGAGGAGGATAGCCCCGTCTTCGACCTGCGTCTGGCGGAAGGCAGGCGGGGGCAGGGACTGGGGGTCGACGTCGTCCGGGCGCTGTGCAGGCTGGTCTTCACCGAGATGCCCGAGGTAGTGCGGTTTGAAGGCCAGACCCGGGAGGACAACATTGCCATGCGCAAAACCTTTGACCGCGCCGGGTTTGTCAAGGAAGCCCACTACCGGCAGGCGTGGCCCAAAGCCGATGGATCCCGGGCGGCCTCGGTGGCCTATGCCATACTTCGGACTGACTGGGAAAATGACACGGTCACGCCCTTTGAATGGAACGATCTGCCCGGCTGAAGGGTGGGACTGGAGCTGACGGTGCGCGGAGACTCGGCTATTGCGGTGCGGGGGCTGACCAAACGCTTTGGCAGGGTCGCAGCCGTGGATGATCTGTCCTTCGAGGTGGAGGCCGGCAGCGTTTTTGCCTTCCTGGGGGCAAATGGGGCAGGCAAGTCCACCACTATTTCCTGCCTCACCACAGTCCTGCCGTTCGATGCCGGAATCGTGGAGGTGGCAGGGCACGACGTAGTGCGCAGCGGCAACGGGGTCCGCGAAGCCATTGGCGTGGTGTTCCAGGATTCGATGCTGGATCCCATCCTGACCGGCAGGGAGAACCTGCAGACCCGGGCGCGGTTCTACTCCCCGGACAAGGCCGCCAACAATGCCCGGATCTCGGAATTGAGCCGTCTGGTCGGGCTGGAGGATTTCATCGACCGGCGCTACAGCACCTACTCGGGCGGGCAGCGGCGGCGCGTTGATATTGCCCGTGCCCTGCTGCACTCGCCGTCGATCATTTTCCTGGACGAACCCACTGCCGGACTGGATCCGGCCAGCCGCGCAATAGTCTGGTCCACCATCCATGACCTGCGAGAAAACCACGGCCTGACCGTTTTCCTCACCACCCACTACATGGAGGAAACCGAGGAAGCGGACCGGGTCTGCGTGATCGAGAAGGGCCGGATCATCGCGGACGGGACGCCCACCACGCTGCGCGCAAAATACAGCCGCAGCGTCCTGTCCATTACCTCCGCTGATCCCGGTGCCCTGCGCACACTGGCCCGGGAGACCGGCGTCGACGTCATTGGCGGAGAGGCCAACGTGGTCCGGCTGGCCGTGGAGCGTTCCGACACCGCCCGCCAGCTCCTCGCCGAGCACGGCGGGAATGTGCTGGACTTCGAGTTCCGCCACGGCACCATGGACGATGTATTCCTGGCACTGACCGGCCGGACGGGAGATGCCGAATGAATGTGGTTATGGACATCACCGGCCGGAACCTGCGCCTGTATTTCCGGGACCGGCTGAACGTTTTCTTCTCCCTGCTGGGCGCCCTGGTCCTGTTCCTGCTCTACACCCTCTTCCTGGGCAACCAGCAGACCCAGGGCCTGGCCGAGAGTTTCCCGCAGGCGTCCGAAGAAGACATCAAAGGGTTTGTTGACGCCTGGATGTTTGCCGGAATTGTGGGCATTACTGCCATCACCACCGGTCTGGCCGCTGTGAACGTCATTGTGGACGATACCGCCACGGGACGCTTCCGGGACTTCCTCGTCTCTCCCATCAGCCGCGGTCAGCTGGTGCTGGGTTACCTTCTGTCCACCGTGGTGATCGCACTGATCATGACCACCGTGGTGTTTGCCGTCAGCCTGGCCTACCTGGCACTGGCCGACGGCGTGTTCCTCGGTGCGGGTGAGTTGGCCCGCACCTACGGATACCTGGTGCTCAGCTGCACCGCGTTTGGTGCGCTCAGCTCCTTCATCGTCACGTTTGTCCGCACGCCGGGATCCTTTGCCGCCCTGTCCACGCTGGTGGGCACCATCCTCGGATTCGCAGCCGGTTCCTACATTCCGGTCGGGGCGTTCCCGGAAGGGGTACGCAACTTCGTGAGTGCGCTGCCTTTCCTGCAGGCATCCATGGTGGTCCGCCAGGAAATGACCGAAGGTCCCCTTGGAGAGGTCACGGACCAGCCGCAGGCGGCGGATGAGGTGGAACGGCTGTTCGGCATCTCCGCCTACGTGGGGGACTGGGCGGTGCCCACCGGCTACGTCATTGTGGTTCTTGTGGCCATGGTGGTGGTCTTTACCGCCCTTGCCGCCGTCCGGATCCGCTCCCGGATCCGCTGAGCGGGTTCGCCGACTCCGTGCCGGTGCCGACGCCGGTGCGGTGCCGGTTACCGCGTCAGTCTCCGGCCGGGTTACGCGCCCGTATCCGCGACTGCCTCCCGGGCTCCGGTGCTGGTGTTGGTGCTGGTCCCCGTGCCGACGTTCGTGCCGCCGTCCGTGCCGGGGCCGCTGCCGGTCCCCGCGTCAGTCCCGGTACTGGCGCTGCGGGCCGCCTCAATTCGCTGACCCAGGTTTTCCAGCCCTGCACGGATCATTGCACCGTAGCCGTCCGTGCCTAGTACGTCCGAGGCGGCGAGACCCAATACAAGGTGGCGGCGCGCTTTACCGGGCTCGCCGCGGCGAAGGTAGCCATCCCCGAGGTTCAGATGCAGTGAGGGCGCAAACCCGCGGGCGGAGGGGATGCCGAGCGGCACGAGGTCTTCATCCCGGACGCCCGCATGCTCGGCCAGGGCGGCCTCGTCCCAGGCGATTTCAGCTGCCAGATCAGGTTCCGTATCGGCCAGATAGTGCGCCAGAATGCATCGGTAGGCGTGTTCACCCGGAACCGTACCTTCCCAGCACTCCAGCAGATGTTCTCTGCCTTCGGTCCGGTTCCCGCCCAGAGCTGCTTCCACGGCGGCTGTGATTTCTGCCCACGATGTCATCGGGGAAGCCTAACCTGTTCGTGGCTGACTGTCTGCGACGAGAAGCCCACCTGCTCCGGCGTGGTCCTCAACCTGCTGCGACGAGAAGCCCCACCTGCTCCGGCGTGGTCCTAAACCTGCTGCGACGAGACGCCCCGGATTGCAGGGTCAGAACGGAGCGGGTTCGGGGCATGTCTGAACGGGTTCGCGGGGTTCCATTTTCAGGAAGGGGTCGGTCCGGTAAACGCGTCCCGTGGGCGAGGTCCACTCCATCACGCCGGGTGCTGGTTGACGGGCCATCCAGAATCCCAAGGTTTTGAACCGGTGGTGCCGGCGGCATAAATGGGCCAGATTTCCGTGCTCCGTGAGGCCGCCTTCTGCCCAGTCCGTCGTGTGGTCGATTTCCGATACTGCCGTGCTGACCCGGCAGCCCGGGAACCGGCAGGTCCCGTCCCGGGCCCTTAGCCATCGGGCCAATCCCGCAGGGACTTTCCGGCGCCTGCCGACTCCGAGGATCTCACCGGTATCCGGATCCTGTACCAAACCGGTCCAGCGGGTTGCGGTCCGGGCGAGTCTGCGGGCCGCTTCGGCTCTGATCGGACCGTACCCGTGCAGTTCGGCAGGATCCTCGTTGACACCGAAGAGTGTCTCGGCGTTGATGAGGACCATAATCTCTGCCCTGGGTAGGACCCCGCCGGGGCCGGCATCCTCAAATTTGCTGCCCGCTCCGGGCCGCGCTGTGGTTCCGGCGCCTGTAATGCCCCGTGCACTGGTCTCTGCACTGCTCCCTGCACCGTTGCGTGCATCGGACCGAATGGAACCAAGACCGCCCATGAGCAACTGGGCCAGGATGTCGGCACGCAGCTGGTCCGTGGTTCGGGGATCCCCGGCCACCCGTTCGCCCCGGGCCGCCGTGGATAGTGCCGTATAGATCTGCTGGGCGTCCGCGGCCGGCAGATGCGCGGACAGCCACGACATGCCGTCCCCGTCCCGGTCCAGAACGACCCGCCGCCTATCGAACGCGGTCAGGTGCCGTTCGTGAATGGTCTGGGGATATTTCCGCTCCCGTAGCCGGCGTGCCTGGGCAGAGAACTGAGCCCGGGTCGTGCCTTCGGCCCTGGTCAGCAGTTCAGACTCGAACCCGGGAAGATCCGAGGCGGGAACGTTCTCACACTGATCCAGCACCACCTGGGCGTGGGCATACGAGAAGCGTCCTTCTTCGAGCCCGGTCAGGGTTGCCGCATGGGTGCCGCAGAGCCTGCCTGCCTCGGACATCATGGCCTGCGCGGTGGTCTGCGGAACATTTAAGACGGCTGCGCATTCCGAGGCTGCCAGGCTGAACGCCAGTCCCGGTTCTTCCCGGCCCAGATCTTTGCAGACGCCGGTCCGGAAGAGTTCTTCCATGTGGTTGAGCAGGCGGGTTTCCTGAGCCTTTGCCCAGCGGATCAAATGGGTCAATCGGGCCAACGCGTCGCAGGTGGCCTGTTCATTAAGGGTGCCCGGATTCTTCAGCGCCAGAATCCCGCTGAACCCGTCCGGAAAATCTGTGCCGGCGCCTTTAGTGGCGGTGGCTGCTGTGGTCGGAGCCGGCTCGGTGGCGGAAGCGTCTGCGTGGTTGCTGGTGTCTGTGCCGGTGGCAGGTCCGCCGGCACGTCGGGCGTTGTCGCCAGCCGTACCATCGGCGCGGAAAACCGCGAGCGTGCAGACTGTACCGGACCCATTCTCAGGGCCAGCCTGGCCTTCGCCCGTCTGGTGTTTTGTCCCTGATTCTTTGGTTATCCGTTCGGCGCTCCCGAGCTTATCCATGCCTTATGAATTTCATCCGGCACTGACATTTCCGGCCTGAAAATCGGCCGAAAAGCGGTCCCTTCTCGACCCAAAAATACCTGTCTTTTGGGCCAATCTACCTAGTCTGAACCGGCCGTCATCCCATGTTCCTGTCGCTGCCCGACGCACCGGACGTACAGGAAAGAAAGTGCCGCAGCGTCATCCGCCGGCCGCTCTGCTGCGGTCCGCGTCGCCGTCGGCGGCCCTAGCCGCTCCGGGCTCCGCCTCACCTACTCTGCGCTCGGCCCCGCCGTCGTCCTCTCCTCGCTCCTCCTCGCCATCCCCGGCACCAGTCCCGCCACCGGCCCCACCGGCGTCCACTTCGTAAATGATCTCCAGCCCGTCCTCGTCATCCCACTGCTCGCCGTTGGCCACGAAGCCGTACTGTTCCACCAGCCTGCGGGACGCTTCATTGTCCGGGCTGATAGTGGCGCGTACGGTCCGGATGGAGGGTTCCTGCGCGGCCACAGCCAGCAGCGCCTCCAGAGCAGCTCGGGCATAACCCCGGCGCCGATACGCGGGATCCACGGAATATCCCACCTCCACCATCCCGGCGTCGTCGGGCGGCCCGTGAAATCCGGCCAGTCCCACGGCCCGCTGCAGTTCGGGATCGTAAACGGCCCGGGTGATCCAGACGGCATCGCCGGGGTGATCCTGGAGCTGGGCACTGCGCATCCGCCACAACGGCTGCCGGTCCCGGGAGAAATGCTCGGTCAGTTCAAGGGGTGCGTGCCGGTTGGCGCCATCCAGATCGCCCGCCGCCAGCGCGTCGATCACCCCGCGGGGAAGCTGGATCAGCTGGATGCTTTTGAGTGCAGCTGCCAATGCTGGCTCCTTTGCCGGTTCCGATGCTGCTTATCTGCATCCGGGGTTACGACCCTAACCTGATCCCCGCCAGACTTGAAGAAACCCCTCGGCAGCACGGGAAAGGGACGGGCAAATGGGCACGGATTCCGTATTGATCATCGGTTCCGGTCCGGCCGGCTACACCGCGGGTATCTACGCCGCACGTGCCGGGCTCAAACCGCGCATGCTGGCCGGGTCCGTCACGGCGGGCGGCGCCCTGATGAACACCACCGAAGTGGAAAACTTCCCGGGCTTCACGGACGGCATCCAAGGCCCCGACCTGATGGAGAACCTCCGGAGGCAGGCGGAAAAGTTCGGCGCCGCAGTGGAGTACGACGACGCCGTGGGCGTGGAACTTGCGGGGCACACCAAGAGGGTGGCCGGGGGAAGCGGGAAAAGCTACAAGGCCCGCAGCGTCATCCTCGCCACCGGATCGGTCTACAAGGAACTGGGCCTGCCGGAAGAGAAGCGCCTCAACGGCCGCGGCATCTCCTGGTGTGCCACCTGCGACGGGTTCTTCTTCCGCAACCAGGCCATTGTGGTGGTCGGCGGCGGAGACTCGGCCATGGAAGAGGCGCTGTTCCTGACCCGGTTCGGTGAGTCGGTGACCGTCGTCGTGCGCCGGGACACCCTGCGGGCCTCGCGCATCATGGCCCAACGGGCCCGGGACCACGCCAAGATCCGCTTTGAATTCAACTCGGAAGTCACCGCCATCCACGGCACGGACAAGGTCACCGGAGTCACGCTCACCGACACCGTCACCGGGGCAACCCGGGAGCTTCCGGCGCAGGGGATTTTCGTGGCCATCGGGCACGTTCCGCGGACTGAACTGTTTGCGGGCCAGGTGGAACTGGATGAGAACGGATACATCAAGGTGGCCTCGCCCACCACGCAGACCAACCTGGACGGGGTATTCGCCTGCGGAGACGCGGTGGACCACCGTTACCGCCAGGCGATCACCGCAGCCGGGACCGGCTGCTCGGCCGCGCTGGACACGGAGCGGTACCTGGCCGCCGTCGCCGACGCCGACAGCATTGCCACCGCCCTGGTGGAAGGATCACTGAACGGATAGGGCCGCGGGCTAGGCTCCGGTGAAGGTCAGCGCCAGCAGGGTGATGTTCAGTCCCACCAGCAGCACGGATACCAGTACCCCGAGCGCCGTAGTGGCCCAGTGGTTCCGATGCGCGCCCATCAGTCCCCGCTGGGCGGTGAGCCAGACCAGCGGAATCAGCGCAAACGGGATGCCGAAGGACAGGATCACCTGGCTCAGGATCAGCGCCCAGGTGGGATCGATGCCGACGGCGAGAATCGCCAGTGCCGGCAGCAGCGTGATCAGGCGCCGCAGCAGCATGGGGATGCGGATCTTGAGCAGTCCCTGCATGATCTCAGCACCGGCATAGGCTCCCACCGACGTCGAGGCCAGACCGGAAGCCAGCAGGCCGACGGCGAACAGTGTGGCCACCGCGCCGCCCAGGGACGCGCCGATCGCGGCATGCGCCCCCTCGAGGGAATCAGTGCCCTCAACCCCCTGCAGGGAACTGGCGGCCAGCAGCAGGATGGCCAGGTTGACCGATCCTGCCACCGCAAGGGCAATGGTGACGTCCCACTTGGTGGCCTTGATCAGCCGGGGAGTCGTCAGCGTTGCGGTGCGGTGCGGGAAGCGGTCCCGGGTGAGGGCCGAATGGGCGTAGATGGCGTGCGGCATCACCGTTGCCCCAAGAATCGAGGCGGCAAGCAGCACCGATTCACTGCCTTCAAAACGGGGCACCAGGCCCTCGACCAGCGAGGAGCCGTCCGGCGGACTGATGAAGACACCGGCGGTGAAACCGACGGCAATAACGGCCATCATCGTCACAATCACATACTCGAAGCCGCGGTGCCTGCCGGTGTTCTGCAACTGGAGCACCACCATGGAAATCGCTCCGGTGATGATCCCGCCCAGTAACAGGGGCAGGTCAAAGAGCAGCCAGAGGGCGACGGCGCCGCCAATTACTTCGGCGACGTCGGTGGCCATCGCCACGAGTTCGGCCTGCAGCCAGTACAGCCGCCGGGCCGGCTTGCGGCCGATGCGCTCGCCAAGCAGTTCGGGCAGGCTGCGTCCGCTGACCAGGCCCAGCTTGGCCGAAAGGTACTGGATCAGCCAGGCCATGATGTTGCCGACCACCACCACCCAGACCAGCAGGTACCCAAACTTGGCTCCGGCGGTCATGTTGCTCGCAACGTTTCCGGGGTCCAGATAGGCGACGCCGGCCACGAGGGCGGGTCCGAGGAGCCAGAGGATATTGCGTGGCCGGGTTGGAGGGTGCGGCCGGGTGCCGGTGCCGGTGCCGGTGGGAGTCATCTGCGCGCGAGCCATGACAGCAACTTAGCAGTTCGAGTTCGGCGTGCCTAACAATTTCTCGGGGTCTGCCTCATTCGTTCCGAACCTTTTCCCGATAGGTTTCGACGTCTTACCGTGGCACAGCGAGAAGCCGGAGGCCTATCCCGGCGGATTCTACGGTCATCCGACCCGCGGCGGTGGCATAGGGAGGTCACCGATGGGGCCCAGGTGCGTCAGCTGGGAACGGATTGCCTTGTCCACGTCGGAAGGCAGCGTGATGAAGCTTCCCGTCGCTTCCGATATTGAAATGAGTCCGGCGACCGTCCCCACGGAGAGTCGTGACTGGAAACTTACGTCTACATCCGTATCAATCAACCCGGCGCGCTGGGCCTCGTCAAACAAGCCCGCAGCGTATGCAGTCCACCCGCTGTAGGGATCTGGAAGACCCTCTGTTGTGCCCTCAAGTGCGTGCCGAAGCTTGAGTGCGGCCCGGGCCAAGGGGGTGTGAACCACATGGGACGCGACACTAACGGCGGCATGAAGGAGCTCGCCCATAGGTGACTCCGCTTGGCGCTCTGAACCCATAAACATGCCCGAAGGATAGGCCGCGTTCACAACGGAAGATCCGAGGAGTGTTTTCGTCGGAAAATGGTAACTAACGAGTGACTTGGAAATGCCACTCCGTGTGGCCACTCCCGCAAAACTTGCCTTCTCGAAACCCTGTTCATCGAATTCGGCAATCGCAGCATCCAGGATCCTGGAAGCCGTATTCGTCTCTCCCATGCCAGCCGCAACTGCCAGATCTGATGCATGTGGTTGCCTCCCCATGATGGGAGTATCCCACACCCAATGAAGTAGGTAATCAAAAAAACTTCACTGTTATTGATGTTTGGACGGGCGTCCAAGAAGTACCGTCGCCCGGGTACATGAACATTTCTGTCGACCGATGTCTAAGCACCATGAACAGGAACGGGGCATATCGTGAAAACCAAAATCACAACCATCTTCGCCAGCACCATGATCCTTTTGGCAGGCCTGGTGGGAGCCTCGCCCGCCAACGCGGCAGAAACGCCAGCTGGCTCAGGGAAACAAGCGGATTCGCAAGTCGCAGCATTGCCGTCGACTGCAGGATTGGGCGAGCCAACGGTTTCGGCCGAGGAAGATCCGGCCCAACACGCGGTCACTCCCTATGATGTGACCGGTCAGTATTACTACAGCTGCGTCAACACCGATGGAAGTAGTTATTTTCTGTCGCAGGGACAGCCGCTGTCTGATTGTCACGGAAGTTATCTGCAGAAATACATCAATGGCGCTATGGTCCAGACCGTAAGCCTGACGACTGCGGGTGCGATATCCGATCCCAACGCAATTTCAGTGGATTGCGCTATCGCTATCGTCGGAGGAGCGATCGCGATTATCACCATTGAAGGAACAGTGGTTTGGGTACTGAGCGCGGCGGTGGGCGGTATCAGTTTTGCGAGGGCATGCAGCGCCTAGGCCTCAGTCCGGCTCGCGGCAAAACAACCAGGGATATTGGAGTGGCGGAGGAATCTTCTTCTCCAAGGAATCAACCTGATGTCCCAGGAAGCCGCCGGCCCGGTTTCAGCAACAGTGAAGGCGTGCCCGGTCCGGGCACGCCTTCAATGGTTGGTAGGAGTGGGCTGGGATTTAGGCCTGCGGGGCGTAGGCCGGCTGGCCGTGGTTGCTGGCCTGGCCGAACGGGCCCTTGCTGGCCTGCGGGCCGAAGTACCGGGCGGAGCTGTAGGAAAGGTAGAAATACATGATGGTGCCGAAGAGGAACAGCAGGACCGCCATGACGGCTGTCTGGCCGAAGACCTTGGCAAGGTTGATGGACAGCAGCACCAGGGCCACGAGGTTGAGAACCGGCACCAGCATGGCTACGAGCCACCAGCCGGACATGCCGGCAATGCGGAAGAGCAGGATCTGGGCATAAACGGGGACAAAGGCCTCCCAGGACTTGCGCCCGGCCTTTTTGAACATGCCCATCATGGCCAGTCCGCCCAGGACTATGCCAATGACGCCGAAGACAAGCATGGAGCCAAATAGTGCCCCGGCCCCAACGGTGGTCTCCGTAGTGGTTGTACCGAATTCGGAGGCAGAAAGAACAGACGGAAGAATCGAGACTGGATTAATCATGCCGAGAACGATATTTGCTCCGGCGTAGAAGTCAAGACCCCGGAATAGTGTTTATTTCTTAGTTTCTGCACCGGTCAGTACAGGACGTTTCCACGGCAGGTATCCCGTGACCTCCAGCTGCAGTGAATAGCTCAGGAAAGTCCGGATGAGCACGATGACAGCCAGTATTCCCAGTGATTCGAACGTGGGGGTAATGGCCACGGTGCGAATGATGTCCGCTGCGACCAGCAGTTCCAGCCCCAGCAGGATGCTTCGGCCCAGCCGCTGTCGGTACTCCTCGTATACCTGCCTGCGGCGCTGCAGAACAGCCACCGCAGCTGCAACCGTGGAAACCAGGGCGCCAAGCACAATGGCCGCCACGCCTGCCAGGTCCATCACCTGCCCCACGGCCTCAATCGTCTGCTGGAAATCCACTCAGCCCGCCGCCTTATGTCCGTCTGTGTGTACCTCCATCAGCGCCCGCCTGGCGGCCGGGCGTCAAGGGTACGCACCCTGGCGGGCTCCACCGGCACAGGATCACGGCGCAGCCCGGCGGGTGCTCACGCGGCGGCCGGGACCGGACGGTAATAGAAACGGAAATCGTCGTAGGGATCACGCCAGGCGGATTCGTCCCGCGAAATCCGGCGCACCGCACCGGCAGGAGTCCACCGGTTGTGCGCGAGTCCGTCCTCGTCGATCCAGTGCAGGAGGACGTGCGTCCGTGTCCAGGCCACTGCCTTGGCATCAACGCTGCCGGCATCAGTGCTGCACCGAACATACGGTTCGCGCCGGTAATGGGCATGGGTTACGGGACCGGAGGGGGCGGTGCGGGCAACGGGTGCAGTGAGGACGGAACCGGAGGTCTCGGGGGAGCGCATGCCCCCACTCTGGCAACCGCCACTGACATTCCCGGGCGGAGGCCGTTTCGGCAGGTGCGGCTAGGAGGCCAGGTCCCGCCATTTGGCGGCGGCACGGTTGGTCAGGTCAGCTCCACGGGCTACGGCGCGGCGCGGCATCATCCGGATGACCGGTGCCAGTCCGTGTCCGGCCTCTTCACCCCGCTCAGTGTTTTCCGGAGCGTGCTCCACTGAAGCGCTCCGGGCCGTGGCCACGGGACGGTTCAGGACCAGATAGGCAATGCAGATAGGAAGGAAGAGCAGCGAGATGAGGGTCAGCGCACCCAGCCCGTAAAGGGCGAGGGCTGCATGGAACGGAGACCCGAAGAGTGAAGCGATAAAGTCTGCGGCGCTGATCAGCATCCATAGCCAGAAAACAGCGATCAGCACGAGCCCGCTGCGTGCCCGGCGGTAAAGCATGGTGGACCGCCTCCGCGCAGAAGGCATGGCCTGAGACTGACTGCCCATTCGGTTGTTCTCCCCAACTAATGTCCAAATGTGGACCTAATGCAGATAATAGCCGGTTTTTACCGAAATGGAGGATAGGATGTGCGCCCGTCCGCCGTGTTGCGGGCGGCTGCGGGTCAGCCTTCCGGTTGCGGATCCGGCCGCACCTGCCGCAGCCGCGGGCTGTTGGGATTGAGCAGGGAGTGGCGGTACCCGTAAAACCCGTATATGAGCATCCCGATGATCAGCCAGATGACAAACCGCAGCCAGGTTTCCCAATGCAGCTGAAGCATCAGGAAACCTGACGCAAGTACGCCGAAGGCGGGTACCCACGGCATCAGCGGCAGCCGGAATTCCCGCGGTGCGTCCGGCTGGCGGCGGCGCAGCACAATCACGGCCACGCAGACCACCACGAAGGCGGCGAGGATGCCGATGTTGGTCAGGTCGGCTACGGCCCGGATGGGGAAGAAACCGGCGAGCAGGGCCGAGGCGCCGCCGGCTATCCAGGTCACCCGCTGCGGGGTGCCGTGCTTGTCCGTCCCGGCGAACCACCCGGGGAGCAGCCCGTCACGGCTCATGGAGAACCAGACCCGCGTGACGCCCAGCAGGAAGGTGAGCATCACGGTGAGGATGGAGAGCACGGCAAATGCGGAAATCACCGTGGCAATGACCGGCAGGCCCACGGACTGGAAGGCGGACGCGAATCCAGCGGTGGGGCTGATATCGCGGTAATTCTGCATTCCGGTGAGCACCAGCGTGGCCAGCACATACAGCGCCATGGCCACGGCCAGGGACAGCAGGATGGCCTTGGGCATGTGCTTTTTGCCGTCCGTGGCTTCCTCGGCGGCGGTGCTCATGGCGTCATAGCCGAAGACGGCGAAGAACACGGTGGCCGCACCGGTGAAGACCGCCCCGAAACCGCTGGGCATAAACGGGGTGTAGTTATCCGTGTTGATGTAGAAAATGCCCAGCCCGACAATGAACAGGATCAGCAGCACCTTCAGTCCCACCGCCACCAGCTCGAAGCGGCCGAAGGTCTTGGTGCCGCGGCTGAGGATCCAGGTGATGAAAAGGCAGACGACGGCGGCGGGCAGGTTGATCACCCCGCCCGCCACGGTGTCGCCGGTGCCCTGGATCCACACCGGCATATCGATGCCAAACCCGGCAAGGAACTCGGTGAAATAGCCCGAGATGCCAATGGCCACCACGGCAACGATGGCGGTGTACTCCAGCAGCAGGTCCCAGCCGATGAACCAGCCGATGAGTTCACCCAAGGCTACGTAGCCGTAAGTGTAGGCCGAACCGGCACGGGGCACCATGCCCGCAAATTCGGCGTAGGACATGGCTGCTGCGGCACTGGCCAGACCGGCAACGAGGAAGGAAATCAGCACGGCCGGGCCCACCGGGGAGGCATCCGGCCCACCGTTGGCCACCAGCCCGGCAAGGGTGAAAATGCCGATGCCGATAATGCCGCCTACACCGATGGCCGTCAGCTGCCACAGCCCGAGGCTCTTGAAGAGTTTGTTGCCGGTTTTTTCCTCGTCGACGTCGTCAATCGGCTTCCGTCGGAGGAGGGAGCCTTTCCCGCCTGATGTGATGGCCATATCCGCTCCGATCCGTCTGCGGCGTTCGCCGCCGGGACTGGGCCCCGGTGAGAGCCGGGCACCCGCTACGGCAGAAGTATGGACCCGCAGCGTCCGGGTGGGTACCCCGCCGGGGCACTTTTCCGACGGGGCGCCGCCGAGGGGCGGAGACATTGCTCCCCTCCGGCTGGCAGTGCTGGTCCCCGGGCCGGACCCTTGCGGGGCATGGTCCCGCGCCACACAATTGAGGCAGTTGTTCCACCCCGCCGCCGGACACCGGCTGCGGTGACCCGTGGGAGACAGGGGAAATGCGTTGTCCATGGAACTATTGCCGACGCACAGTATGCGGATCAATGACTGGCTGGGTACGTACGCAATGAATCTGGGCCGCTATCAGGGCGCAGACGAGGGAATCCACGGAGCGGTCCTGGCCCGGCTGGGTGATGACGGCCTGAATTACCACCACATCCAGCACCGGGTGAAGGAAGCGGAATCCCTGGGCCGGAAACTGGACCGGCGGGCCGACGACGGCACGCCCCGGTACGTCAACGGGCTTGAGGACATCGATGACCTGATCGGTGTGCGGATCATCCTGTTCCTGGAATCTGACATCCCCGCCGCCATGGAAGCACTGGCGGGCGCCTTCGAGGAGCTGGACCACGTGGATAAGTCCGCCGAGCAGAAGGCCCGCGGCGACTTCGGCTACTCCGGCCAGCACCTTGTCCTCCGGGTGCCCCGGGACAACCCGCCCGCCGGCTGTGAAGACTTCTGCGGACAGCGTTTCGAAGTGCAGTTCCGCACCATCCTGCAGCATGCCTGGGCCGAGTTTGAGCACGAGATCCGGTACAAGGGCACCGGACCCGTCCCGCCGGAAGTCAACCGGGCCTTCACCCTCGCCTCCGGACTCATTGAACTGGCCGACAGGGAGTTCGATGCCATCAACCATGTGGTTGCGCTGCAGCGGCTGCGCGGCGAGGCACGGGTGGCCGGGGTGCAGAGCGGGGATGAGTTGAACGCGGCCGCGCTAAGAGAGGTGCTGGAACAGGAACTGCCCGAAAACCCGCGCAGCCGCGCCGAACACTATGACTGGCTGGTCCAGGTCCTCGAAGCCAACACCGTGTACTCCCTGTCGGAGGCCACGGCTCTGCTGCGCTCGGCGGACTGGACAGCCCTGGCTGCCCGGCTGCGCTACCGGTTCCCGCCCGGGCACGTGCGCGCTGCGGATGACTACCTGTTGGAGCAATGGGGCAGGGCCTACATCCAGCGCACCGCGCATCTGAGTGAGGACGGCACACGGCGCGGCAAACTCGAGTACCGCCTCCGCCGGTTATTGTCCTGATCCGCTCCCAACCCGCTGGAGGCAGGGAGCGGCGGGGGCTAGCTCCGGGCGCACAGGAGGGGCCGGGTTGCTAGCTCCCGGCGCGCAGGAGGGGCCGGTTTGCTAGCGCCCGGCGCGCAGGGCAGCGGCGGCGTCGGTGGCAGTGGTGCGGATCCGGTACAGGCTGGACGTGGCAGTCATGTACAGGGTCCGGCCGTCCGCGCCGCCGAAGCAGACGTTGCTGACCGTCTCCGGTACCGGGATGTGCTCCAGCAGTTCCCCGGCAGGGGAGAACACCCGCACGCCGTCGCCGCCGGAGGACCAGATGTTGCCGTCCGTATCCACTCGGAAACCGTCCGGCACGCCGGGCCCCACCCGCACAAATACCCGGCCGTTTTTCGCCTGCCGTCCTTCAACGACGTCGTAGGCGCGGATGGGGTTGCCATCGGTCTGCGCCGGACCGGCGGGGGAGACGGTCTCCTCGGCGGTGTCCGAGACGTACAGGACGGACTCATCCGGGGAGAACGCCAGACCGTTGGGGGCCATAAGGTCCGTGATGACGGCGGTGAGTTCCCCGCTGGCGGGATCGAAACGGAACACGTACCGGTCCCCGTATTCCAGCTCGCCGGGGTGGCCCTCGGCCGGGTTGTCGATGCCGTAGGAGGGATCCGAGAACCAGATGGTGCCGTCTGACTTCACGACGACGTCGTTGGGGGAGTTGAAACGCACCTCGCCGAAGCGGTCCACCAGGGTTTCCACGGTGCCGTTGCGGTCCCGTTCAATGGCGCGACGCCCGTGCGAGCACTGGACCACCGAGCCGTCCGCGTCCAGGGCGCGGCCGTTGGTGAACTCCACGTCCTGGCCGTAGACGCTGAGCTCGCCGGTGGTTTCGCTGAATTCCAGGATCCGGTTGGAACGGACATCGCTGTACCGCACGGCGTTGCGCTCCGGAACCCAGCAGGGCCCCTCGGCCCACACCGCCCCTGTACCCACCTGTTCCAGTGCGGCTCCGGCTTCCAGCAGCGTCGGGGATGCGTCCATGCTTTGTCTCCTGTTCGGGGCCCCAGCGGGCCCGGGTCAAGCGCGTACGGTCTGCGTCCTTTTATACGCGAGGTGCCGGCACGGCCCAAGCCGGGCGGCAGTCAGGGAAGGTCCCAAAAACCGCTGATCAGCACGTCGGCACGCCCGCGGCAGGCCCGGACCAGCTCGGCGTTGGGCTGGTCCACCTCCTGTACCCAGGCGGCGGCTGCCTGCGGGCTTTTGCCGAAGCGGACGTGCCGTTCCACCAGGCGCCGGACCCGCAGCTCCTCCTCCGGTTCGCAGTACCAGACCTCGGTGCAGCGGGCACGCACGTGCTGCCATTCGGGCCGGTCCAGCAGCAGGTAGTTGCCTTCGGTGAGGATGATCCGCGCCGCCGGGAAAACCGGGATATCCCCGGCCAGCGGCTGCTCCAGTGTTCGGTCGAACCCCGGGGCGTAGACGACGTCGGCGCGCCCGGCAGGCAGGAACCGGTCCAGCAGGGCGGCGTAGCCGTACGCATCGAAGGTTTCCGGGGCGCCTTTGCGCTCCCGCAGGCCCTGCCGGTCCAGCTCCCGGTCCGAAAGGTGGAAGCCGTCCATCGGTACATGGGCAAAGCGGTGGGATTCCACGGGCTGGTGTTCCGGGTTAAGGGAACGGACCAGCGCCTCAACCAGGGTGGTCTTGCCCGCGCCCGGCGCACCGGTGACGCCAATGATGCGGGTTTCATCCCCGGAGCCTGCCAACGCCGTAAGCCGGTCCTGCAGCCGCCGCAGTGTAGAGAAGGACATCACCACATTTTCCCCTGCCCGCACCTTTCGCCGCCTGGAAAGAACCAGTGTACGGTGCCGCGGAAACCGGGCACGGGGACGGGAAAATATCTTCCGGTTCTCCTATCGTGGTGGGCAAAGGCCGCGCACACGAGGAGGCAGATATGTCAGATTTCCGCGGACGCACACTCTTGAAGGCCGCGGGGCAGGGGGCAGTTGCGGGGCTGGCCGGTGTCGCAGCAATGACCGCCGGTGAAAAGCTGGAACAGGCCGTGACCCGGCGGCCCGATTCCTACGTTCCGGCCCGCACCCTGTTGAGCCTGCTGGGCCGGAAGCCCGACGCCGATGCCAGGCCGCCGGTGTGGAACCATGCCATGCACTGGGGAACGGGTGCGGCTCTCGGTGCCCTGCGCGGGGTGTGGTCCGTTACCGGGATCCGCGGCCCGGTGGCGAACACCACCTTCAGTGTTGTCCGCCTGGCCACGGACCAGACACTGGAAAACGCCACGGGTATCGGTGCTCCGCCTACATCCTGGCCACTCTCCGAGACCGTGGTGGATGTCTGGCACAAGACGGTCTATGCCTGGATCACCGGGATGGTGTCAGATGCCCTGATCCCGCCGGTTTTGGAATCCAGGCAGGGCACCACCAGCCACTGACCCGCCGTGCACACGGTCCCGTCCCGGCCTAAGCTGGGGATGTTGTCTACCCGAGGAGAGATACGTTGTCCCTGCTGACCCCCTTGATCACCAGCGCCGGCCTGATCGGCGGCTACAAGACCGCACGTGACACCGGCAACCGCCAGCTCGGTGGTGCCGTCCTCGCCGCCGCAGGTGCCGCCGCCTTTGCCCTGTGGAAGCGCGACGCCGGGACGGGCAAAGCTGCCGCCCTCACCGCCGGCTACGTCACGGCGTTCGGCCTGTCCCACCCGCTGGCCAAGAAAATGGGCGCCTGGCCGTCCGTTTACACCGTGACCGGTGCCGTAGCCCTGGCCTCGCTGATCTTCGGCCGCAAACGCTGACCGCCGGCGGCTGCCGGACCAGATTCCCGGCGCCTCCCTCGACGTCGTCCACGGGAGGTGCCGGCGGGAATCATCCGCAGACCGTCGTCGTTGTAAATAGTGCCGGAATGAAAGGTCCGGCGGTGATTGGTAACTCAATACGGGGATGATCGGTTTCGACGATGTTGGTTGTGCCAGGGGAAGCGGGCCGAGAACGCAGAGTTATCTCGTTAACGCTCTCTGCAAAAAAATAAGTGCCAAACCTATGCGCACTGACTTCGCTCTCGCTGCCTAAGCAGCCGGAGTAGTCCGTCAGCCCGGAGTCGCTCTCGCTCCGGATCCTGGCGTCGTTTAGAGGGCCACTGCTGAACACTTCCGCCGTCGGGGTGTTCGGGACTTTTTGACGGCTGGGCCCGGATCGGCCACCTGTATGCAGGATGGCCGGGGCCGAGAAAATCCGACGCATACTGCGCCCGGAGAAGCCCTGGCAAAACAACATCGGACGGGGGTTCGATTCCCCCCATCTCCACCGTGCTCAAGGCCTGCCCCACAGGGGCGGGCCTTTTGCGCGTCCGGAACCGTGCGCCGGCATTAAAGGACGTCCGGCGTCCGGAGCTAGTGTGGGATACAGAGGGCAATCGGCCCCCGTGCGCGAAGGGATGGACATGCAGGCATTAACAATCAGCCCCGGACAGAAGGACTCGCTGGAGCTGAGGGACCTGCCGGAACCGGATGCCGCGGAAGGCAGCGTGCTGGTGGAGATCCTGTCGGTGGGACTCTGCGCCACTGACAGGGAGGTTATTGCCGCTGAATTCGGCACCGCACCGGCCAACCGGGACTATCTGGTGATGGGCCACGAGAACCTCGGCCGGGTGCTGGAAGCGCCGGAAGGTTCCGGCCTCGCCGCCGGAGATTTGGTGGTGGGCATTGTCCGCCGGCCCTGTGCCGAGAACTGCCCGGCCTGCGCTGCGGGCGAATGGGACATGTGCCATACCGGCACCTATACCGAGCACGGCATCGAAGGCCTGGACGGTTTTGCCCGCGAACGCTGGCGCGGCGAGCCGGAGGAAATGGTGAAACTGGACCCGTCGCTGGACCGGGTGGGCGTGCTGCTGGAGCCCGCCACCATCCTGGCCAAGGCCTGGGAGCAGATTGACCGGATCGGCAGCCGGGCCTACTTCCGGCCGAAGGTAGCTGCCGTGACCGGCGCCGGGCCGGTAGGGCTGATGGCTGCCCTGTTCGGAGTGCAGCGGGGACTGGAAGTACACGTCTTCGACCTGGAGGAAGACGGCCCCAAAGCGGGCCTGGTCAAGGAACTTGGGGCAGTGTTCCACACCGACAGCCTCACGGATTCAGGGATCAGCGCCGACGTCATCATCGAATGCACCGGTGCGCCCTCCGTGATCCGGGAGGTTCTGCACCGCGGCGCGAAGAACTCCGTGACCTGCCTGACCGGTGTCTCCGAAACCGGTGCCGAGGAACCCCTGGACCTGGGGGCCCTGAACCTGGGACTCGTTATGGACAACCGGGTGGTGTTCGGAACCGTCAATGCCAACCGCAGGCACTACCTGTCGGCCGCGGACGTCCTGGCGCGGACCGACACCGGATGGCTGGAGAAGGTCATCTCCCGCCGCGTGCCGCTCGCCGGCTACGCCCAGGCTTTTGAAGAACGGGACGAGGACATCAAAGTGGTGCTGGACCTGCAGGACGCCTGACCGGTTCCGCGGACTATTCAGCCGCAGGAGGTTCGGTGATAGACAGGAAGAACCAAAGCGGCCGCCACTGCGGTTGCGCCAGCTCGCATTGGAGGCACGGATGGATAAGGACACGGATCTTCCACTGATTCCCGGCGGTTCGGAGGCTGACCGGGCGGAGCAGGGTACGCCCGCAGTTCCCGGTGCGGGAGACGCGGGACCGGCGGGTGAAATCCACCGGGACGGTTCCGAAGCGGACGGTATTGAACAGGAGATCCCGGCGATTCCGGGTGCCGGTGACGCAGGCCCGGACGGCCAGGTTTACCCCGAAGGATCCGAGGCGGACATCCTGGAGCAGAATACCGAGGTCCCGGGAAACGACGACGACTATCCGCAGGGCGACGACTAATACCGCGGCGCTCGCCTCGGCCCGGCCCCTGATGCGCCGTGCGGGCAGCGGACGGCTGTCCGCTCCACCGCTGCGGGGGCGCCGGTCAACGTAGAATGGGCGGCGGCATACAAGGCCCATCAACAGCAGGAGCGGCGTGAACTATTTCGACCCGGCGGCGGTGTTCGACGTCGTCGATCTGGCCGGAGTGCTGGCCAACGGCGTTCTGGGCGGAGCTGTTGCCCGGCAGCTGCGAATGGACCCGGTGGGATTCATTGTGCTGGCCCTGACGTCCGCCCTGGGCGGCGGTGTCCTGCGAGACACCCTGCTGCAGGAAGGGACGCCGGTGGCGCTGACCAACCCCGCCTACCTCATCACCGCCCTCGCCGGTGCCTTCATCGCCTATGCGATTGAACTCAAGGGCAAATGGGCCAACCGCTTCCTCATTGTGATCGACGCGTTCGCGCTTGGCTGCTGGGCCGCCACCGGCACCGCCAAGGCACTGGCCGTGGACCTGGATTGGCTGCCGGCCATCCTCATCGGCGTTGCCACGGCCGTGGGCGGCGGCATGATCCGCGACATTGTGGTGGGCCGGGTGCCTGCCATCTTCGGCGGCAACACGCTGTACGCCACGGGGGCCCTGGTCGCCGCCGTCGAAATGGCCGTCCTTTACAACATGGGCCTGCAGAACGTGGGCATGGGCGTGGCCATCACAACGGCGGCTGTGCTGTGCATCCTGGCCCGGCGGCGCGGCTGGCGGCTGCCCGGGCCGGGCGAGTTCAACGTCCGGCTGCCGCGGCGGTCGCGCCCCGCTGAGCGCCCGGGGGCCGGGTGGCCGCGGCCGAAACTGAAGCGGCCGCGCTGGCGCAGGAACGGGATCGGAGACGGCGAAGAATCGCCGGATGCGCCGCGGCACTCATAGGAAAAAAGCGTTCAAACGCTCAGACAACGGGATTTAATCCCCGGAATCCGTGCTTTTACAGACGCAATAAGCGCGGGTAGCGTGGCGGCCATGACTGCTTACAAGAGCGTAAATCCCGCCACTGGAGAGACCCTTCAGGAATTCCCCACAGCTACCGACGGCGAAATCCGCCGGGCCGTCGATTCAGCGCATGCCGCTTTTCTTCAATGGCGTGCCGAGCCGGTGGAGAACCGCAGCAAGGTCCTTTCACGCGTGGCCGAACTCTACCGGGAGCGTTCGGACGAGCTCGCCGCGCTGATTGCCCTGGAAATGGGCAAGCCCCTGCGGGAGGCCAAGGGTGAAGTAGCGCTCTCCGCCAACATCTACGAGTACTACGCCACCGAAGGCCCCGGCTTTATGGCGGACGAACAGCTGGATCCTCGGCGTGGCGGCAGCGCGGTGGTGCGCACCCTGCCCGTGGGCGCCCTGCTGGGGATCATGCCGTGGAACTATCCCTACTATCAGGTGGCACGTTTCGCGGCTCCCAACCTGATGCTGGGCAACACCGTGCTGCTCAAGCATGCCAACAACTGCCCCCAGTCCGCGTTGGCCATGGAACAGATTTTCGCCGACGCCGGTGTTCCCTCCGGTGCGTACATCAACCTCTTCGCCACCAACGAGCAGGCCGCGGACATCATTGCCGACCCCCTGGTCCAAGGTGTCTCCCTGACCGGAAGTGAACGTGCAGGCGCCGCCGTTGCCGAAGTGGCCGGACGCAACCTGAAGAAGTACGTCCTGGAACTCGGCGGCAGCGACCCGTTCATTGTCCTGGACACCGAGGACCTGGACGCGACGGTCAAGGCAGCGGTTGCCGGACGGATGGGCAATACCGGGCAGGCCTGCAATGCGGCCAAGCGGTTCATTGTGGTGGCGGACCTCTACGAGGAGTTTGTGGAGAAGTTCACCGCCCGGATGGCGGCCATGGAGCCGGGCGACCCGCTGCAGCCCGAGACCCGGTTCGGCCCGCTCTCCTCGCAGTCCGCCGCAGACGGGCTGCTGGAACAGATTCGCGACGCCGTGGACCGGGGCGCCACCCTGCGCACCGGCGGCGGCAGGATCGACCGGCCCGGCGCCTATGTCCAGCCGACCGTCCTGACCGACGTTACGGAGGACATGCGGGCCTTCTCGGAGGAACTGTTCGGCCCGGCGGCCGTGGTCTACAAGGTTGCCGACGCGGACGAAGCCGTGGAGCTGGCCAACAACTCACCCTTCGGGCTGGGCGGCGCCGTGTTCAGCGCCGATGAAAACAAGGCGCTTGAGGTTGCCGACCGGCTGGAAACCGGCATGGTCTGGATTAACGGGACCTCCGGAACCCAGGAGGATCTGCCCTTCGGCGGCGTCAAGCGTTCGGGTGTGGGCCGGGAACTGGCCCGGTACGGGATGGCCGAATTCGTGAACCGGAAGCTGATCCGCATTCCGGCGAAGCGCTGAGCCCTGCGCTCAGGCCGCGCGGCTGCTTTCCGGTTCCGGCCGGGGAGCATCCGCGTGCTCGCTGGGACCGTTGAACACCACGTACCGGTAGGCAAAGTAACGGAAGATATTGCCCAGGGCGATACCCACCACGTTGCCGGAAATGTTGTCCGCGAACTGGCTGCGGAAGCCCAGCAGGTAGTGGGAGACGTAGAGGCAACCTGCGGAGATCAGCAGTCCCACGAGATTGGTCAGGGCAAAAAGAAGTGTTTCACTTCGAATGCTGCGGGTGCGGAGTTTCCTGAAGGTGATGTACCGGCTGCCCAGCCATGACACGGTGGTGGCGGCCAGCACCGAAATGACCTTTGCCAGGATAGGACTGTCCTGGATCAAGGTGGCCGACAGGATGTTGAACAGTCCTACGTCCACCACGAACGCGACGGCGCCCACCACCGAAAATGAGCCCAATCGGTGAGCAATCCTGCGCACCTTCGTGGTTCGTGCCATTACCGCAATCCGTTCAACCGCGCCCGCTGTGGGGAACTGCTCCTGCCCGAGCCGGTGCATTTCCACTGGCGGGTCTTCTACCTTCGGATGATTGCACACCGTGCATCGGGCCGCAAAATCACGGCCATGGCAAGCTGGATCAGGGCAGTGTGACCGTAAATACAGTGCCCTTGCCGGATTCGCTCTCCAAAGCGATGGTGCCGCCGTGCTCCTCCACAATGCGCTTGGAAATCACCAGGCCCAGACCAACTCCGGGAATCTGCGCCCTGCGTGCGGTGCCCGAGCGGAAGAACTTGGTGAAGACTTCGGCCTGCTCGGCCCCGGTCATTCCGATTCCGGAGTCGGCAACCCGCAGCACCGTGGTCCCGGCGTCCGTGCGCCAGGCGCTGACCGTTACCTGTCCGCCGTCGGGGGAGTACTTGACCGCGTTGGAGAGCAGGTTGTCCAGGACCTGTGCCATGCGCTTGGGATCCAGCATGGCAGGCAGGGCCTCGGGCAGCTCGGTGACAATCTCGACGCCGTTCATTTCCGCACGCGGGCCGGCGGATGTGATGCCGGCGCGGATCAGCTCGCTGAGGTCGGTGACCTCCAGTTCCATGCTTGCGGAGCCGGCTGCGGCGGAAAGCAGGTCCGAGACCAGGTGCAGGAGTTTCTCGGAGTTCCGCTGTGCCACTTTCAAGGAGGACGCGACATAGGAGGGGATGGCATCTTCCTCATCCAGCGCCAGTTCCAGGTACCCCATGATGGAGGTCAGCGGGGTGCGCAGTTCGTGGGACACATTCGCCACGAAGTCGTCCTTGGCGGCCACGGCGTTCACCAGGCCAGTGACGTCGCTGTAGGCGATCACCGAACCTTGGAAGGCGTCGTCGTCGCCGTGCATGGAACGAGCCGACACGCTGAGCGCCTTCTGCTCCTCACCCTCGCCGTACCAGACCAGGTGGTCCGAGAAGGAATGCCCCTGCGCTGCCCGATGCACGGGGCGCTCGGAAGGGGGAACCGGAGTAGTGCGGTCGGGTCCGAAAATGAGCAGCTCACCCTCGGAGGGACGCCGGGTGAAGCTCGGCGCGGCCAGGCGCTCGTGCAACTGCTGGCGCGGATTGGTGAGCAGGCGCCGTCCTTCCTCGTCAATCACCACCACACCCACCCGCACGGTGTTGAGGATGGATTCGAGCATCAGTTCCTTGCGCAGGCTCTCCAGCAGGGAGGCCTGCAGCACCACGTCTTTCTCCTGCAGCACCACGGTCTGTGCGGTCAGGGTGGCTTCGGCCTCAGCGCGCGCTGCTTCGGCCTCTTCAGCGGTGCGCAGCGCGGAAATCAGGTCACGCTCATACAGCCGCCGCTCATGCGCATAGAACGCCACCAGCTGGTCCAGGGCGGGCCGGTCGGCGGTGGCGGGGGTCCGGGTGGCGGAGAGCAGAACGGGGATACGGCGGCCTTCGGGTCCCAGGAGGTCGACGGCGAGCTCGGCGAAGGACGCTTTCATTCCCAGCTGCGGCATGGCGTGGGTGGTGTAGACAATGCGGTCGCCCACCGGCAGCAGCTTAAGCAGGCTGGTGCCGCGCAGTTCCTCCAGGGACTTGCCGATCCAGGACAGCACCATGGTGTTGGCGGAGACCACGGTTCCGTCCGTCAGGGTGAGGAGGTGTCCGGCCGGGGCATTGTTGAACAGCGCCTCGTAATCGAGCGGGAAATGCTGCTCCACGGTTACGTCGACTGCTGCAGATACTGCGAGATGATGTCCGCCGTCTCTTCGGGCGCGCTGACATGCGGGAGATGGCCGGTAGCTTTCATCCGCACCAGGGTGCTGTTGGCGATGCGTTCGTTCAGAAAGACGCCCACGTGGTCCGGGGCGAGCAGGTCAGCCGAGGCCTGCATGATCAGCGTGGGGAGGGAAACATCCTTCAGCAGGTGGCGGACATCGGAGAGGAAGGCCACCCGTGCGAACTGGCGGGCAATGCTCGGGTTGACCCGGCAGAAGCTGTCCTCCAGGCGGCTGCCGAGGGCGGGGGTGCCGGGGTTTCCCATAATGACCGGTGCCATGGTGGCTGCCCAGACCAGGTAGTTGGTGTCCAGGGAGACCAGCAGCTCGTCGAGGTCGGCCCGGGTGAAACCACCCGTATATCCGTCCTCCGGGTAATCCATGTAGCTGGCGGACGGCGCCACGAGGATAATCCGCGCCAGGCGTTCGGGCTTCCGCGCCGCGGCGGCGACGGCCATCATGGCGCTGACGCTGTGGCCGATGAAGGTGACGTCCTCGAGGTTCAGGTCCTCACATAGTTCCAGGACGTCCGAAACGTACCCGTCCAGGGTGGAGTACTTTTCCGATTCATAGGCATCAAGGTCCGAACCGCCGGCGCCTACGTGGTCAAAAACCACCACTTTGTACTCATCCGTGAAGCGGGGGAGCACATGCTGCCACATTCCCTGATCGCAACCGAACCCGTGCGCGAAAAGCAGTACCGGGCCGTCCTCGCGTCCGAGCACTCGAACGTTGTTTCGGGTCCGAATGTCAGTCTTCATGTGTCCCAGCGCCTGCTTTTCTTTTTGATGCAATGCCCGCCCGGGGCCCAGAGCGGATTCAACTGCACACTTTACAGGTTCCGCACGGCTTTAAATGCCAACCAAGTAATGCCCGAATAGGCTTTTTCGTGGCGTTCCACAGGCGCGGATTCACTTGCGGCGAAAGCCGGCATTCTTAGCCTGCGCGGGGAATTGCGCAGCCCGCTGCCTAGCGGACGGAGAACCGGAGTTCGGCGGCCCCGCCGTCGAACTGGGTGGTGGCAATCAGCTGCATGGGCGGTATGGGCCCGGCTACCGGCAGAAGCCGCCGTCCGCTGCCAAGGGCAACGGGCATGTATGTCACCCACAGTTCGTCCAGCAATCCGGCGTCAGCGCACTGCGCGGCCACGTTGCCGCCTCCCACCACCCAGATGTTGCGCTCCCCGGCGGCTTCCGTGGCTTCCGCGAGCACCCGCCCCACGTCACCGGCGGCAAACCGTACATTGCCCCGCGGCGGCGGGGATTCCTTCCTGGTGGTGAGGACCCAGCACGGCTGGTTGTATTCCCAGGTATCCGGTGCCTCCCGGCGGAGCCAGCGGTAGGTTTCCCCGCCCATAATCACTGCGCCGACGCCGGCCGCAAACCGGTCATAGTGCGCCTGGAAGGCCTCGAAACCGAACTGCAGCAGCCAATCGAGATTGTTGTCTTCGGTCGCAATGAAGCCATCCATGGACGAGGCGACGTAGTAGATGACCTTTGGCATGCGGCCAGAGTACGCGCAGTCCCGGGCGAGGGGCAGGGGCGGGAACCGGTGGACGGTCCCGGAACGGGATGAGGGCGCCGAACATCGGGGCCGGGTGCAGCGGGGATGCCACGGAGGGGATAGGTTGAAAGGAGAGCACCATAAGCAGCCTGACTATTTGCGTATCCGGGCCTGAAAAGCTCCGGCCGGACGGAACACGGAAGGACGAAACATGAGTGAACGGCTTGTCGCGGACCTGATTGTCGATCGCCTGAAAGCCTGGGATGTGCAGCGCGTCTTCGGATACAGCGGTGACGGCATCAATACCGTGCTCGGTGCCATGCGCCGCAGCGGTGATCCCGAGTTCATCCAGGTCCGGCATGAGGAAAACGCCGCTTTTATGGCCGTAGGCCACGCCAAATACACCGGAGGGGTGGGTGTGGTGATGTCCACCCAGGGCCCGGGTGCCATCCACCTGCTCAACGGGCTGTATGACGCCCGGCTGGACGGAGTGCCCGTGGTGGCCATTGTGGGCCAGCAGTCACGCAGCGTCCTGGGGTCCTCCTATATGCAGGAGGTGGATCTGATGAACCTGACGAGGGACGTGGCCTCGGCCTTCCGGCAGCAGATCAATTCTCCCGAACAGGTTCCGCTGGTGCTGGACCGGGCCTTCAAGAAGGCGCTCGCCACCGGCACTCCCGCGGTGGTGATCATTCCGCATGATGTGCAGCAGGCCCCCGCCCCCGAACTGGAGCAGGAACACGGCATCCTGAACACCACTCCGGTCTTCCGTCCCGCCCGCACCCAGCCCGGACAGGCGGATGTGCAGGCCGCGGCAGACCTGATCAACGCCGGGGAGAAGGTGGCCCTGCTGGTGGGGCAGGGCGCCCGGCATGCCCGCGCCCAGGTCCATGCCCTGGCGGAGAAGATCGGTGCCGGCATTACCACCAGCCTGCTCGGCAAGCCCTATGTCGATGAAACGGCGCCCCTGGCCGCCGGAACCATGGGGCATCTGGGCACGGCGTCGGCCGGTTACGTCCTGGACAACTGCGACACCCTGCTGATCATCGGCTCCAATGACCCGTGGACCGAGTTCTACCCGAAGCCGGGAACCGCCCGCGGGGTACAGATTGACCGGGATGCCTCGGCCATCGGCAACCGCTACCCGGTGGAGGTGGGTATTACCGGAGATGTCGGCCCGGCGTTGGAGGCCCTGATCCCGCTGCTGGATGCCAAACCGGATGCGCCGTGGCGCGGCAAGGTGGAGGAAAGCGTCCGCCGCTGGCATGAGCTGGCCCGCGTCCGCGCGATGACCGAAGCGGATCCGGTGAACCCCGAGCGCGTGGTCTGGGAGCTGAACCGGCGGCTGCCGGACAACGCGCAGGTAGCGGTCGACGTCGGCAGTTCGGTGTACTGGTACGCGCGGCAGCTGCAGCTGCCCGAAGGAGTGCCTGCCCACCTGTCCAGCACCCTGGCGTCCATGGGCTGCTCCGTGCCGTACGGCCTGGCCGCCAAACTCGCTGCCCCTGACCGTCCGGTGGTGGCACTCTCCGGCGACGGCGCCATGCAGATGGCGGGCGTGACCGAGCTGATTACCCTCAGCCGGCTCTGGCAGCAGTGGGAGGACCCGCGGTTTGTCCTCTGTGTGCTGAACAACCGCGAACTGGCGGAGGTGACCTGGGAGCAGCGGGAGATGGAGGGGGATCCGCGGTTCGAAGACAGCCAGTCGCTGCCGGACTTCAAATACGCCGAATATGCCAAGCTGCTGGGACTGGAAAGCATCCGGGTGGAGGATCCGGAGCTGCTGGGGGAGGCCTGGGATGTGGCGCTCGCCGCCGGGCGGCCGTTCCTGATCGAAGTGGTCACTGATCCTGCCGTGCCGCTGCTGCCGCCTTTCCCCGCCGGGGCCGCCCAGGCCGAAACCATGAAGGACGGCCTGGCGCAGGAGGGTGCCGCGGGTGAGCATTCGCGGCGGCTGCTGGACACTTACCTGGCCCAGGAAGAGGGCCTGTACGACGATCTCTGAGCCGGGGTAAACGGAACGGGCGCACCCGCGCGGGTGCGCCCGTTCCTCCTTTCAGCGGACCGGCCCTGCCCTTTGAGGAGGCTAGGAGCGGGTCGGTGCGCCGAGTTCCACGGGTTCTTCGTCATTGCGGTAAGCGGATTCGGAGTGGGCAATAAGATCGATGCCCTTGAGTTCGCTTTCCTCCGGGATGCGCAGCCCGATGGTCAGCTGGAGCACCTTGGCTATCAGCCAGGTCACGGCGAACGAGTACACCAGCACCGCCAGGCAGGCCAGCGCCTGGATGCCCAGGAGTGAGAAACCGCCGCCGTAGAACAGGCCGCTGACCCCGTTGGGGGCCGCCTCGGTGGCGAACAGGCCGATCAGCAATGTGCCGAGCAGCCCGCCGACGGCGTGGACACCTACGACGTCGAGGGAATCGTCAAAGCCCAGCCGGAACTTCAGTTCAATGGCCAGGGAGCAGACGAGCCCTGCGATTGCTCCGATGGCCACGGCTCCCAGCGGGCTGACCGCGCCGCAGGCGGGAGTGATGGCCACCAGGGCGGAGATCAGACCGGAGGCGGCACCGAGGCTGGAGGAGCGTCCCAGCCGCATCCGCTCCATCAGCGCCCAGCCGAGCAGGCCGGCGGCGGCGGCCACGGCGGTATTCAGGAACACGACGGCGGCGGAGTGCCCGGCGGTCAGCGCGGACCCGGCGTTGAAGCCGTACCAGCCGATCCACAGCAGGCTGGCACCCAGGAGGATCAGGGGCCTGCTGTGCGGCTGGCCGTGGGAATGCGGCCACCCCTTGCTCCTGCCCAGCACGAGGGCCAGTGCCAGGGCGGCAACTCCGGCATTCAAATGCACCGCGGTTCCGCCGGCGAAGTCGATGGCGCCCAACTGGTTGGCAATCCAGCCGCCGGTCACCGTTCCGTCCGCATTGTCGAAGGCGAAAACCCAGTGCGCCACCGGGAAATAGACCAGCGACGCCCAGAGTCCGGCGAAGACCATCCACGCGCCGAACTTCATCCGCCCGGCGGCGGATCCGGCCACCAGGGCGGTGGTGACGCAGGCGAACATCAGTTGGAAAGCGGCAAACAGCGCCAGCGGAATGGACGCTGCCGGGTCTTCGGAGAGCAGGTCGGAAAGTCCGAAGAACTCCAGCGGGTCCCCCAGCAGGCCGATGCCGCCCAACGAGTTGCCGAAGGCTGCGGAATAGCCGTACAGCACCCAGAGGACGGCCACCAGGCTGGCTCCGCCGAAGCACATCATCATCATGTTCAGGATTCGCCGCGAGCCCACCATGCCGCCGTAGAAAAAGGCGATACCGGGGATCATCAGACAGACCAGTGCGGAACTGGCCAGCAGCCAGGCCGTGTTTCCAGAGTCCATGGAGGTACTCCCGTTCGGGTCGGGTGCCCGCTGTCCCTCCTGCCGTCCGTGAACAGGACCAGGGATTCCGGAAGAGGCAGGTACAGCCGGCGGGGTCAAGGGATGGATCAGCCCCCATTACTGACCGGCGGTCCCGCCACACCGTGACGGAGACGCTCCCTCAAGGGTGGGCGCCCGATGTTACGTGCGGCAGCGCCTGCAGGTTAGCGCTGTGTTAACGCGCACTGGACATCCGCTGGGAGAACGCTGAACGCCGTCCAGTGGATGCGGGCTAGGCCGTACGCGGCAGGCCCCGGCCGAAGGTAAACGCGCGGATAAGCTGGAGGGCGCCGAGGACGATCAGGAAAACGCCCCCGTAAATCACCAGCACGGCAAGGGAGGTCAGCGGCAGGATCAGCACCGCAATTCCGGCGAGGATGCTGAGAATGCCCAGCACGATGGCGAACCAGCGCGAGCCTCCGCGGTCCGACTCGGCCAGGCTCATCACGCCCTCCACTATCCAGGCGATGCCGAGCAGCAGCGCCAGTGCGGTCAGGGTTGCCGCCGGATTCCGGATGGCAATAACGCCCACCACCAGCAGGGCCAGCCCCACAAGAATGTTCAGTATCTTCAGGCCCACACCTATTCCGGTGAAGATACCCAGCAGGACACGGATAATGCCGGCAATCAGGAAATAGAGCCCAAAGAGAAAAGCGAGGACCTCCAGTGTCGCCCCGGGCCAGAAAAGGACCAGCAGGCCGAGAATGATGGACACCACGCCGGTGGTTCCCAGCCCGACTCGGATCCCGCGGACGGCGTTTCTTGCAAGGTTCAGGGCGTCAAGTGCAAACCCGTCCTGATGGTAAGAGCTGCTTCCTGATACGGACATGCTGAGGACCTCCAGAGAAATTGCCCCCACGGACCGGCTGGACCCGCCTCAAGTATCCGCCGTGCACGGCCCGCTTCTCTAGGGAACGGCGCCGGAACCCGTCAGCTGCGCCCCGATCATTGCCGCCACGGCTGCCATGCCCTCGTTATTCGGGTGGAAGGGCAGCGGTCCGCCCGGCCGCGGACGGATGCCTGCGGTGGTCCACGGATCATCGGACCAGGCATGGTGGTCTGCGCCCGCACCGGATACCGGAACCAGGGTTGCTCCGGTGGCCTGGGCGGCCCGTGCCGTCGCACCCGCCAAATGCGTAAAGAACCTCCGCCCGGCTGAAACCTGCCGGTCACTCATCCGCGGCACACGGACCGCGGGGTCCGGCGGCAGCACCGGAATATATTGGACGAACAGGATCAGTGCCCGCGGGGCACGTCGGCGCACCAGTTCCCCCACCATGGTCAGGGACGCTTCGAGCAGGACGAGCTGCCGGTCCAGGCCGCCTGTGCCGACCAGCCGCAGTTCGCGTACCAGCGCGGCAAACTGCGCCGGCACCGGCGGCAGCCCGGCAGCCACCAGTCCCGTGGCGTAGCCAATGTCATTGCCGCCCACGGTGATGGTCACCAGGTCCGTGTCAGGGGTCAGGGCGTCCGCCTGCGGTGGCTGGCCGAACTGCCGGCGATAGAGGAGATCGGCGGTGACCGCACCCGAACTGGTGACATCGGTGAGCGCCAGGTCCAGGGCGGATGCCAGGCGGTGGGGGTAATTGGCATCGGTACGCCGGGCTCCGTGCGCGGAGCGCGGCACCGGAATGCCCAGCCCCGGGCCCGCGGCATAGGAGCTGCCCATGGCAACGTACTGTGCGCCGGAAAAGGACCGTGCCCCGGGAAACGAACCTGCCCCGGGAACGGAACCTGCCCCGGGAACGGAACCTGCCCCGGACGACGAAGGATGCGGCTGTGCCCTTGTATGAGGGGTATCCATAAGCGGACAGTCTGCCCGCGGACCTTCCCGCGGGCCAGAGTCACTGCGGAACCGGGGGCCCTCCGACGCCCAGATGGGCACGGACCTCCGCATCGGTGGTCTGCGGGAAACTGTCGTAGGCCAAGCCAACGGCGTCCAGTCCGCTGTGCGCACACGGCACCACGACGTCGTCGGCCAGTGACGCGGGGATGTCGGCCGCCGTGCCGCAGGCCACGGGCGCCGCCGCCACCAGCCATGCCGGCGCGAGCCTGCGGACCACGCCCAGGGCGGCGCGCATGGTGGCTCCGGTGGCCAGGCCGTCATCCACCAGGATCACCGTGCCCCCGGCTACCGGGCGCTCCGGGACGCCGGGCCGGAACAGTTCCTCCCGCCGTCGTACTTCGGCCAGCTGTTCCTCGGCGGCGGCGTCAAACATCGCGTCGGCCTGGCTGTTGCGGCTGCGCCAGTAACTGAGGACCTCATTGTTGCGGACCAGGTTGGTGATGCCGGCGATTCCTGCCACCGCCCCTGCGGCAAGCTCGGGCTGCAGCGCGTAACCGATCTTGCGGACCACCACCACGTCCAACGGGGCGGCGAGGGCGGCCGCGACCTCCGCCGCCACCGGTACACCACCGCGGGGCAGGCCCAGTACCAGCAGCGAAGGCGCATCGGCATAGGCCGTCAGTGCGGCGGCGAGCTGACGGCCGGCATCGGCGCGGTCCCGCCATCCGTGCGGCGGGACGGTGGCTGGAGGGGTGTCAGGTTCCGGCATGGGGCCAATTCCGGCAGGTGGTGTTTCCCTCACGCTAGGCCCGCGGCCGAAAGGCGGCAAGGCCGGGGAACTCCCTGCGTTGCCAAAGCCACAGCGACATAGCAGAGTGGCGGCTATGACGCAGACAGCAGTAATCACAGGGGCAACCTCGGGCATCGGTGCGGAATTTGCCCGCCGGCTGGCCGAACGCGGCTACAACCTGGTGCTCACCGGCCGGAACACCGAGCGGCTGGCAGATGCCGCGGCGCAGCTCGCAGACGAGTATTCGGTAAAAACGGAATACATCGGGGCGGACCTTTCCACTGAGGACGGCGTGGCCGCCGTGGCCCGGCGGGTGCAGGAGCCTGATGTCCGGATCCTGGTGAACAACGCCGGCTACGGGCTGAAGAACGACTTCGCCCGGAATGACCTCGACGCCGAGGTGGACCATCTCAATGTGCTCGTCACCGCTCCGCTGAAGCTGAGCCACGCGGCGCTGAACGCCATGCAGGCGGGCGGCGGCGGCCGGATCATCAACGTGGCCTCCCTTGCCGGCCTGCTGCCGCGGGGTACCTACAGCGCCGCCAAGGCATGGCTGATCAACTTCAGCCGCTGGGCCAACATCTACTACAGGGACCGCGGCATCACCGTCACCGCAGTGTGCCCGGGATTTGTGCACACCGAGTTCCACCAGCGCATGCAGATGGACAAGAGCGTTTACCCGAACTGGATGTGGCTGCAGGCCGAACAGGTGGTGCGTGAAGGGCTTGCCGATGCCTTTGCCGGGAAGGGCATGTCCATCCCGTCCCGGCGGTACCGCGCCGTGGCCGCAGTGAGCAGGCTGGCGCCGCAGACGCTGGTGGCCAAACTCGCGGGCAGGGGGCGGTAGGCCGTTCCTGCCCACGCGCCGTCCACGCGGCCCCCGCCCGCCGCCGTCGTGCCGTTCCCTGCCCATCGCCGTCGCCCCCCCCCGCTGTCGCCCGCCCGCCGTCGCCCGCGCCGTCGTGCAGCGTCACATGGGCTGGCGGCGGCACGACGGCGGGCCTAGGGTGGCGGTGCGCCCCACCGGGCGCATTCGGACTGACCAGAACACCGGCGAAAGTGAACTCCCATGAGCACCCCCACCGTTTATGCCCTGCATGAGAACCCCGAATGGTTTCCGCCCTTTGCACGCGCATTTGCGGCCGAAGGCATCCATGTGGAGGAGTGGCTGCTGACCGACGGCGTACTGGACCTGGACGCCGTGCCGCCGGAAGGCATTTTCTGGTCCCGGATAAGCGCGTCCGCGCACACCCGCGACCATGGGCTGTCCAAGGACTATGCCCGCTCCGTGCTGTCCTGGCTCGAGGCGCATGGCCGGCGCACGGTGAACGGCCGCCGCGTGTTGGAAATGGAAATGAGCAAGGTGGACCAGCTGACCGCGCTGCGGGCCGCGGGCATCGACACCCCGCGCACCGTGGCAGCGGTGGGCCGCGACCGGATCCTGGAAGCCGCGAAGGAATTCGACGCGCCGTTCATTCTTAAGCACAACCAGGGCGGCAAAGGACTCGGCGTCCGGAAATTTGAGTCGCACGGCGAGCTGGCGGACTACGTCGCCTCGGACGAGTTCGAGGAGCCAGCGGACGGCATCACCCTGGTCCAGGAATTCATTGTTGCCGCCGAACCGTTTATTACCCGTGCGGAGATCGTGGGCGGGGAGTTCATTTACGCGATCAAGGCCGACACCGCCCGCGGCGGCTTCCAGCTCTGCCCGGCCGACGCCTGCGCCATAGATCCGGTCACCGGCCGGCCCGTGATGCCGCCCGGAGCCACCATCGCCCCCGACGCCGATACCCAGCTGTTCAGCCTGCGCGAGGACTTCGAGTCGCCGGTGATCGGAAAGTACCTGGACTTTGCCCGGCGCAACGGGATTGAGATCTGCGGCATCGAGTTCATCGAAGCGGCCGACGGCAGGCTGCTCACCTATGACGTGAACACCAACACCAACTACAACGCCGCCGTTGAAGCGGTTGCGCCTGCATCCGCTCCGCGGGCGCTCGCCCGGTATCTCGCCGGTCTTGCCGGCCAGGGGGTCTAGCCCGCGGTCAGCGCAGATTAGCGCCCCTGGAAGACCCCGCCTCCACAGCCGGTGTGATCTGCGCCGGAAGCGGGCACCAGGGTGGCTCCGGCCTCGTTTTTTACCTCCGGAAGCGGTGCCTCGATATAGTCGTTGTTAGCCAAACTAAGGAGCCTATCCATGTCCGCTGCTGCTGAATCTGTTTCTGAACCGCTGTGGGTGAAGAACTATCAGAGCGGTGTTCCGGCGCAGATCGAACTGCCTACGGAATCCCTCACCGCCATGATGGAAGACGCGGTTGAGCGTTTCGGCAGCAAGGTGGCACTGGAATTCTTCGGAGCTGAAACCACCTACAAGGAGCTGGGCGACCGGATCAACCGGGCGGCCGAGGGCCTGCGGCGCCTGGGCGTGCGCAAGGGCCACCGCGTGGCCGTCATCCTGCCCAACTGCCCGCAGTACCTCATCGCGTTCTACGCCGTCCTCCGCCTGGGCGCCGTCGTCGTCGGCCACAACCCGCTGTACACCGAACGCGAACTGCGCCACCAGTTCGAAAACCACGGTGCCAAGGTCGCCATCGTGTGGGACAAGGTGGTGGAAAAGGTCCAGGACTTCCCGGACGACGTCGCGGTGGACACCATCGTGGCCGTGAACATCACCAAGGCCATGCCGCGGCTGAAGCGGATGGCACTGACCCTGCCGCTGCCCTCGATTCGGCGGACCCGCCAGGGGCTGACGGCGAAGACCGAGCACACCCTGGCCTGGGAGGAACTGCTGGACACCGCCCCGCTGGCGAAGGACCACCCGCGCCCCAAGGTCACCGACCTGGCCGCGCTGCAGTACACCTCGGGCACCACGGGTGTTCCCAAGGGGGTCATGCTCACGCACTTCAACCTGCGCTCCAACGCCCTGCAGGGCAAGGCCTGGATGCACGGCGCGCAGGAAGGCAAGGAAGTCATCTACGGTGTCTTGCCGATGTTCCACGCCTTCGGCCTCACGCTGTACCTGACGTTCTCCGTGCTCACGGGCTCGCGGCTGGTGCTGTTCCCCAAGTTCGATGTGGACCTGGTGATGGCTGCGGCAAAGAAGTCCAAGCCCACCGTTTTCTGCGCCGTGCCGCCCATCTACGAAAAGACGGCGCTGGAGTCCAAGAAACGCGGCATTGACCTCTCCACCATCCGCTACGCCATTTCCGGAGCCATGACCCTGCCGGCGGCCACGGTCCAGCTGTGGGAAGAGGTTTCCGGCGGACTGTTGGTGGAAGGTTACGGCCTGACCGAATCCTCGCCCGTGGCACTGGGTAACCCGTTTGCCCCCTCCCGGCGCAACGGCACCATCGGCGTTCCGTTCCCCAGCACCGAGATGCGCGTGGTGGATCCTGAGTCCCCCGAAAACGATGTGGACCCCGGTACCGCCGGCGAGCTGCTGATCCGCGGACCGCAGGTGTTCACCGGGTACTGGAACAACCCCGAGGGCAGCGCCGAGGTACTGCTCGACGGCGGCTGGCTGCGTACCGGCGACATCGTCACCGTTGATGAGGACGGTTTCGTCAAGGTGGTGGACCGGCGCAAGGAACTGATCATCACCGGCGGGTTCAACGTTTCCCCGACGGAGGTGGAGGAAGTGCTGCGCACCCATCAGCTCATCCTCGACGCCGCAGTGGTGGGACTGCCCCGCGCGGACGGAGGCGAGCAGGTGGTGGCCGCCGTCGTCCTCCAGGAAGGTGCGGAACTGGATGAGGCGGCACTGCGCGCCTACTGCCGGGAACGCCTCACGCCGTACAAGGTGCCGCGGAAGATCGTGGCCATCGAGGAGCTGCCCAAGTCCATGCTTGGCAAGGTGCTGCGCCGTCAGGTCCGCGACAGCCTTCTGCGGGACGCCTAGGGCACTCCCTCTCCGGGTCAACCGCGCCCGGTCCCGGTTGTGTCCGATTGACTTGACCGACCGCGCCCGGTCCCGCTTGTGCCCGGTCAACCGCGCCCGGTCCCGCTTGTGCCCGGTCCCGCCCGGGCCCGGTCCCGCTTGTGCCCGGTTGCCGTGACCGACAGCGCCCGTCCCGCCGGACGGGCACTCCGGCCCCCGGGGCGGCCAGTACCTATTGACGGGGTCTCCGGCAGCGGGTTGGAATTGTAAGTGGGCTTGGTATCTGCCAGGTTCCTCACAAGTCAACCAACTGGCCGCCAGGGATGCACGTGGAGAAGCCAGCGTCCCCTCCTGCGGTCTGTGGTGAACCGCCGCCGGTCAACCGACTCGGCGGATTCGCTGTCGCGAGGAGATCAAGATGATCACGAATCAGCAGGTCGAAGGGCTTATGGCCGGGTCCGGCAATGTGCTGGGCCCCAACGGTGACAGGATCGGCTCGGTCGGGACGTTCTACCTGGATGACCAAACGGACGAGCCGGCCTGGGTCACGGTGAACACCGGCCTTTTCGGCACGTCGGAAACGTTCATTCCCCTCACCGAGGCAAGCGTTGAGGGCGTTGATGTCCTGGTGCCGTATTCCAAGGAAGAGGTCAAGAACGCGCCGCACATCGAAAGTGACGGCTCCATCAGTCCGGAAGAGGAAGTGACGCTGTACCGCTATTACGGGTTCGCTTATGACGACGGCTCGAGCGAGTCCTTCAGCGAAACGGACACGATGACCACGGACAGCGGAACGATGACGGACGGGGGAACCACCTCGGGCCGCATGTCCGGCAGTGATGCGGACGCCGGACTGGTCTCTGACGAGCGTACGGCCGGCACCTCCACCGGGGCGGGCACGTCCAACCTCTCGGACCAGTCCCGTTCGGGTGCCAATATCGACGACGCCATGACCCGGTCCGAGGAGCGCCTGAACGTAGGCACCGAAAACCGTGCCGTGGGCAAGGCCCGGCTGCGCAAGTACATCGTGACGGAAACAGTCACCCAGCAGGTGCCGGTCAGCCACGAGGAAGTCCGGATTGAACGCGAGCCGATTACCGACGCCAACGCCGGTGATGCCCTCTCCGGGGCGGAACTGACCGAGGACGAGCACGAGGTCACGCTGCACGCAGAGCAGCCGGTGGTCTCCAAGCACACCGAACCGGTGGAACGGGTGCGCCTGGACACCGAAACCGTCACGGACACGGAGAGCGTTTCCGAGGAGGTCCGCAAGGAGCAGATCGACACGGACGTTGACGAGACCAATATCCGGCGCGGCAGCTCGGGCGGATCCGGCTCAGGCTCCGGCGGTTCGGAGTCCGGCGGCTCGGGCTCAGGCAGCTCGGGCAGTTCCGGCGGCAGCCACTAAATATCGGTTCACCGCGTTTCAACCACGACGGCGGGTCCTGGGTTTCCCGGGGCCTGCCGTTTTGCTGTGTTCCCTTCCGTGCGGGGACGTCGTCCCCCGCTTCCGTGGCACGGAGGGAAAAATCGACCGGTTTGGTGGCTTCCGGACGGTTTAAACCCTGCGAATCAGCGCAAACCATGCGAAAAAGTCCAAACCGTGCGAAAAAACCGAACCGTGCGGAAACAGGCCGGGCAGGCGAACCCGCGTCAGCCCCACGCCACCAGTTCCGCGGCCAGCGACTGCAGTTCCAATCGGCGCAGCGCACGGCTGGAGTCCAAGCTCCGGCCTCACGGTGTTTTGGGTTAGGGTGGGGCAACTGTCCACGGAGCCCGGGGGAACCTATGCGAAAAACCGCTGCCCACATGGCCCTTGCCCTGATGTTGCTGACCGGCTGCAGTTCGGCAACGGAAGAAGCCTTACCCGCTGCTGCGCCGTCAGCTTCCTCCCCGGCAGCCCCTTCTGTAACTCCGGTAACTCCGACGAAGGATCCGTTGGAGGAATCCTGCCGCAAGCTCACTGGACCGGAGAGCAAAGCGCCGCTTTCCCAGGCCATCTATTTTGTGAGAATCCAGGATGGTACCTATGGATTCAATGCGCCACCGGAGAGCGCCCGCACAGTGGCGATGCAGATCCGCAGCATCGCAGCCACCGCGCCGGAGGGCTTGAACGTGCAGTTGGAGGAGTTCATTTTGTCCTTGGGGACGGCCATTAGCGCTGCTGAAAGCCCGGATGCCGCGTCGGGCTTCGATATGTTTGCGTGGCAAGGCACCATTGCCGACATTCAGGCAACGTGTGGGCTCTAGATGGCAGGCTGAGTCCGTCCGGCAATAACCTCAGTCCCGCCCAGGGGATTCGGGGACGAAAACCACCGGAAACCCAAACCGGCAGGGACAACACGCCGGGCTCAACCGCTAGGCCACCAGCCGGGCGGTCTGCTCCAGAACCTCGCGACAGGCCCGGATAGCGGGGCGGCGGCTGCCGGCTTCCCGGACCGAGGTAAAGATGGTCCGCCGGGGCATGCCGGGCAGGTCCAGCAGCCGCACCGTGGGGGAGCGGCCGGTCCACACCAGTTCGGGCATCAGACCGACGGCGTTGCCGGACTCGATCAGCCGGATCTGCGCCTGCAGGTCCGCGGTTTCATACCGGACATCCGGTTCGAACCCGGCCTGGCGGCAGGCCTGCTCCGCCCAGTGCCGTGACGCGGCGCCGCGGGGCTCCATCACCCATGCACATGCGGCGGTGTCCGCAATGGACCGGATTTCCGCGCCGCCCAGCCGGTCCTCCGGCACGGCGAGCTGGATGGCGTCGGTGGTGAGCTGCATCCTGTCCAGCCCGGGATACCGCGGTGCCGCATGGCCGGGGTACTGCTCCGCGATCACCAGGTCGAAATCCCGGGCCCAGGTCTCGTACAGGGCAGTTTCCGGTTCGCGCTGGGTCATTTCGATCCGCACCTCGGGATAATCCCGGCCCAGGATGGTGAGTGCGTCCGGCATCAGGGCCAGTGCCGCGGATTGGAAGACTGCGATCCGCACCGTCCCGGCGACCGTGGTCAGGGACTCGGCGAGATCCGCCTCCGCGCGTTCCATCGAATCCAAAATCTGTGCCGCGTGATCCACCAGAATCTCAGCCTGCGGAGTCAGCGTGACCCGCCGCCCGGTCTTCCGCAGCAGCTCCACCCCCACCTCTTTTTCCAGCAGGGCCAGCTGCTGCGAAACCGAGGACGGGCTGAAGTTCAGGGCCGTCGCCACGGACGCCAGGGTGCCCCGGACCTTCAGCTCGCGCAGCAGCCGGAGACGGCGGATATCAAGCATGTGGAACACCCCTCGATTATTCAGAAAAGCTAACCAGTACCCATTGGAAAAGATCGCTTTATCTAATTGAACTACAAGCGGATGATTGGTCAGTACCCCGGGGGGATAGCCACTTGTTAGACGAAAAGAGCAGCAGGAAAATGACCGATACCTTTGAGGACCGCAGCACCGCCGATGCGCTCCCCGACTCCCGGCTGGCAGAGCAGTCCGTAGCCCTTGTCCGCCGCTGGCTGACCGAGGCGGCAGCAGTGCCCGTAGACGCCTCCGCCGCGCAGCTTGCCGGCGTCCTGAAGGACCCGGACGGCCTCGGCTTCACCGTCGGTTTTGTGGACGGCGTGGTCCGCCCGGAAGACATCCGCGTTGCCGCCCGCAACCTCGCCGCCCTGGCTCCCCGCGTGCCCGGCTTCCTGCCCTGGTACATGCGCGCGGCCGTCCGCGCCGGCGGCATCCTCGGCCCGGTGATGCCGCAGGTGGTGATCCCCGCTGCCCGCAAGGTGCTGCGCGAAATGGTGGGCCACCTGATTGTGGACGCCACCGACGCCAAGCTGGGCAAGGCCATCGCCGGTATCCGCAAGGACAACATCCGGCTGAACATGAACCTGCTGGGCGAGGCCGTCCTCGGCCAGCACGAGGCAGCCCGCCGGCTTGAGGGCACCCATGCCCTGCTGGCCCGCGACGACGTCGACTACGTCTCCATCAAGGTTTCCGCCACCGTGGCCCCGCATTCACCGTGGGCCTTCAACGAGGCAGTGGAGCACGTGATCGAGTCCCTCACCCCGCTCTTCCGCCGTGCCGCGCAGTCCCCGGTGAAGAAGTTCATCAACCTGGACATGGAGGAGTACAAGGACCTGGAGATGACCATGGCGGTCTTCACCGGCATCCTCTCCAACCCCGAATTCAAGGACCTGGAAGCCGGCATCGTGCTGCAGGCCTACCTGCCGGACGCCCTCTCGGCCATGGTGCGGCTGCAGGAATTCGCCGCCAATCGGCGGGCCGACGGCGGTGCCGCCATCAAGGTGCGCGTGGTCAAGGGCGCCAACCTGCCCATGGAACAGGTGGAAGCCTCCCTGCACGGCTGGCCGCTGGCCACCTGGCACACCAAGGCGGACAGTGACACCAACTACAAGCGGGTCATCAACTACGCCCTGCACCCGGACCGGATCGGGAACGTGCGCATCGGCGTCGCCGGCCACAACCTGTTCGACGTCGCCTTCGCCTGGCTGCTGGCCGGGGAACGCGGCGTGCGGGACGGCATCGAATTCGAAATGCTGTTGGGCATGGCCGCCGGCCAGGCCGAAGTGGTGCGCCGCGACGTCGGCAGCCTGCTGCTCTACACCCCGGTAGTGCACCCGGCGGAGTTCGACGTCGCCATCGCCTACCTGATCCGCCGCCTCGAAGAGGGCGCCAGCTCCGAGAACTTCATGTCCGCGGTCTTTGAACTGGCCGAGAACGAGGCACTGTTCGAGCGCGAAAAGCTGCGCTTCCTGGCATCGGTGGAGAACCTGGACACCGCGGTGCCGGCCCCGCACCGCGTGCAGGACCGCAGCCTGCCCGCCGCCGCGGCCGCCACGGACAGCTTCGACAACACTCCGGACAGCGATCCCTCGCTTCCCGCCAACCAGGCCTGGGGCCGCGGCATCCTTGCCCGCGTCCCGGGTTCCGACCTGGGCAAGGCCGCCGTGGCGGCCGCCGCCGTCGGCACCGAAGCCGAACTGGAGACCGTCATCAACACCGCGGTCACCCAGGGCAAGGCCTGGGGTGCGCTCAGCGGCGCGGAGCGCGCCGAGGTGCTGCACCGCGCCGGTGAGGTCCTGGAGGCCCGCCGCGCGGATCTGATGGAGGTCATGGCCGCGGAAACCGGCAAGACCCTGGACCAGTCGGACCCCGAGGTGTCCGAGGCCATCGACTTCGCGCACTACTACGCGGAACTGGCCCGCGAGCTCGACGCCGTCGAAGGCGCCACCTTCGTGCCGTCCCGCCTGACCGTGGTTACCCCGCCGTGGAACTTCCCGGTCGCCATCCCCGCCGGCTCCACCCTGGCCGCACTGGCCGCCGGGTCCGCCGTCGTCATTAAGCCCGCCCGCCAGTCCGCCCGCTGCGGTGCCGTCATGGTGGAAGCGCTCTGGGAGGCCGGTGTGCCCCGCGACGTGCTGCAGATGGTCCAGCTGGGCGAGCAGGAGCTGGGCCGCCAGCTGATCTCCAACCCTGCCGTGGACCGCGTGATCCTCACCGGCGGTTACGAGACGGCCGAACTGTTCCGTTCCTTCCGCCCGGACCTGCCGCTGCTGGCGGAAACGTCCGGCAAAAACACGGTGATTGTCACCCCGAGTGCCGACTTTGACCTCGCTGCCCGCGACGTCGCCGCCTCCGCCTTCGGCCACGCCGGACAGAAGTGCTCGGCCGCCTCGCTGGTGATCCTGGTCGGTTCCGTGGCGAAGTCCCCCCGCTTCCGCAACCAGCTGGTGGATGCCGTGCAGTCGCTGAAGGTCGGCTACCCGGAGGATCCCACCACGCAGATGGGCCCGGTGATCGAACCCGCTGCCGGCAAGCTGCTCAAGGGCCTGACCGAGCTCGGTGCGGGGGAGACCTGGCTGCTGCAGCCCGAACAGCTCGATGACAGCGGCCGGCTGTGGAGCCCGGGCATCCGCACCGGCGTACGCCGCGGCTCCGAGTACCACCTCACAGAGTACTTCGGCCCGATCCTGGGCGTGATGACCGCCGAGACGCTGGAAGAGGCCATCGACATGGCCAACGACATTGACTACGGCCTCACCGCCGGGCTGCACTCATTGGATCCCGCGGAGATGGAGATCTGGCTGAACCGCATCCAGGCGGGCAACCTGTACGTGAACCGCGGCATCACCGGCGCCATTGTCCGCCGCCAGCCCTTCGGCGGCTGGAAGAAGTCCGCCGTGGGCGCCGGCACCAAGGCCGGCGGTCCGAACTACCTGATCGGCCTGGGCAACTGGGAAGCCGCGGAAGGTACCGGTGCCCCCGAGCTGGGCACCGATTCCGCTGCCGCACGCCTGGTTTCAGCCGCGGAATCGGCAGGCTCGGTCTTCGGTGCCGACGACGCCGCGTTCCTCCGCCGCGCGGCACACAGTGACGCCGCTGCCTGGGCCGGGGAGTTCGGCACCGCCAAGGACGTTTCGGCCCTCTCCGCCGAGCGCAACGTGTTCCGCTACGTGCCGGTGCCGGTGACGGTCCGCCTCTCCGAGGGGCAGTCCGCCGCCGCGCTGGTCCGGGTCCTGGCTGCTGCCGTGACCGCGGGATCGGCAGTGACGGTCTCCTCGGCACTCGACCTGCCCGCCGGCGTCCGCGCCGTACTCACGGAACTCGGCATCGGGTTTACCGTGGAGAACGACGCCGCATGGCTGGCCTCCGCCGCCGCGCTGACCTCCGGCCGGGTCCGGCTGATCGGTGGATCTACGCTGGCCCTGGCCGAGGCCACCGGCGGCACCCCGGACCTCGCCGTGTACGCCCAGCCGGTCACCGAAGCCGGCCGCGTGGAGCTGCTGCCGTTCCTGCATGAGCAGGCCGTCAGCATCACCGCTCACCGGTTCGGCACGCCGAACCACCTGTCGGACGCGCTGATCTAGCTCCGCCTGACGCCGGCCGGAAGGCCGGATAAAGGGTCAGGAACGGGACGCCGGGTGGGAAGCACGCAGCAAAAAACGCTGCAGCTTTCCGCTCGGCGTTTTTGGCAGTTCGGTGACAAAGTGCACGGTTCGCGGATAGGCATGCGCGGCGTACTGGGTTTTCACCAACTGCTGCAGTTCCGCGGCCAGCTCCGGCGAACCGGAACCGGAACGCAGCACCACATACGCCTCCAGCCGTTCCCCGCGCAGCTCGTCGGGTACGCCGACCACTGCGCTTTCGGCGACCTCGGGATGGGTGGCCAGGACCGATTCCACCTCAAACGGGCCGATCCGGTAGCCGGCCATAATGATCACGTCATCGTCCCGGGCGGAGAAATAGGTGTAGCCCTGCTCATCCCGGGAACCGGTGTCCCCGGTGAAGTACCAGCGCCCGTCACTGCTGTACCGCTCGGCAGTCTTTTCCGGGTTGTCCGTGTAGCCGCTGAACCACATCAGCGGACTGGCGGGCACATCAATGGCCACCCGGCCCTTTTCACCCGCGGCGGCCGCTTCCTCGCTGTCCAGGGCGAGGACCTCGGTGCGGTAGCCCGGCAGTGCGTGGCCCATGGAGCCGGGCCGGATCTCCCGGTTTACGGACTCTTCCCAACCGTTGACAATGCACATGCCCATTTCGGTTTGCCCGTAGTGGTCCCGGATCACGGTGCCCAGGGTGCGGTTGGCCCAGCCGATGGTCTCGGCGTCCAGCGGTTCGCCGGCACTGGAGGCGCGCTGCAGGGACAGCTGCCCGACGCCGTCGGGCGCCTCGGCGCGCAGCGAACGGAAAATGGTGGGCGCGGCGGCGAAGTTGGTGACCGAAAAGCGGCCCAGGATCTCCCAGCAGAGTTTGGCGTTGAAACCTCCGCGCAGCAGCAGGTTGCGGCGCCCTGCCGCCAAAGGCGCCAGGATCCCGTAGTACAGTCCGTAAGCCCAGCCGGGATCCGCGGCGTTCCAAAACACGTCATCTTCACGTACGTCCAGGCCGTAGCGGAAGTAGGCGGAAAAGGCGTCCAGCGCCTTGAGCGGTACGGGGACGCCCTTGGGCGCCCCGGTGGTGCCGGACGTGAAGATTTCCACCAGCAGATCGGCCGGATCCAGTACCGCCGGTGCCAGCCCCGGCTGTTCGGTGCGCAGCAGTTCCTCCCAGGCCCGCGTATCCGCGGCGCCCGCAGGCGTCTCCTGTGTTTCCCGTCCGCCGCCGTCTCCGGACACCAGCACCGTCAGCCCCAGTTCCGAAACCAGTGGCGTCACCTTGTCCAGCTGGCCGGCGTCGGCAAGCACCACGGCGGCTCCGCTGGCGGCCAGCCGGACCTGGATGGCAGGGGTGGCAAAGGCAGTGAACAGCGGCACGTGAACCGCACCCAGCCGCCACAGGCCCAGCAGGGCAGTGACCAGCTCGGCGCTCTTGCCCATCAGCGTGGCCACGCGGTCTCCCCGGCGCACACCGAGCCGGGCGAAGGCGGCGGCGGCCCGTTCGGAGCCCTCCCGCAGCTCACCGTAGGTCAGGTCCACGGAGGTGAGATCAGGGTCAATAACGGTAAAGGCCACCGCGTCGGCGGGGTGGCGATCGCACAGCAGGACGGCAGGTGCCGCCGGTCCCGGGACAGTGAGGGCGAAAGACATAGATGCAGCTCCGTTCCAGCAGGTGTGCCGTGGATCACTCCACGGCCATGGTGTCCATGCTAGGCGAGGGAGCATCCGGGACGGACATTGTGTTTCCTCCGCTGTCCGGTTCATGATGGCTGGTGCAGGCCAACCCCGGGAGGGTCCCCATGCAGCAGCCCATGCTCATCGGCAGGAACGCGGTAATTTACGGCGGCGGAGGGGCCATTGGCGGTGCCGTGGCGCAGGCCTTCGCCCAGGAAGGGGCCCGGGTGTTCCTCGCCGGCCGCACGGCGGAACCGCTCGAGGCCGTGGCGGAGCGCATCCGCCGGGCCGGGGGAGAGGTTCAGACGGCGTTGCTGGATGCCACCAATGAGGGCGCCGTCAACCGGCATGCCGATGATGTGGCGGCCGCGGCAGGCAGTCTGGACATCTCCGTGAACGTCATCCAGCACGGGGACGTGCAGGGCACTCCCATGGCGGAGATGGCCCTGGCGGATTATCTGCGTCCGGTCTCTACCGCCGTGCAAACCCTGTTTCTGACCGCCCAGGCAGCGGCCCGGCACATGATGCGCCAGCGGTCCGGGGTGATCCTGGTGTTTGGCGGCTCGGGGAACCCGGTGCCCGGGCTGTACCTGGGCGGCCTGCAGACGGCGTTCGAAGCCATGGAATCGATGCGCCGCCAGCTCTCCAGTGAGCTGGGCCCGTTCGGCATCAGGGTGGTGACGCTGCGCTCCGGCGGCATTCCGGAAAGCCTGCCCGAAAACATGGAAGGCGCCGGCGAAATCGCCGACGCCATCACCAACGCCACAATGCTGGGCCGCGCCGCCACCCTGGAAGAGGTCGGCTATGCAGCGGCATTTGCCGCCTCCGACCGGGCTGCCAGCATGACAGCGGCAACACTGAACATTAGTGCCGGAAGCCTCATTGACTGATGCTTTTCCGGCGGGCGGGGACTGGAAGGAACCTAGGCAGGGATCTTCCAGAGGGTGAAATCATCCATGCTGAGTGCGGTCCGCAGGCCGCTGGATTCGTCACGGATCCAGACCGTGGACAGGCCGGGGGCCGTGTCCTGGACCTCACCGTGGAAATAGGTTTCGCCACCGCTGCGGGCTTCTATGGTGTCCCCGCGGCGAAGGGTACGGATGCTGCGCACGCGCTTGGCGCGGGCAGTCGTGGGCGGAGTGGGAGCGTTAGCTACCGGCAAAAGGCGCCTCCTGAGATTGTTGATATTTATGCCAACAGACGTATACCCATAAAATATTCCCGATCACGCATAGGACCCTCTCACTCGGGCACCCCCGGCCGGTAAGCTTCGGCCATGGATATCGTGGATTTCCTGGTCACACGCTTCCAGGAGGACATCTCCGAGGCCCGCAAACTACTCGCATCTTCCAACGTTTCCCTCTCCGACCGCTGGTACGAAGAGCGTCTGTTGAAGGAATGCGAAACCAAGCTCATGCTCATCGAGATCATCGGGGGCGCCCGCCGACATGCCCTCGCCCGCATGGTTCTGGAAGAGGATGACGACGAGGATCCACGGTTCCGCGAGGAACTGGAATGGACCCGGCTGGCACTGTCTGCGCTGGCGGCTGTGCACGAGGACCACCCGGACTTCCAGGACGGCTGGCGGCTGACGCAGGAGAGCCCCTAGCCGGGTTTGAATCCGGTGCCGGCGGAGGCCGTGGATGCGGCGGCCGGGCAGGGGCCATAGATTGGTGGCATGAGTGAAACGCCAAACACCCAGCCCGTTCCGGAAGCCGGCGACCTGCTTCACCGGCTTGCCGGCCTGCACAAAGTTGCCACTACGTTTACCGGCTGGGACGGGACCGAGCGGCAGGTTTCGGAGAAGACCCTGCGCAGTGTCCTCACCGCACTCGGGCTCGCCGTGGACACAGAGGAGGACCTGCTCCGGTCCCTTGCCGAGTCGGAGACGGCCGGCTGGAAGCGTCCGCTGCCGCCCACCGCCGTCGTCCGCCGCGGCCGGCCCGGCGCCGTGTCCGTACACCTGCCCCGGGACACCGCAGCGAAGCTGCGCATCCGGCTGGAGGACGGCAGCGAACTCAGCCTGGACTGGCCTGCGGAGGCCGACGCGGAACTCGACGTGGAGGGCGCGGTGCTGGCCCGCACCCAGGTTCCCCTGCCGAGCGGCCTGCCGCTGGGATGGCACCGGCTGGAGCTGGAAGCCGGCGAGACCCGTGCCGCCTCGACCCTGGTAGTGACCCCGGACCGGCTGGACACCGCGGACGCCCTGCAGGAGCAACCGGCGTGGGGGCCACAGGCCCAGCTGTACTCGCTGCGCTCCCGCCGCTCCTGGGGCATTGGCGATCTGACGGATCTGGCGGACCTCGCCGCCGTCGTCGGCGCCGACTACAACGCCGGGTTTGTGCTGATCAACCCGCTGCACGCCGCGGAACCCGTTCCGCCCATTGAACCCTCCCCCTATCTGCCCACCACCCGCCGGTTCTTCAACCCGCTCTACATCCGGGTGGAGGCGGTACCGGAATTCGCCTACCTCGGTGACGCAGAGCATCAGGCGGCTGAGGAAGCGGCACGGGCCCTCTACCCGGCCAACTCCTCCGCCGGGGAGCTCGACCGAGATGCCAGTTACGCGGCGAAGCTGGCGGTCCTTCGGGACGTGTTCGGCGTGGAACGCACGCCGGGCCGGCAGCGTCAGTTCGAGGCCTTCAAGGCCGACGCCGGTCAGGGCCTGGAGAACTTCGCCCGCTGGTGCGCCCTGGCCGAGGACCTGGCGCCCGGCGCCCCGGAATGGAACGAAGCCACCGGGCCCGAGAGCGACTACGTGCTGGCACAGCTGCCGCGGCTGCAGGAGCGGATCGAATTCTTCAAATGGCTGCAGTGGATCTGCGACGAACAGCTGGAGAACGTGCAGCGGGCCGCCAAAAAGGCCGGCATGGGCATCGGCATCATCCACGACCTGGCCGTGGGCGTGCACCCCGGCGGCGCCGATGCGTGGATGCTGCGCGACGTGCTGACGCAGGGAATCTCCGTAGGCGCTCCGCCGGACATGTTCAACCAGCGCGGCCAGGACTGGAGCCAGCCGCCGTGGCACCCGGGCCGGCTGGCCGAATCCGGCTACGCCGCCTACCGGGACATGATCCGCACAATTCTCCGCCACGCCGGCGGCATCCGGGTGGACCACATCCTGGGGCTGTTCCGGCTTTGGTGGATTCCGCAGGACGCGGAGTCTCCCGGTGAGGGGGCATATGTGTACTACGACCACGAGGCGCTCATCGGCATCCTGGCGCTGGAAGCCCAGCGCGCCGGCGCCGTCGTCATCGGCGAGGACCTGGGTGTCTTCGAACCGTGGGTGCAGGAGTACCTGGCCGAGCGCGGGGTGCTGGGCACCTCCATCCTCTGGTTCGAGCAGACCGAGGACGGACCGCGTGCCCCCGAGGAATACCGGGTGGGCGCGCTGACCAGCGTGAATACCCACGACCTGCCGCCCACCGCCGGGTATCTGGCGGGCGAACACGTGAACCTGCGTGAGTCCCTGGGCCTGCTCAACCGGCCGGTCGAAGAAGAGCGTAAGGCCGACAGCGAGGCGCAGGAAGCCGTGCTGGCCGTGCTGCGTGAGCGCGGGCTGCTGCCTGCTGATTCTTCCGGACAGGTGGCCGGGCAGCTTGAAGGGGAGGAAGTGCAGCGGACCGTGGAGGCGCTGCACCGGTTTGTGCTGCAGACCCCGTCGGCCCTGCTCGGGGTGGCGCTGGCGGATCTGGTGGGCGAGAAAAAGACGCAGAACCAGCCGGGGACCGCCGACGAGTATCCGAACTGGCGGATACCCCTCAGCGGCCCCGACGGTGAAGCGGTGCTGCTCGAGGACCTGGAGGGGAACGAACGGTTCCGTTCCCTGGCGGCCCTGATGCGGGACGGTCTCTAGCCTCCTACTGTTCCAGCTTCATGGCCTTGCGCAGCGTCAGCGAACCGCCGCTCTGCATCACGGCCCGGCGGTAGATCCGCTCGCCGAAGCGCAGCAGGCCGTAGGCGGCCACCAGGGCAATGACCAGGGACGCCAGGGTCTGCCAGAGCGGCACCTCGCCGTTGAGCATCCGCACCGGCATGGCGACGGAGGACACCACCGGCACAAAGGACGCGGCGACGAGCAGCTGCCCCTTGGCGAACATGCCGGCGAACAGGGCCACGATGATCACCGTCAGCACCGGCGCGGAGCTGTTGTTCAGATCCTCGCTGCGGCTGGCCATGGAGCCGATCATGGCCCAGGCCGAGGCGAGGATCAGGAACCCGGCCAGGAAGAAGACCAGGAACCAGCCGGACGCCGGGATGATTGCTCCCACGGTCTCTGCGGTGCCGGTGAGGTTCAGTGCCAGCAGTGCGGCACCGGCGTAGAGGGCCAGCTGGACCATGGCCAGGACCGTGTTGCCGGCCACCTTGCCGTAGAGCAGCTGCCGGATGGGAATGGCGGTGGCCAGGATCTCCACCACCCGGTTCTGCTTCTCCTCCAGCACGGAGGTGGCAATGGCCATGCCGAAGATGATGGCGGCCATGTAGAACAGGAAGGCGAAGACAAAGCCGACAATGGTGGCCAGCAGCTGGTTCTCCGCACTGCCTTCCAGCAGCTCGGATTCCAGTTCGGAGCCGGCCAGCAGTTCCGCGGAGGTGGTGCCGGCGGCAGCCGCATTGCTCTCCAGGGCGTAGCTGCGCAGCGCCTCGGCCAGACCGCCCTGCAGGCCGTTGCCGATTTCGGTGAGCCCGGTGAGGGTCCAGGTGCCGTCCTCACGCACCAGGGCTGCGTCCGCCTCATCCTCCCTGACCAGCTGCAGGGCGGCGTCGGGCGAATCCGCGGTCACGGCTTCGAAGGCGGTGTTGCCGCCGTCGGCCTGGCCTGCCTCATCCGCGAGGGCTACCACCGACTGGCCTTCGGTGCCGGTGACAGCAACGGTGTATTCCTCGCCGCGGGTGCTCATGAAGGCGTTGAACAGCACGGTTCCCACAATGATCAGCACGGTGACCAGGGTGGAGATGAGGTAGCTGCGGTCGCGGGCCTTCACCATCACCTCGCGGAGGGTGACGATGGCCCAGGGGGCGGTGGAACGTTCGGTGCTCATGCTGTGACCTCGCGGTAGATCTCGCTCAGGGACGGACGGATGGGGGCGTACTCTTCCACGGACCCACGGGAGAGGGCGGCGGCCAGCAGCCGCTGCCCGGCGGCGTCGTCCTCCAGTTCGACGACGGCGGTGGGGCCGGCGACGTCGATCACCCGCACGCCGGGCTCTTCCCGGATCCAGCCGGCGTCGGGGAGGACAGTGACCCGGTGCCGGTTGGCGGCCCGGGCACGCAGGTCCTCGCCGGTACCGGAGGCAATCATCCGGCCCTGCTGCAGGACCACCAGGTTGTCGCAGAGCCGGTCCACGAGGTCCAGCTGGTGGCTGGAGAAGAGCACCGGCACGCCCTGCGCGGTGTAGTCGCGCAGCAGCTCCACCATGGAATCCACGGCCACCGGGTCCAGGCCGGAGAACGGCTCGTCCAGGATCAGGGCAGTGGGCCGGTGCATCAGGGACGCGATGATCTGCACGCGCTGCTGGTTGCCCAGGGACAGGGATTCAAGTTTGTCCTTGGTCCGGTCCGCCAGCGTGAACCGTTCCAGCATGTCCAGTGCGGAGCTGCGTGCGTCATTCTGGCTCATGCCGTGCAGCTGGCCGAGGTAGACCAGCTGGTCCAGGATGGGCTGCTTGGGATAGAGGCCGCGCTCTTCGGGCATGTACCCGAAGCGCGAGCGCATCTTGGCGGTCAGCGGCACGTCATCCATCAGGACTTCACCGTCGCTGGGGGTGAGCACCCCCATGATCATCCGCATGGTGGTGGTTTTGCCGGCACCGTTGGCGCCCACGAACCCGGTCATCTTGCCGGAGGGGACGTCGAAGCTGACGTTGTCCACGGCGGTCTTGTCTCCGAAACGCCGGGTGAGGCTGCGTACCTGCAGCATGGTGGCCGCTCCTTTTCCCGGCAGGCCGGGCTCAGTGGGTGATCTTCACCATTAAGCCTAGTGAGGGCACTGCGGCGGAGGATCGGCCACCCGGGGGAGGGCCGTGCGGGTTAGTGCGCTGCGGGTTTGTCCCCCGCGAGGATGAGCCCGGATTCATAAGCGAACACCACGGCCTGCACCCGGTCGCGGACCTGGATCTTGGCGAGCAGGTTGGACACGTGCGTTTTGACGGTTGCCTCCGCCACGAACATGCCCGCGGCAATCTCGGCGTTGCTGCGCCCGGCGGCCACGTTCACCAGGACCTCGCGCTCGCGGGAGGTCAGGGAATCGAGGAGTTTCTGCGTCTCCCTGGCGGCCGGGGACGGGACGGGCGCGGCCGGTCCGGCGGGAGCCGTTCCGGCTGTTCCCTCCCGCTGCTGGCTGGCGAATCGTTCAATAACGCGCACCGTCATCTCCGGCGCCAGCAGGGCATGCCCGCAGGCCACGGCGTGCACGGCCGCCACCAGGTCATCGGGGTCCGCGTTCTTGAGCAGGAACCCGCTGGCACCGGCGCGCAGGGCGTCAAAGAGGTAGTCATCGCGCTCAAAGGTGGTGAGGATGATGACCTTCGCGGTACCGGCAGCCACTACCTGTTCCGTGGCCCGGATGCCGTCCAAAACAGGCATCTGTACGTCCATCAGGATGACGTCCACCGGGTTCCTGGCGGCGAAGTCGACGGCGTCACGGCCGTTGGCCACCTGGCCCACCACCTCGATTTCCTCCTCGACGGAGAGCATCATGGCAAAGCCGGCCCGCACCAGTGCCTGATCATCTGCCAGCAGAACCCGGATCGGTTCCATTTTCTCTATCCTCCCTTTCAACGGGATTACCCCCACACATCGCGGATCATGCCTGCACGGCCCGCGTAACACCACGGTAGCGGCATGGGAGGGCATCCCCGGGGAGGACCGGCGGCCGGTGCTGGGATGTGACGGGACTGTGTCCTCGGGCTGTCCTGCGGGCGGCTGTCCTGCGGGCGGCTGTCCTGGCGTCCGGCTGTTCTGGCGTCGGAGGGCGTGGCGTCGGAGGGCGTGGCGTCGGAGGGCGTGGCGTCGGAGGGCGTGGCGCCGGGGCTCAGGTCGGGGCCCGCTCCGGCGGGGTGGCGGCCGGGGTCAGGAGAGCGGGAAACGGACTCGGACCCGCCAGCCGCCGCCTTCCCGCGGACCGATCTCGCTGTGCCCGCGGTGCAGCGCCGCCCGTTCGCGGATGCCGCGGAGGCCGAACCCGGAGCCTGCGGTACTGCCGCTGCGCGGGCGGCCGTCGTCCACGGTTTCCACCTCTACCCAGGTGGCGGAGCCGGTGGAACCGGTACGCAGGGCGACGACGGCACCTCCGGCCGTGGAATGCCGGCGGACATTGGCCAAGGATTCCTGCACCGTGCGGTAAATGGACAGGGCGAGCGGCGCCGGGATGCGGTCCAATGCACCGGGTTCCTCCTCGGACCGGTGGTAGGCAACCCGCAGTCCCAGCTGCTCATGCTCGGCCACCAGGGCGGGCAGATCGGCGAGGCCGGGTTCCGGAGTGCGCCGCGCACCGCCGTCGGACTCCGCAGCCGGTTGCTCTTCGGCACGCAGCACCCCCAGCAGGGCACGCATTTCGGACACCGCTTCACGGGAGGACGCCTCAATGGTCTGCAGGGCACCGGCCGCGGCATCGGGTTTTTTCTCCAGCACCCGGCGGGCCGCGCCGGCCTGGACGCCGATGACGGCGATGTGGTGCGCTACGACGTCGTGCAGTTCCCGGGCGATGCGCAGGCGTTCATCCAGCACCGCCTGGCGGGCCAGTTCCGCGGATTGCGCTTCAAGCTGGGCGGACTGCTTCAGCAGCAGCTCGCGCTGGTGCGCGCTGCGCCAGGAACTCATGCCGAACATGATCGCCCCGCCGAAGTAGGCGGCGTTGACGGCGGTGTTGTAGATGGCCAGGGAGGTGAGCGGCGGAAGGAAGCCGCGGTAGGTCTCATCACCTTCGTTCAACCGTTCGAGCATGCCGTCATAGGAAGAGGACACGGTGAAGGAGAGCAGCACCCACAGGGCCATAACGGCGATGACCACCGTAATACCCAGCCAGAGCGCCCTCCGGTCCCGGGCCCATGCGACCGCGGTGTACAGCGAGGCGAAATAGGCCGCCTGGAACGCCATCTGCCCGGAGACGCTGGGCACCAGCAGGGACAGGGAGAGGAACGCTGCGCTGCTGGCCAGCATCACCAGGACGGGGAACCGGCGCCGGACCAGCAGGGGCAGGATCATCAGTGCCAGGGCCGCGTGCTGCGCCCAGATCGGGCGGGTTTCACCGGCCGCGGCGCCGATTCCGCGGCTGACCTCCAGGATGAAGGCCGCTACGAGCAGCAGGGCCAGGGTGCCGAGCACATCGTTGCGCTGCTGCTCCTCGGTGGGGCCCGGACGCTCCCAGTCCTCCCCGGTGCGCCAGGGCAGCAGTACCCGTAAGCGGGGGCGCGCGGAGCCGCGCTGCGCAGCCGCCGGGCCGGCCGTCTCGAAGGCCAAAGTCTCCATCATGCTGACCAGTCTAGGATCCGGACCCCTGCCGGAGGCTCCGCCGCAGGGATGAACGTCGGGGGGACTCTGGGGCACCCTGCGGCAGTAGGCAGTAGGCAGTAGCAGGCAGCAGCTGGCAGTAGGCAGCGGTTGGCGGTTGGCGACTGGCGGCTGGCGGCTGGCGGTGGTCTGCTCCGGCGGTCTCCGGCCGGCAGGGTTTCCCGCCCAGTGGTGCTGGTGGGGCTGACGGTTCCCCTTAGGGGTACACCAGTACCACTCGGTGGGATTCTGTGCTGGATTGCCGTCCCGGGACGGTGGCGGACCGTCACCAAGGCTGTGCCGGCAGGAAAGGAGTGATTTACTGCGTAAGGAGCGGCAGCACGGAGATCCCGGCGGCCGGGCATCAGCGCGGATGACAGGACTGAAAGCATGTTTGTAGAAGAAGCACAGGCGATCCTCCCGGAGCTCGTGGCGCTGCGGCGGTCCCTGCACCGCGAGCCGGAGACCGGCCTGGACCTGCCGCTGACGCAGGCCAAGGTGCTGGCGGCGCTGGAGGGCCTGGACCTGGAGATCACGCTGGGTGTGAAGTCGACGTCGGTGATCGCCGTGCTGCGGGGCGCGGAGCCCGGGCCGGTAGTACTGCTGCGCGGGGACATGGATGCGCTGCCCGTGGCCGAGCTGACCGATCTGGAGTACGCCTCCGGCAACGGCAATATGCATGCCTGCGGCCATGACTTGCACGTCGCCGGACTGGTGGGTGCCGCCCGGTTGCTGTGCGCGCAGCAGGAGGACCTTTCCGGCAGCGTCATTTTTATGTTCCAGCCCGGGGAGGAAGGCCATGACGGCGCCAGCCTGATGATTGACGAAGGAGTGCTCGACGCCGCCGGCGAACGTCCCGTTGCGGCCTACGGGATCCACGTCCGGCCCGGTCCGCGGGGCGTCTTCCGCACCAAGCCGGGCACCCTGATGGCCGGGGCGAACGAACTGCGGATCACCGTGAAAGGGTCCGGCGGGCACAGTTCCCAGCCGCAGACCGCCGTTGACCCGGTTCCCGCGCTGACCGAGATTGCCACCGCGCTGCAGACCATGGCCACGCGGCGGTTTTCCGCTTTCGATCCGATCGTGCTGACCGTCACCCAGCTCTCCGCCGGCGAGGCCATCAACGTCATCCCGGATTCCGCGCGGCTGGGTGCCTCGGTGCGGACCTTGTCGGAGGAATCCCTGGACCGCGTCATTGTGGAGTCCAAGGCGCTCGCCGAAGGGATCGCTTCTGCCCACGGATGCAGTGTCGAGGTGGACTTCACCATCCGGTATCCGGTCACCACCAACGACGCCGGCCGGACCCGGGAGGCGATCACGGGGCTGCGGGAGATTTTCGGTGAGGACCGGGTGGTCGAATCACGGGACCCGCTGATGGGCTCGGAGGACTTTTCCCTGATCCTGAACGAGGTGCCCGGAACTTTCCTGTTCCTGGGCGCCACCCCGCCGGAGGTCAATCCCGTGACCGCGGCCTGGAACCACTCGCCGCGGGTGGTGTTCGATGATTCGGTGCTGGGGGACCAGGCTGCCGCGCTGGCGCAGCTGGCCTACAACCGGCTGACCTAGGGGTCGCCGGCGGATGAGCCGGACCGGGCAGGCCGCACCCGCCCGGTCCCTGGCAGTGCTAGCGTCGGGGCATGTCTGCACTTTCCAAGCTCCGTGCCGTTGCTGTCCGCCCGGCCCTGCCGACGTCGAAAGCCCGGCGGGTGGGCGCCGTCGCCCTCGGGGCGTTTCTCGCCTTCGCCGGGACCTCGCACCTGACCTTTGCCCGGCAGGAATTCCAGGCCCAGGTTCCGGGCTGGGTGCCGCTGGAAGAGGACGCGGTGGTGCTGCTCTCCGGCGTCGCCGAACTCAGCCTGGGCGCGTCGCTGATCCTGCTGCGCAAACGCCGGGTGCCCGCGGGGCTGGCGGCGGCCGCGTTCTTCATCGCCATTTTCCCGGGCAATATCTCCCAGTACGTGACGCACACTGACGCCTTCGGACTGGATTCAGACCGCGCCCGGCTGGTCCGGCTCTTCTTCCAGCCGCTGCTGGTCATCTGGGCGCTGTGGTCCACCGGGGCGTGGAAGGCGTTGCGGGAGCAGGATGACCGGCGGCGCTGACGCAATCGGTCCCGGATAGGTCCTGCGTACGCTCAGGGCCTTACGGAAAGTCCAGGCATCCCCGCTTCGCGGCCGTCAGCGGGGAGACGACGCCGCTTTTTCCTGCTTTTTCCTGGATGCGTCTTTTTCCTTCCGGCGTTTCTCCCGGCGGCGTTGGCGCCGGGCCCGGCGTCGTTGATCCTCCCGTTCCTCCCGCTCGAACTGGGCTGCTTCCCATTCCCGGTACCAGCTGGGCAGCAGCAGGGGGCGCAGGAACTTCGGCAGGAAATACTGGTGCATCATGGCGATGGGCAGGCCAACGGACCACGACACCCAGGTGATCACCCGGACCAGGGCCTCGGGTGCGCCCATCAGCCCCAGGCCCATCGCCGCCAGGGCACCGGTGAACATCAGTCCGGCCCAAAAGCACACAAACCCCAGACGGGAATGCTTGGCGGTGGAACCTGTTGCCACCCTCAGGGCCAGCCACGAGGTATAGCGCCCGGTGTAGGCCCGGATGCCCATGATGAGGGCCACCGGTCCTAGAGCCACAAGGCCGACGCCGAAGACGATGTAGGCGATCAGCGGCGGGGAGTCCATGGCGGACACTCTAGGGGACACCGGGGCCTCCGCGGGGATTTACGGGGGGCCTTGTGGCGCCAACCAGTGCTGCGGTCCCGGCACAGCGGGCTTCGCAGCCTTCCCGCTCCGGTTTGTGCGTTTCCCTGCCGATTTGGGAAATCCCTCCAACGCGCAGTGGCAGTTATTTCCCACACCGTCGATTTCCGCCGAGGAGGTTTGCGAACCCGCATGTCACGGCATTCATAGTGCAGCAGATGTAGCCAGCGGTCACTCCAGAGTGCAATAACTGCACTATGGACTACGCGGGGTCCGCCGGAAGGCGCGGATTCCCGGTCGGCAGGTGCTTACGGGCGCTGCCCGGACCCATGAACCCCGAATGTCCAACTAGAGCGCCCGAACCGGAAACCAGACCAAACCGGCTGTACCGGCGCCGGGTTGTTCCGGTTCGGGGTAGATCGGCGCTTAATGGGAAGAAGCAGCGGGCCGGCCGCTGCAGGGAAACCGTTGCTGCAGAACCGGAACGGAGCCCAGGGAGCTTTCCCAGCCAGAGCGAAGAGGTCTTGATGTGTGGGATTTCGTGGCGGACCGGTATCAGCAGATCCTGTTCGCCGGATGGCAGCACTTCAGCTTGGTGGTGCAGTGCCTGATCCTGGCCACCGTGATTGCCGTGGTCATCGGAGCCTTGGTCTACCGCAACAAAACCCTCACTGGGGTGGCCAACGCCGTCTCGGCCATCGGCCTGACACTGCCATCCTTCGCCCTGATCGGCCTGCTGATAGCGCCGGTCGGATTCGGCGCCACACCGGCGGTGATTGTGGTGGCGTTCTACGCGACCCTTCCGATCCTGCGCAACGCGGTGGTGGGCCTGTCCGGCATTTCTCCCGCCGTTGTGGAATCCGCACGCGGGATCGGCATGAGCCGGCTGCGTACCCTGCTGCGGATTGAACTGCCCCTGGCCTGGCCGGTCATTCTGGCGGGGGTGCGCGTTTCCGCGCAGATGGTCATGGGCATTGCCGCCATTGCGGCCTACGCCCTGGGCCCGGGCCTGGGCGGCTTTATCTTCTCAGGCCTCTCCCGGCTGGGAGGTGCCAACTCCCTGCAATCGGTGGTGGTCGGCGTCGTCGGCGTCATCCTGCTGGCTCTGATTCTCGACCTGCTCCTAGTCGGCCTCGGCCGGCTCACAACCCCGCGAGGTATCCGTGTCTGAGACTGAATCCCCTGCAAATGATGCCAAGGCCGCAGGTGCCGGCATCCTTCTCGAAGATGTCACCAAGCAATTCCCGGGGCAGGCGAAACCGGCCGTCGGCGGACTGACCATGGAAATCCCGCAGGGCAGCATTGTCATGCTGGTCGGCCCTTCGGGCTGCGGGAAGACCACCACGCTGAAAATGATCAACCGGCTCATTGAACCCACCAGCGGCCGGATCATTCTCAACGGCGAAGACGTCACGGGGATCGACGGCGACCAGCTGCGCCGCGGCATCGGCTACGTGATTCAGGCCGGCGGGCTGTTTCCGCATCTGACCGTGGCGGCGAACATCGCGGTGGTGCCCAAGATGCTGAACTGGGACAAGGACCGGATCCGGGCGCGGGTGGACGAGCTGCTGGAGCTGGTGTCCCTCGATCCGGCCCTGTACCGGGACCGGTATCCCAAGGAGCTTTCCGGCGGCCAGCAGCAGCGGGTGGGCGTGGCCCGTGCCCTGGCGGCGGACCCGCCGGTGCTGCTGATGGATGAACCGTTCGGCGCCGTGGACCCGATCACCCGTCAGCGGCTGCAGGATGAACTGCTGCACATCCAGTCCGAGCTGCACAAGACAATTGTCTGCGTCACCCATGACTTCGACGAGGCGGTGAAGCTGGGTGACTGGATCGCCATTTTCGACGAGGGCGCCCAACTGGTGCAGTACGATTCCCCGGAACGGATCCTGGCGAATCCGGCCAACGAATTCGTGGAGAATTTCATCGGCTCCGGTGCCGGCCTGAAACAGCTGACCCTCACGCGCGTCAACGAGGTGGATCTGGTGACCCCCGTGACGGCGTCTGTCGGGGACCTCGCCAGCGATACCCTCTCGCGCCTGCAGGGCGCCGGCGAACAGAATGCAGTGGTGCTCGATGAACGCGGCCGGCCCATCCAATGGCTTTCCCGCCGCCAGCTCAGCCGCCTGGACCGGCATACCGACGCCGTTGATCCACGCCTTCCGGTGATCGGCAACCAGGCAACCCTGAATGACGCCCTGGACACCATGCTGGTTTCCAGCACCGGCGCGGCCCTGGTCACCGGCCCGCGCGAGAGTTTCCTGGGCATGGTCACGGTGCAGACCGTGATGGAGGCCATCACTGCAGCGAACGACGCCGCGCAGCAGGGTTCGTCGAGCGCACCCGTGGGCGTCAACAGCGGCATGATTCAGCGTGCCGGGGACCCGGTCCCGGTCCAGGACGCTGCCGGCACGGGAGCGACGTCGTGAGCGCGGCGGCTTCGCAGGCAGCGGCCCAGACCCAGGCGCAGAATGGCGCCGTCCCGGCGTCGTGGCGCCCGCTGCTCCTGCAGCTGGCGGGAATCGCGGTGGCCTTTGCGCTGCTGATGCTCTGGCTGAGTACCGCTGAGCTGAGCGCCACCGAGCGCACCACCCTGGCCCCGGCTGCCCTCTGGGACTACACCGTGCAGCACCTGCTCCTCACCGGTGTCGCCGCGGTGATTGTGCTGGTGATCGCGATCCCGCTGGGCATTGTCCTGACGCGTGGCCGGCTGCACCGGATCACCGGACCAGTGATGGCGCTGGCCAATATCGGACAGGCAGCACCGGCGATCGGGCTGCTGGTGCTGCTGGCCTTCTGGCTGGGGTTCGGGTTCCAGGCCGCCGTCAGCGCCCTGGTCGTTTATGCCCTGCTGCCTGTCATGCGCAACACCATGGTGGGCCTGCAGCAGGTGGACCCCCGCATTGTGGAGGCGGGCCGCGGTGTCGGAATGAGCTCATCGGGGGTCCTGTTCAAACTTGAGCTGCCACTGGCCGTGCCGATCATGCTCTCCGGGGTGCGGACCGCGCTGGTGCTGCTGGTGGGCACCGCCACCCTGGCGACCTTCGTGAACGGCGGCGGGCTGGGCATCCTCATCACCACCGGAGTGAACCTGAACCTCACCACCGTGCTGGTGGCCGGCGCCGTGCTGGTGGCGCTGCTGGCCCTGATCGTGGATTGGATCGGACGCGTCGTGGAGCACGTGGCCCGGCCGAAAGGACTCTGATGAAGACGCCGAAACCGGCCCGTATCCGGTTCGCAGCGGCAGGCGCCGCCGTCGTCGGCCTGCTGCTGGCCGGATGCGGACTGCAGCCGGCCGCCTCCTACGTTCCGGAAGCCGACCCCGGGTCCATCCAGCGCATCGACGGCCTGCCTGAGGACGCGAAACTCACCGTCACGGGGAAGAACTTCACCGAACAGCTCATCCTGGGCAAAATCTCCGTGCTGGCAACCAAGGTTGCCGGGTTTGATGTCACTGACCTCACCAACATCCCCGGCAGCCAGCCGGCCCGCGAACTGATGGTGTCCGGACAGGCGGACGTGACGTGGGAATACACCGGCACCGGTTGGATTGCGTACCTGGGTAAGTCTGAAGGAATTGCGGACAAGCAGAAGCAGTGGCAGGCGGTGCATGACGCGGATCTGGCCAATGGCCTGACCTGGGGAGCGCCCGCCCCCATGAACAACACCTACGCGTTCGCCATCCGCAGTGAAGCCGCCGAGGAACTGGGGGTGGGCAGCATCTCCGATATTGCCGCCCTGCCGGTGGAGGAACGCACGTTCTGCCTGGAGGCGGAATTCAACTCCCGCCCCGACGGGATGAACCCGATGCTGGAACGGTACGGCCTGCCACGCGGTTCGCCGGACGGAGTCCCGGAAGGCAACATCGGCATCTATGACACCGGCGCCGTGTATTCGGCCACCGACGCCGGCGAATGCAACTTCGGGGAGGTCTTTGCCACGGACGGGCGGATCGATTCCCTGGGGCTGACCGTGCTCGAGGATGATCTGGCGTACTTCCCGGCGTACAACGCCGCACCGGTTTTCAACACGGAAGCGTTGGAGGAATATCCGGAACTTGAGGCCGTTTTCGCGCAGATCACTCCGTTGCTGACCGATGAGGAGCTGCGCCGGATGAACCTGGCCGTGGACGTCAACGGTGAGGAACCCGCCGACGTCGCCTATGACTGGATGGTTTCGAAGGGCTTGATTACCGCTCCCGAGTGAGGTGGACACCGTGGACCTGCCAGCAATCCTTGACGCCAACCACATCGACGACGCCGCGGACCTGCTGCACCGCTACTACCGGCAAAAGCTGACCTCGGGGCACGTGCGCACCGGCGCGCGGTTCGACACGTGGGCCGGCGGAGGGGACGCTCCGGAGGTCGCGAACCGCATCACCGCCGATGACGTGCTGGCACTTGCCCTGCTCGGGGAGGAGATTACGGGTCCCGGCGTGGTGGGGCTGCTGGAAACCGGGTCGGCGCAGATTGGTGAACTGCTGGAGCGCATCCCCGTGGACCTCGCGATGGAGGATGTCACCGCCGTCGAATACTTCCATGTGCTGGGCAAGGAAAGCCCGGCCTGGCTGCTCTGGGACCTGCTCCGCGGATACAAGGGCGGGCAGTGGAAGGCGGGGTCCGGCAAGGCCAGCAAGCTGCTGGCCCGGAAGAGGCCGAAACTGATCCCGATCTGGGATGCCACGGTGGCTCGAAGTGCCGGTCTGGGTACCTCGCTCACGCAGTGGGAGGAGTGGTATTCGCTGCTGACGGCAGACGGCCGGGATCTCGCCCGCAGGCTCGCCGACATTCAACACCGGGCGGAGCTGCCAGCCCCCGTCTCCACGCTGCGGGCCATGGATGTCATCCTGTGGATGGACTGCCGGAGGCGCGGCTACAAACGTATGGCCGGTGAAGACTGAGGCCTGGCATGCCGCCGGGTGGCTAGCGCCGGTAGGTGAAAACGGTTACGCCGCCGGTGGCGAAGTTGGGAATGTCGGCGTTGGCAAGCTGGCCTTCAGCGGTGGTCATGGCCTCCTGCATGGCGGGCTCGTCATCGAAATCCGCTTCGAACAGGGCGAAGTACGGGGCCGTGCCCTCCGGAGCGGTGAGGTCCCGGGATTCGCGCAGGGCGCGGATCCCCGGAATGTTCCGCACCAGGGGAAGGTGTACCTGGTTGTAATACGTCCGGAAGGCCTGGGGGTCCAGAGGATGTCCATAGAGGACAACGAGGGTATGCATGCCGGGCAGGTTAGCGTGGCTGGCGGCGCCGGGACAGAGTGGCGGGGCAACCTGTGGGAGGACGGGCGTCGGCGTGAAGCCGCGGCGACTCGGGAGGAAAAGAAGGCGGGCGGTCTACCGGTCTAAGTTACTGAGCGGTAATATAGCGGCCATGCACCTGATTCTGCGCACCATCCTGATCCTCTTCCGTGCCCGCCGCCGCCCGAAGCTCGGGTTCTTCGATTCCTCCTCCGTGCCCATGCGGGTGTTGGTGACGGACATCGACGTTGCCAGGCACCTGAACAACGGCATGTACCTCTCACTCATGGACCTGGGCCGGTTTGACCTGCTGGTGCGCAGCGGGATGTGGGACCAGATGAAGAAGAACCGGTGGAACCCGGTGGTGAACAACGAGACCATCAGCTTCCGCAAGTCGCTGCAGCTGCACCAGCGCTACACCATTGAATCCCGGATTGTCGGCTTTGATGACCGTGCGATCTACCTGGAGCAGCGGATGGTTGCCGACGGCGAGATCTACGCCAGTGCGCACATCGGCTGCCGGTTCCTCTCGAAGAACGGTCCGGTGTCCAACGAGGAGATTTTCAAGAAGGTGGGCGCCGTCCCGCCGTCGGACCTCGTACTGCCCGAATGGATCACTGAGTGGCGCGCCAGCGTCGCGCTGCCGAGCACCCGCCGTCCCGCTCCCCACATCTGGTAGGACGACGGCGGTGCCCCGGCCCGGGCGTTGACACCCGCCCTCCCCGGGCCGACGCTGGAACGAGGTGAGAGGGACAGGGGTGCTCGGTGAAACTGACGGTCAATACGTTCCTGTCGCTGGACGGTGTGATGCAGGGCCCGGGAAGTGCCGATGAGGATACCTCCGGCGGATTCACCCGGGGCGGGTGGATGATCCGGCACATGGATGCCGGTGTTTCCCGGATAGCAACGGAATGGTTCGGGTACGGGGACGCGCTGCTGCTTGGCCGCCGCACCTATGAGCTGCTCCGGCCGTTCTGGGAGGCCGATACCGATCCGTTTGATCCGGTGGCCTCGCACATCAATTCGATGCCCAAGTATCTGGTGTCGGCCACGGTGAAGAACGCGGGGTGGAACAACACACGTGTCATCCGCGGTGACGTACGGGCCGGCGTGGAGAAACTCAAATCCCACGGCGGCAGCGAAATCCAGGTCCACGGGAGCTGGCAACTGGCCCGGTTCCTCTATGCGGCGGACCTCGTGGATGCCTACCGCCTGCTGATTCTGCCCGTCACGGTAGGGGAGGGCAAGAGGCTCTTTGACTCCCCGTCGGAGTTGGGTGCCTACACCCTGACACGCAAGGAAACCACGGACTCCGGGGCGCTGGCCGTCACCCTTGTCCGGCGGCAGGAAAACTCCCACTGACGAGAACTATTTTCCGCGATGCGATAAACTCGGCGATGAGCATCGGGAGGGTCAACTATGGCTGAACGGGCCGCCGGATCCGGCGTGCAGTCGGTGGAACGTGTCTTTGAACTGCTGGAACTAATTGCCGATGCCGGCGGGGCAGTCACGCTGAGCGAACTCGCTGCCTCCGCAGGCCTGCCGCTTCCCACCATTCACCGGCTGCTGCGCACCCTTGTGGGGCTGGGCTACGCCCGGCAGCTTCCCAACCGTCGTTATGCGCTGGGTCCGAAGCTGATCCGGCTGGGGGAGGGCGCAAACCAGCAGCTCGGTTCGGTGGCGCTGCCGCACCTGAAGGACCTCGTGGACGAGTTGGGCGAGACCGCCAACATGGCGGTGCTCGACGCCGACATGGTGGTCTACATTGCCCAGGTCCCCTCGCAGCACTCCATGCGGATGTTCACCGAAGTCGGACGCCGCGCGCACACCCATGACACCGGCGTCGGCAAGGCAATCCTGGCGCAGCTGCCCGACGCGAAGGTGCGCAGCATCGTGGAGCGGGCCGGTATGCCCACCCCCACCAGCTACAGCCTGGGGAACATCGAGGCGCTGCTGGCGGACCTGGCGCTGATCCGGGAGCGCGGTTATTCCGTTGACGAGCAGGAGCAGGAACTTGGCGTGCGGTGCTTCGCGATGGCCGTGCCAAACGCGCCCACACCTGCGGCCGTCTCCGTCTCCGGCCCGGTATCCCGCGTGGACGAAGGGTTTGCGGGCCGTGCCATCCCCGCCCTGCGCAGTGCGGCGGAACGCATCTCCGCGGAGCTGAACCTCGCCGCACGCTAGGCACCACATTTCCGGTTAACGGGGAAGGGCAGGAACCGCGGGTGCGGTTCCTGCCCTTCCTTTAGTGATGCGAGGTGATGCGGTGGCGCTCCGAAACGCTAGTGCTGTGCGTTGCGGCGGGTGCCGGCGACCAGCATACCGATCGGAACCAGCAGCAGCAGCAGCGGGATCAGCACGGCGAGGATCTTCGGGGAGGTGAGGATCTCACCCGGAGTCAGTGCCGTGGTGCTGGCCCGCATGGTGTCGGCGCCGTCGGCGATGTCTCCGTTGCCGTTGGCCAGCGTCTCGCTGCCTTCGGCCAGCTTGGCATTGCCGTCAGCCAGATCCGCTGCACCCTTCTTCAGGTCCTTGGTGCCTGCGGTCAGGGTCTTGCCGCCGTCGTCGAGCTTGGTGACGCCCTCGTCCAGGGACTGGGTGCCGGTGTTGAGGCGGCCGGTGCCGTCAGCCAGGCTGATGGTGCCGTCGTAGATCTTGTAGTTGCCGTCGGCCAGCGTGTACGCACCGGTCTCCAGCGTGCTCAGGCCGGTGGCGAGGGTGCCTGCGCCGGTGGACAGCTTCTGTGCGCCGGCGTTGAGCTCGCCAGCGCCGGAGGCGATCTTGCCTGCACCGGCAGTGAGCTCCGGTGACTTGGAAGCGAGTTCGTTGGCGCCGGCGTCGAGCTGGGTGGCACCTGCGGCAATCTTGCCGTTGCCTGCTTCCAGTGCCTTCGCTCCGGTCTTGAGGATGTCGATGCCGGCAGCCAGCTGGCCGACTCCGGTCTTCACCTTCGCGGTCCCGCCAGCAATCTGCTTGGCGCCTGCCTGCAGGTCCTTGGACCCGGCGGACAGCTTCTGGGTTCCGGCATAGAGGTTGTCGGCACCTTCTGCGAGGCCGGGGTTTGTCCCGTCGCCGACGTTGAATCCGACCTGCAGCTGCATGATGCCGCCGTTGACCGTCGCGGCACCGTCGGCGACGTCCTGGCCACCCTGTTTGAGGACCAGCAGGCCAGTGCTGTAGGCGGTAGCACCTGCAGAGTACTCGCTCGCTCCGGCAACAATCGCGTCCAGATTCGGTTTGAAACTCTCATAGTTATTGCTGAAGCCGGTAGCACCGGCAGAGATCCCGTCCACATTTGCCTTGGCGACCTGTGCCTTTCCGAGGGCCTGTGCCAGCGCGGTGTTCAGTTCCTCTGCGGTCATGGATCCTGCCACGCCCTGGAGAGCAGTCAGCGAGTCAACTACTTCCTGGGAAGCGGTAACTGAGCCTGTATTGGACTGAGCCAGCGTGGAGGCGCCGGCCGCGAGTCCGTCGGCAGCCGGACGGAGCAGTCCCCAACCGACAGCGAGCTTGGCGGAACCCTCGGTAAGTGCGGTGGGGGAACCAATGATCGTGTTGAGCCCGTCGGAAAGCTGGCGGCTGCCGGCAGCAAGCTTGGGTGCAGCCTCCGGAGCTGCAAGCTGGTTGACACCGTTCTGCAGCTTTGCTGCACCGTTCTTGAGGCGGAGCGCGCCGGCTTCTAGGTCCTCGGTGCCCTTGACGGCCTCGTCTGTGCCTGCCGCGAGTTGCTTTGCACCGGCATCCAGGAACGGCACGCCGGTCTTCGGATCATTCAGCTGGGCGGCACCAGCGGCGAGCTGGTCAGCTCCCGCGGCGATGTCTCCGGCGCCGGCCTTGGCGTCTCCGGCCCCCTTCTTCAGTTCACCCGTACCGGCGGCGAGCTGCTTGGTGCCGCCCTCAATACGGAGAGCGCCGTCCTGCAGTGCTGCACCGCCGGCCGAGAGCTCGCCCGCGCCTGCACCCAGTGCGGCGCCGCCCGTGGCCAGCTGCTGGGCACCGCTGTTGGCAGTGGTGGCACCGGCAGCAAGCTTGTTGGCGCCGGTGTTGGCAGCCTCGGCACCGGTGAGGAGCTTCAGTGCACCCTCATCGAGGGTGGTGGCTCCTTCCTTCAGCGTGGTCACGCCGGCCTTGGCGGAGGAGATGCCGTTGGCCAGGGTGTTTGCGCCGTCGTCGACCTTCTTGGAGCCGGCAGCAACTTTGTCTGCACCGTCCTTGGCCTTGGCTGCGCCTTCCTTTAGGTCCCCTGCACCGGTGGAGGCACGCTCAGCGCCATCGCTCAGCTGCACCGCGCCGTCGGCCACCTTGCCGGTAAACAGCACAAAGAAGGCCAGCAGGAGGATCAGGAACAACGCCAAAAGGGCGGTTAAAAGTGTGTGCGGGCGGGATGATGCGCGCCCGGACGTGGAACTCGTCATTGAATATCCTTTTTCTGCTTCATACGGGTCGAGACTGACTGAGCTGCGTGCAGCACGCCGGTGGGCGCAGCCTTCGCGGATGCAAGGTGCCCGGTCCGTTTCCGCAGATGACGAATCCGACCCGGGTCAGTGTGATGTCTGTTACATCTAAGCTACCCAGCGGTAACAAAGCAAGGGTTTTGGGAAATTAGTTACCGGTGAGTAGGTTGCGCGGTATGTTTCCGTGCGATACGGCAAAAACGCGTGTCACACCGGGACACGGCGCACTTCAAGGCGCATCCTGACTCCTGACACACAGTCTGAGAACGACGCAGTCTGACAAGGGAGTCCGCATGAGTTGGCTGGATCGCAACCGCACCATCGCCCCGCCCGGTTTCAACCGCTGGCTCATTCCACCGGCAGCCCTCGCCGTACATCTGTGCATCGGACAGGTGTATGCAACAAGCGTCTATAAGACGGCGCTGGTGGATTATTTCGACGCCAGCCTCACCCAGATCGGCGTGATCTTCTCCATTGCCATTGTGATGCTGGGGCTTTCCGCCGCGGTGATGGGCACATGGGTGGACGCCAACGGGCCCCGGAAGGCCATGTTTGTCTCGGCGATGTTCTGGGTGGGCGGCTTTGTGGTGGGAGCCGTGGGTATCTTTACGCACCAGCTCTGGCTGCTGTACCTGGGGTACGGGGTGATCGGCGGCATCGGCCTGGGCATCGGCTACATCTCCCCGGTGTCCACCCTGATCAAGTGGTTCCCGGACCGGCCCGGGCTCGCCACGGGCATGGCGATCATGGGATTCGGCGGTGGTGCACTGATTGCCAGCCCGCTGTCCTCGGCGCTGCTGGCCTTCTACGATCCGGCCTCGGGTACCCCGGGATGGGTGGCCAGCGGGGACGCGGTGGGCAAGCTGTTCCTGACCCTGGCGGCCATTTATCTGATCTACATGCTGTACGGCGCCGCGACCATCCGGGTTCCGGCCGCGGACTGGAAACCGGCGGGCTTTGATCCCTCCGCCGTCGCCGCCAAATCCCTGGTCACCACCAACCACGTCTCGGCAGCCAACGCCATCAAGACCAGGCAGTTCTGGCTCGTCTGGATTGTGCTCTTCTGCAACGTGACGGCCGGTATCGGCATCCTGGAACAGGCCGCGCCGATGATCCAGGACTTCTTCCGCCAGCCCGACGGCGCTTCCCTGGTCACAGCCGCCGTTGCCGGCGGATTCGTGGGCCTGCTCTCGATCGGCAACATGGGCGGCCGCTTTGTCTGGTCCGCCACCTCGGACCTGATCGGCCGCAAACGCATCTACATGCTCTACCTCGGCGGCGGCGCCATCCTGTACGCCCTGCTCTCCTTCTTCGGAGACACCTCCACCATCCTCTACGTAGCGCTGGCCTTCGTGATCCTGTCCTTCTACGGCGGCGGATTCGCCACGGTTCCGGCCTATCTGCGGGACCTGTTCGGCACCTTCCAAGTGGGCGCCATCCACGGCCGGCTGCTCACCGCCTGGTCCGCGGCCGGGATTGCCGGACCGCTCATCGTCAATTCATTCCTGGACGCGCAAGGCACTCCCGGCGAGCTGACCGCGGGGGCCTACTATCCCGCCCTGCTGACCATGGTGGGCCTGCTGATTGTCGGGTTCATCGCGAATCTGCTGGTGACACCGGTCCACTCCCGCCACCACGAACCGAAGTCCGGGCCGGAGGCTCCGGCGCAGACACCAACCCCGGACGGAGAGCACGCATGAGCAACAAAGCGATGGTCACAGTGAGCTGGCTGCTGGTGGGAATTCCGCTGGCGTACGGCGTCTTTCAGACCCTCAGCCGGGCAGCGGCACTGTTCGGCTGACGGCTGTCCGGTGTACGGATAGGGGGGTGGGCTGGTCAGCCCTTGGACTTCCCGGAGTCCCCGGAGTCCGTTGCCCCGTCCAAGGCATAGTCCAGAAGCAGGGAAGAGGCGGCGGCGGCCGCCGCCATCACCCACCGGGGACGGGCCACCCCGCGCCGGACCAACCATTTCTCAACCTGTTCATCCAGTGCCAGGGTCAGTGCCAAAACGCCGCTGACGGTGACCCCCACGAGCGCAGCCATGCCGGCCAGTGCGATGGCCGGGGTTCGCGGCGCGGAACCGGCTGCACGCAGATAGGAAGGCGCGGTTGCCTCACCCGCAGCGCCGTCCTGAGCCGCGGCCGTGAACGGGGTAACCAGGTCAACCGTTGAGGCGGCCGCCAGTTCCCTGCCCTTCCGGGTGCCCTTCTGCACTGCCACAACGCTGATGGCGCCGATGGCTGCGCCAGGTGCCAGGATGAAAAGGCGGCGCAGGGACGGGGACCAGTCGGCGGGCCGGCTGAGCGTACCGGCAGCAGACACAGCGGCAAGGGCAAGGGAAAGCGGCGGATTCTTCATGCCCCTCACGGTACCGGGGCCGCGCAGGGGCTGTGCAACCGGAGCCCGGGTGCAACGATTAAGGTGCTAAAGCCATCCACCCGTACCTGCGGCGGAGCTTCGCCGGTGCGGAGAGTAGGAGCACGCCATGAAGGCTCTTCAATACCGCACCCTGGGCGCGCCGCCCGAAGTGGTGGAGATTGAAACTCCCGAACCGGGTCCGGGGCAGGTGCGGCTGAAGGTCACCGCCGCAGGCGTCTGCCACTCGGATGAATTCATCATGAGCCTGCCGGAGGGTGAGTACATTTACGGCCTTCCCCTGACACTGGGACACGAGGCCGCCGGCGTGGTGGACCGGATCGGCGAGGGGGTACGGAACATCGAGGTCGGCACCTCCATGGCCGTCTACGGGCCCTGGGGCTGCGGGATGTGTTACGAGTGTGCCAGCGGCAAGGAAAACTACTGCCGGAATGCTGCAAAACTCGGCATCGCCCCGCCCGGACTGGGCGCGCCCGGTGCCATGGCGGAATACCTGATCGTGGACAGTCCGAGGCACCTTGTGCCGCTGGGGGACTTGGATCCGGTGCAGAATGTTTCCCTGACAGATGCCGGCCTTACCCCGTACCACGCGATCAAAGGCTCACTGGATAAGCTGCCCTCCGGCGCCACTGCCGTAGTGATCGGGGTGGGCGGCCTGGGGCATGTGGGCGTGCAGATCCTGCGGGCACTGACGGCTGCCACCGTGGTAGCCCTGGACATTGACGAGACCAAGCTGAACCTGGCCACCGACGTCGGAGCGCACTACACCTTCCCCTCCGAGCCCGGGGCGGTGCCCATGATCCGGGATCTGACCGGCGGCCGCGGCGTGGATGCCGTCTTCGATTTCGTGACCAACCAGGCCACCTTGGACCTGGGCCAGGCGCTGGTGGCGGCGCAGGGGGACCAGGTTCTGGTAGGCGTCGGATCCGGCACCCTGCCGGTGGGTATGGCCGCGACTACTGCCTGGGAAGCGTCCATCCGGGCCCCGTACTGGGGATCCCGATCGGAACTGTTCGAAGTGCTGGACCTGGCCCGGAGCGAAGGAATCAATGTGCACACCCAGACCTTCAGCCTGGACGAGGCACCGGCGGCCTACGAGAAACTGAAGAACAATCAGCTGCTCGGCCGCGCCGTCGTCGTCCCCTAGCAACACCCGCGGCAGGGCGGCAGCGGAGAATTACAGAGCGGCGCGCTCCAGCCCGGCGAACCGGGCCGCGGCGCGCAGCAGCTGCGGCACGCCTTCCTCCAGCGAGGGGCCGAACACCGTGTCATGCGGACGCTCGCCCTTGAGCCAGCGGGTGTAGATGGCCTCGCAGAAAATGGACGCCTTCCACAGCGCCAGGGTCTGGTACCAGGGCAGTGCGGTCAGATCCAGGTCCATCCGCTCCCGGTAGGCACTAATGACGTCCTCCCGGCTGAAATACCCCGGGTGCCGGGTCACGCCGGTCAGCTCCAGCGGCGTGGATTCGCTGCCGGGCTCGGAATACGTGGCAGTGAGGTAGCCAAGATCCGCCAGCGGATCCCCGATGGCGGACATCTCCCAGTCCAGGATGGCGATGACGCGGGCGGGGGACTGCGGGGCGAACATCAGGTTTCCCGGCCGGAAGTCGCCATGCAGCACTGCGGCGGCCTGGCTGTCCGGCACGTTCTCCGCCAGCCAGCCGCCGATCCGCGCCACGGCAGGCAGGTTGCGCATGGTGTTGATCTCCCACAGCGAACCGAACCGTGACACCTGGCGGCTGAGGTACCCCTCCGGCTTGCCGAAACCGGCCAGATCCCCGCTGCTGACGTCCACGGAGTGGATGCGGACCAGCGCATCGACGACGGCGGCGCTGGTGGCCCGGCGGTCCTCCGGCGAGGAGAGGGCGGGCGGAATGGTGTTGGTGATGACCAGCCCGTCGAGGTAGTTCATCACGTAGAACGGCACACCGAGCACGGACTCATCCTCGCAGACCGCCAGAATTTCCGGAACGGGCACCCCCTGCACGCGCAGCAACTGCTGGATCCGTGCTTCGCGGACCATGTCATGGGTGGAGCGCGGCAGCGGCGGCCGCGGGCCGCGGCGCAGCACAAAGTCTTCGGTGCCGCGACGGATCCGGTAGGTGACGTTGGATTGTCCGTCGCCAATGGAGGCCCAGGCCAGCGGCCCGGCGCCGAGCCCGTGCGCGTCGAAGAACGCGGTGACTTCGTCCAGGATCAGCAGCGGCGGGGAAGCCAGGGCTTCGGCGTCGGCGCGGGTGGCTACTACTTCGTGGCCGTCAGGGGTGGTGTGCATGGGTTCAGGCTTTCGCATCGGCGGAAAACACGGCGTCGTTGGCCGTCCGGGTGCCGGCCGCGGGCCCGGCCTCCGCGACATCGGCAAGATAGGGGGCGCCGTGCTCCACCTCGCGGCGGCGGCCGGCCGAAGCCCGGCGGGCAATCGCCCACTTGTGGGTTTCGTTGGACCCGTCGTAGATGCGGAACGCCCGCACCTCGTTGAGGTAGGAGGCCAGCGGCAGCCGGTCGGTGACGCCGTCTCCGCCGCAGAGCTGCAGGCTGCGGTCAATGACGCGGTAGACGGCCTCGGAGGTGTGTGCCTTGGCCACGGAGGAGAGGGCGGACCCGGCCTTCACGTCGGTCTCCAGCAGGGCTGCGGTCTTGGTGATGATGGCGTCGGAGGTTTCCATGTCGATCACTGACTGGGCGATCATTTCCTGCGCCAGTCCAAGCTCGTTCATCACGGAGCCGAAGATTTCCCGCCGGTTGGTGCGGTCCAGTGCTATGTCCAGGGACCGGCGGGCAAGGCCCAGCCAGCGCATGCAGTGGGTAAGCCGTGCCGGGCCCAGGCGCACCTGTGCGTAGCGGAAGCCTTCGCCCGGCGCGCCGAGGACGGCACCGTCGGGCACAAAGACGTCCTCGAAATGCACGTGCGGATGTCCGCCGCCGATGGCCCGGTCCATGGTGTGCAGCTGCTCGCCGATCCGTACTCCGGGGGCGTCCATGTCCACCAGCAGCATGGTGGCTCCGGCCGGTGCGCCGTCCACGGCATCGGTGCGGACCATGGCGATGCAGAAGGTGGCGTTGTTGGCCCCGCTGGTAAAGCGTTTGTGGCCGGTGATCCGCCAGCCGCCGTCGACTTTCTCGGCACGGGAGCGCAGGGCCGCCGGATCGGACCCGGCGCCGGGATGGGGCTCGGTCATGCCGAAGCAGGAGCGGGCATCCCCGGCGACCAGCGGGGCGAGATAGCGCCGCTTCTGCTCCTCGCTGCCGATCAGGTGCAGCATGTGCGTGTTGCCCTCGTCCGGGGCCATGCAGTTCAGGGCGGAGGGCCCGATCAGGGAATATCCGGCCTCCTGGAAGATGGGGGACCAGTGTTCCAGCGGCACCCCCTGGCCGCCGTATTCCTTCGGTGCGTGCGGGGCGAAGACCCCGGCGGCCCGGGCGGCGGAGCGCAGCTCGGCAAGCAGCTCTTCGGGGAGGACGTCGCCCGGACGCGGCTCTGCGGGCATGACGGTGCCGCGGATGAAGTCACGGGTGCGCAGGCGCAGGTCTTCGATCTCCGGCGGCAGGGATACGGTGCTCATAGCTGGTCCTTTGGATGGGCTGGAACTCGGTGGGAGAAGCGGGGAGGAAGCGAAACCTGCAGCGCCTATGCCGATCCGCCGGCCACGAGCAGGCCGCCGTCGAGGTTCAGGACCTGCCCGGTGACCCAATCGGCGTCGTCCGACACCAGGAAGGCGGCCGCACCGGCAACGTCTTCGGGCGTGCCGAGCCGCTTCAGGGGATAGGCGGAGCTGACCTTTTCCTCACGGCCCTCGTACAGTGCCCGGGCGAACTGCGTCTTGACGACGGCGGGGGCCAGCGCGTTCACGCGTACCGAGGGTGCCAGTTCCACCGCCAGGGTCCGGGTCAGCTGTTCCACCGCCGCCTTGCTGATGCCGTAGAAGCCGATGCCGTGCGCCGGTGTCTGCGCGGATACGGAGGACAGGTTCAGCACGGATCCGCCGCGGCCGGTGAAATCCAGTGCCTCGTGCGCGCAGACCGCCTGCACCCACGCCAGCGTGCCGAGCAGATTGACGTCCAGGATGCGGCGGGCGGCTTCCGGGTCCAGATCGGTGAGGGGACCGTAGACCGGGTTGATGCCGGCGTTGTTGACCAGGATGTCCAGCCGGCCCCAGGTTCTGGCCACGGTATCCAGGACCTCGGCCCGGTGGTCCGGGTCATCCGATTTTCCGGCCAGGAACAGCACGCTGCCCTCGGGGAACTCCGCGGCGGCCTCCTTCAGCGGGCCGATGTTGCGGGCGGTAATGCAGACCTTTGCCCCTTCGGCTACCAGCCGGCGGGCAATGGCCAGGCCGATGCCGCGGCTCGCGCCGGTGACGACGGCGGTCCGGCCGGTCAGCCGGGGCAGGGCTTCCGTGGTGGTTCCGGTGTCCTGCTGCTGCGCTGCGTGGTCCGTCATCTGCTCCGCCGTCTTTGTCGGGACTACCGAGCGACCGCTCGGTATGGTTAGTCTGGTGCAGGCCCTCGATCTGTGTCAAGGGTCACAATCCGAGTGAAAAACCGACCGAAGGATGCCATGGCCGCCCCGATCCAGTCCGACTGGCGGGATTTCTCCGTCCCCGTGCTGCCGCCTCTGCTGCACTGTGCGCTGGAGTGTTTCCTGGAGCACGGCTACCACGGCACCGCCATCCGCACCGTTGCCGGCCGGGCCGGGCTTTCGGTGCCCGGGCTCTATCATCACTACCCCTCCAAGCAGGCACTGCTGGTGGCCATCGCCGAATCCGCCATGGCGGACCTTTATGCGCGCAGCACTGCCGCCCTGACGGAGGCCGGAGCGGATGTGGAGGACAGGTTTGCCCGGCTGATCGAGTGCCTCGTGCTGGTGCATGCCTACCGCGGGGAGCACGCCTTCATCGCCGCCAGTGAGATCCGCAGCCTGGAGGGCGCCGCACGGGAAGCCCACATTGCGGCCCGTGACCGGCAGCAGAAACTGCTCGATGACGTGGTGGCCGAAGCGGTCCGGCTCGGCCGCTTCGGCACTTCACACCCCAAGGAGGCCAGCCGGGCGGTCACCACCATGTGCACCGGCGTGGCCCAGTGGTACCGCGCCGGCGGACCGCTCAGCCCCGAAGAGTTGGCGGTCCGCTATGTGCAGATCTGCCGGGGCGCCGTCGGCGCACGCCCGCCGGCCGGATAACCTCAGCGGTACCAGCGGTGCAGGTTTTCCTTGGGCTCGGATCCGAGCGCCGTTTCGGAGATCCACGGTCCGGTGCCCTCGGAGGCGTCCAGCACGCCGTCCTCCAGCCAGGTGTACCGGCCGGCCAGGATGCCCTTGGAGAGCTGCCGGTCGGCGTCGTCCGAGTTCCTCCACAATTCATCGAACAGTGATTCAATGCGTACCCGGGATTCAGTGCTGAACGTATCCGCCAGCTCGAAGGCGCCCTGACCCTCCGCCGGATCCTCTGCGCGGATGGTCCTGGCCCGGACACAGGAGGCGGAAATCGCGAAGATCTCCGCACCGATGTCTACGATCCGGCCCAGAAACACCTGATGCTGCTCCAGCCCCGCCTGCCAGCGCGCCATCCCGTAGAACGTTGACCGGGCGAGCCGGCGCGAGGCCCGCTCGGCGTAGCGCAGGTGCTTGGCGAGGATGCCGAATTCAGCGTACGACGTCGGCACGGTGCCCTTTCCTACGGCCAGCGTGGGCAGCCACTTGCCGTAGAAGCCGCTGGCCTTCACGGCGGCGCGGCCCTTGGCGCCGAGCGGGGCATCGGCCACCGCCAGATCCCCGGCGGCGGTGAGGTGGGCGTCCACCGCTTCGCGGGCGATGAACAGGTGCATGATCTCCGTTGAGCCTTCGAAAACCCGGTTAATGCGCAGGTCCCGCAACTGCTGTTCCGCCGGCACGGCACGCTCGCCGCGGGCCTCGAGGGAATCCGCGGTCTCAAAACCGCGGCCGCCGCGCACCTGCACCAGCTCGTCGGCAACGTTGTAGGCCATCTCGCTGGCCCAGAGCTTGGCCAGGGCAGCTTCGATGCGGATGTCCTTGGTGCCGGCGTCCGCCAGCTCGGCGGAAAGTTCGAAGACCGCTTCAAGCGCGAAGGTGGTGGACGCGATGTAGGCAAGCTTCTTGGCTACGGCCTCGTGCCGGCCGATGGGCCGGCCCCACTGCTCGCGGGCCCCGGCCCAACCGCGGGCAATCTTCAGCGACCATTTGCCGGCCGCGGCACACATGGCCGGAATCGACAGCCGGCCGGTGTTCAGCGTGGTCAGGGCAATCTTCAGGCCCTGGCCCTCGCGGCCCAACCGGTTCGCCGCCGGGACACGCACCTTGGTAAACCGGGTGACCCCGTTCTCGATGCCCCGAAGCCCCATGAAGTTATTGCGGTTCTCCACTGTGATGCCCGGGGATGACATCTCCACCACAAATGCACTGATGCCGCCCTTGTTCCCGCCGTGCGGCGGGACGGCGGCCATCACCACCACCAGTTCGGCGATCACGCCATTGGTGGTCCACAGCTTCACGCCGTCAATGACGTACTCGCTCCCGTCCTCTGACGGGACGGCAGTGGTCCGCAGCCGTGCCGGGTCGGAGCCAACGTCCGGCTCGGTGAGGAGGAAGGCGGTCACCGCTCCGGCCGCGCAGCGGGGCAGGTACTCCTCCTTCTGCGCCTCATTGCCAAACACCTTCACCGGTTCCGGCACACCGATGGACTGATGGGCGGAGACCAGGGCACCCATGCTGGGGTGCACCGTGCCGAGAATCATCAGCGCCCGCCCGTAGTGCAGCAGGGACAGGCCGAGCCCGCCGTAGTGCTGGGGAATCTTGATGCCGAACACGCCCAGGTCTGCCAGGCCGCGCAGGTATTCGTCAGGGATGACACCCGTGCGCTCAATCAGCCGGCCGTCCAGGGTCCGGCAGTACTCTGTCAGCGCCTCAAGGAACAGCCCGGCACGCGCTTCCTCATCCGGATCGGCGCCGGGCAGGGACTGGATGAGGTCCAGATTGAAGCTGCCCAGGTAGATGCCCTTGGCGAAACTCGGGCGGGATTCGCTGGTGTCCCGGGCCGCTTCGGTGGCATTGCGTGCGTCCTGTTCGGTGACTACGCGGTCCTTGATTTTGCGGGCACTGCCGTTTCGGCCGGCGTCCTGGGCATCCTGGATGTCAGTGGCACTCATGGGATTTCTCCTCGTTCAGGGCCGCTCCGTGGTCGCAGCCTCGGCTCGCTGTGGGGACCATGCTACGCCGCGGTAGGTAGGGGTAAAGAGGGTTCGGCGCTAATGTGGGGCGCAGACCGAATCGCCGTGCAGATCTGCTGGAGCGGGTGGGAATATCGGCGGCAATCCAATCCGAAGGAGATCGTCATGGCATGGGTGGAAACGGAACGCGCGCAGCTGGTCCGGACACTGCGGGAGGCCGATCCCTTCGCGCCGACACTGTGTGACGGATGGGATGTGCGCAGGCTGCTGGCACATCTGGTGCTCCGGGAACATGCTCCGTGGCGGATTGCCTCCGACGTGGTCCGCCGGTCCAAGCCCGGGCAGGAGAAAAACCTGGGTGCCGAGGCGGCGGCCGCCGGCACACCGCAGGGCTACGCGGCGCTGGTGGACAGGTTTGCCGCCGGTCCGGGCCGGTTTTCACCGTTCCGGGCGGATGCCGCCAACCTGGTGGAATACGTCATCCACCACGAGGACATCCGGCGCGGCGCCGGGGCTGCTGCCGCGCGGGAACTGCCCGCCGGGCAGCAGCAGGCACTCTGGAAACAGCTCGGCATGATGGCGCGCATGGGCTACCGCAGCAGCCCCGTCGGTGTCGAGCTTGCCTTGCCGGGGACCGGCCGGCGCCGGGTCAAGGCCGGCTCGCCCTCGGTCCTTGTCTCCGCCGACGTGGTGGAGCTGGCGCTTCATGCCATGGGCAGGCGTGCTGCGGCCAACGTGAGCATCGAAGGCGGCGGTGACGCCGTCCGCGCCTTCCGTGCCTGGGCGGCCCGGTAATACCTCCCGGCTTGACAAGTACACCCCCTGACGCGTTGAAATAGTAAGCACGCTGATTATTTCAGCGGGGCCGGATCGCTTACCAACGACGTATCAGGGAAGCAGGATGATGCAGAACGAGGGGGACTGGGAACCCGTGCGGCTGCTCTCGACTGCCGCACGGCTGGTAAGGCGCCAAGTGGACAACAAGCTCAGATCGGTGGGCCTGACGCAGGAGCGGGTGACCATCCTCAGGGTCCTGCTGGCGGACGGGCCCATACGGCGGGCGGAACTGGCCCGGCGGCTGCGCGTCACCGCGCAGACCCTGGGGACGGCGCTGGTGAGTATGGCGGGGCAGGGCCTCGTGGAGGAGGTGGCCGGCGCCGAGGGCAGAAAAGGCCGGCTGATGGCCATTTCCGAGCGGGGCCAGAAGCTGCTTGCCGACGCGGAAAACCTCGAACAGGACCATTCCACTGCCGGGATCGGTCCGGAACTGAGGACTGAACTCATCGCGCTGATCCGGAGCCTTGAGCCGGGCGCAAAAGGACAGGGTGCCATCCTGCTGCGGCCCGACGGCATCGAAAGCGGCCCCTCGCCGGCAGTAGCCGCCAGGGAGTAGGCCGGGCCGCGGTAACGTGTTGAGGTAAGAGCAGCACGTTAGTGGCCTGGCGCCGGGGAAGGAAATGGCATGAGCGAGGGTATCCGCGTAGCCGAAGTCGATGAAATCAGTGAGGGCGAGGCCCTGGTGGTGGATGCCGAAACAGCCGGCACTGCTGATGACATTGCGGTGTTCCACAGTGACAACGGGCGCTTCTATGCCCTCAATGACACGTGCACGCACGAGGAAGCTTCCCTGGCCGAAGGCTGGATCGAAGGTGACGAGGTGGAATGCCCCATACACTCGGCCCGGTTTTGCCTGCGCACCGGTGAGGCGCTCTGCCTGCCCGCAATGGTGAACGCCAAGGCCCACCGTGTGGAGGTGCGGGAAGACCAGGTATGGCTGTACCCCAACGAGACGCCGCAGAACGCTTGAGCGAGCCGGCGCATCCCGCCTCGGTGGCGGTGGTTGGCGGCGGCATAGCCGGGTTCAGCGCGGTTCGCGAGCTTCGCCGCCGAGGCTACACCGGCACCCTGCACCTGGTGGATCCGGGCGGGCTGCCCTATGACCGCCCGCCGCTGAGCAAGGCCTTCCTGGCCGGCGGCCTGGACCGTGAGCGGCTGCAGCTGGCACCGTCACGGTGGTATGCGGACAACGGCGTGGAGCTGATCGCTGACAGCGTCTGCAAGCTCAACCCCGGAGGCGCGGCACCGGTCCTCACCCTGTCCTCCGGGCCGGAGGTGGTAGCCGACATGGTTCTGCTGGCCACCGGTGCACGTGCCCGCCGGTTGCCCGTGCCCGGGATGGACCTGCCGGGCGTCCTGACACTTCGCACGGCCGACGATGCCGCGCAGCTGCGCGCACATCTGGGGCCGGGAGCCCGGCTGGTCATCCTCGGTGCGGGGCTGGTTGGCGCCGAAACCGCCGCGACGGCGCGCAGCCTGGGCGCCGAAGTGACGCTGGTGGACCCGTCGGAGCTGCCCTTTGAGGCCGCCGTGGGTCCGGACATGGCCGCATACCTGCACGGCCTGCACGCCGCGCACGGCACCGGATATGTCCGGGGCCGGGCGGCGGGAATCACGGCCGGTGCCGGTTCCCTTTCCGTGGACCTGGAAGGCGGCGGCGGCCTGACGGCGACGGCGGTCCTGGTGGCCGTGGGTGGCGAGCCGGTCACCGCACTCGCCGAGGATGCCGGCCTGGCCGTTGACGGCGGCGTTCTGGCGGACCGGGCCGGCCGCACCTCTCATCCCCGGATCTTCGCTGCCGGGGATTCGGCGCGCCGCGACGGCGTGTCCGGGCGGCGCTTTGAACACTGGGACGCCGCCAGGCGGACCGGCGAAGCGGCGGCGGCCGGAATGCTCGCAGACGCAGCCCCCGCTGCCGGCGCGGACTGGTTCTGGTCCGACCGCTACGGCGTGCACCTTGAAGTTGCCGGCAGCTTCAAGGTGCCCGGAACAACGGTCCTTCGCGGTGCACCCGGGCCGGGATTTATGTCGTTCCGTGTCGCCGTTGACGGGACGCTGGCGGGAGTGGCCGCCGTAGACGCCGGAACCAGCGTCCGCGCGGCCCGGAAACTGATCGAGTCAGGGCGGGCAGTGGATGCCGCGGCGCTGGGGGATGCCGGAGTGGATCTGCGGCGGATGGCACGCGCGAAGTCCTGAAACCGGGGTTCTTGGAGTGCGTGGCTATTACGCAAGGTTAGCGTTGCGTAATTGGCTTCAACCTAGGCTAACCTTACTTTTGGGTCCACACCTGAGCGGATCCGTTTCGTCCGTTAATAGTGATTTCTCATTCCAAGGAGCCCCCATGGCCCTCTCCCGGATGCGCCGCGCCGCCGCCGCGGCCGCCGTCGCCGTCCTGTCCCTTTCCGCCTGCTCAACGGGCGCCTCCGGGGAAAATGAATCAACCGGCAGCGCCGCCGCCGATCAGTTCCCCGTCACCATTGAACATGCCTTCGGTGAGACCGTCATTGAAGAAGCCCCGGAACGGGTCGCGGCTGTTTCCTGGGCGAACGCCGAAACCGCCCTGGCGCTCGGCGTGGTTCCCGTGGGCATGCCGCTCATCGAGTTCGGCGGCAACGAACAGGGCACCACGCCCTGGATCGACGAGGCACTGGAGGATCTGGACGCACCGATCGGCTCGGACAATGCCCCGGCCCAGTACTCCGAGGCTGACGGCATTGCCTTCGACGACGTCGCCGCCACCAATCCGGATGTCATCCTCGCTGCGTATTCCGGTCTCTCGCAGGAGGATTACGACAAGCTGGCCAAGATCGCTCCCGTGGTCGCCTACCCGGAAGTCGCCTGGGGCACCTCCTGGCAGGACACCGCCCGGATGACCGGCAAGGCGCTGGGCCTCAGCGGGAAGGCTGACGAGCTGGTGGCTGAGACCGAGCAGAGCATCACGGACCGGGCCGCTGAGTTCCCGCAGCTGGAAGGTAAGACCTTCATCTACGGCAACCTGGCCCCGGGGGCAGAGAACGGTGTCTACACCGCACTCGACAACCGGCCCCGTTTCATGGAATCGCTGGGCCTGACGCAGGCACCCGTAGTGGCGGAGAACAGCAAGGGCGACGAGTTCTATATCCCCTGGTCCGACGAGAACCTGAACCAGCTGGATTCGGACATCTTCGTCAGCTGGGTGGCCAGCGAAGAAGTGGCGGAGAGTATCGCCTCGGATCCGCTGCTCAGCCAGATCCCCGCTGCCAAGAAGGGCAGCCTGGTGGCCGATGCCGAGGCAACCCGTGTCTTCTCCACCTCGGCGATCAACGTCCTGAGCATTCCCTACGCCCTGGACAACGTGGTGCCGATGATTGCCGACGCCGCCACCGCCGCGGACAACGCCAAGTAAGAGCGCAGCAGCTGCAGAAACGGACGCCCCGGGAACCCCCGGGGCGTCCGTTTGTTTTCCGCCGGCAACGAACAGCCGATTGGACAGCCCCCCAAGGAGGTTTGCAATCATCGAAAGCATGGAAGACCTGCTTGAGCTTGCTGTTCGACTGAAACCGCTCTTCGCCGTACTAGTGGCGGTAGGTATCTCCCTGATCATTGCCTTTGCCGTCCGAGTGGCGGCCAACAAGGCATTCCGGAAGGTGCCCGGCATCCGGGAGGTGTCGGTCCGGGCTCGCAATCCGCTGCGGCTGGTGCTGAGCCTCATCGGCATCCGTATCGCCCTCGGCGCCACGGCCCCGAATGCGGACTGGCTGGCCACCTTGGACTACCTGCTGGTGGTGGGGCTGATCGGTGCCGTGGCCTGGTTCGGTGTCGTGATGCTGCTGATCATCGAGGCGATGATCCTGACGAAGTACAGCACGGATACTCGCGACAACCGCAGGCTGCGCCGGCTGAAAACCCAGGTGATCCTGGGCCGGCGGATCAGTATTGCCGTGCTGGTCACCATTGCGGTGGCTTTTGTGCTGCTGACCATCCCCGAGGTCCGAGCGCTGGGCGCCGGTATCCTGGCCTCCGCCGGTCTGCTGTCCATTGTGGCCGGCCTCGCCGTGCAGGGAACGCTGAGCAATGTTTTCGCCGGCTTGCAGCTGGCCTTCACCGATGCCATCCGTGCTGATGACGTGGTGGTGGTGGAAGGTGAGTGGGGCACCATCGAGGAAATCACCATGACCTACGTGGTGGTGCATATCTGGGACGACCGGCGGCTGATCCTGCCCTCGACCTACTTCACCACCACTCCCTTCCAGAACTGGACCCGCCGCCAGTCGGCGATTCTGGGCACCGTGGAACTGGACCTCGACTGGCGGGTGCCGGTGGGGGACCTGCGCGCCAAGCTGAAGGAGACCCTGGCCGGCACCGAGCTGTGGGACCAGCGCACCAGCGTGCTGCAGGTGACCGAAGCCGTGAACGGGTTGGTGCGCGTCCGTATCCTGGTCAGCGCAGTGGACAGCGGCACGCTGTTTGACCTGCGCTGCCTGATCCGGGAAACCATGGTGACCTACCTGCAGGAACGGCACCCGGACGCGCTGCCGCGCCAGCGCTGGGAAGAGGTCAGCCTGCCCGCTGCGGAAGCTGCTGCCCCCCGCCGGGAGGAACCGCTGCCGCGCAGCTCGGATACCAGCGATTCGCAGCTGTTTACCGGCAGTATTGACGCGGTGGAACGGCGGCAGGTTTTCTCCGGGCCCGGCGAGGACGTGTTCGCCGAGCGGGAGGAAAGCGCCGCAGAGGACCCGCGCTGATCCCGATTTCCACTGCCGGAGACCGGCAGATCCCATCCGCTGTTGACAGCAGCCGGTGCGGCGCGCGCCAATGGGAGAGCCCGGCATCCCTGCCGGGCCGGGGAAGGGAGGGGTTATGACGGATGCCTACGTGCTCCACCAGATCCAAGGCTCCAATGTCTGGGCGAACGACGGCGAGCGGCTGGGGCTCGTGGGTGAAGTCCACGTGGACCGAGCCACCGGCCAGCCGGCCTGGATCACCGTAGACCTGGGGCTTTTCGACACCGGCGAACACTACGTTCCCCTGGCCGCGGCCCGACGCAACGGCCAGGACATCTTCGTGAACTACTCCAAGGACCAGATTTCCGATTCCCCCGGCGCGAACCCGGAAAACCCGCTGAGCGCGGAAGAGGAAGCTGTCCTGATGGACTACTACGGCCTGCGCACGGACCGGTAGCCTTCCCGGCGCAGGGGTCCCTTGTTGTTGCTAAGGACGCTTACTAATACGATGGGAAGCTGAAGACCGATTCCCGCAGGAGGCCGTAGTGGCGCAGGACAGCAACAGCAAGGCCGAGACGGCACCCAGTCCCGATGATGCGAGCAAGCCGGATAATCCCACTGAGGTCTCCAAACCCAGTTGGAAGTACATTCTCAAGAAGACCATCCGTGAGTTCTCCAAGGACCAGTGCACCGACCTTGCCGCTGCGCTGACCTACTACACGGTCCTCGCGATCTTCCCGGCCCTGCTGGCCATGGTTTCCATCCTGGGCCTGGTGGGTCAGGCGGAAGCCACCACCCAGGTCATGCTGGACTTCGTGAAGCAGTTTGCCCCGCCCGAAGCTGCGGACCAGCTGACCGGACCCATTGAGCAGCTGACCACCTCCGGGGGTGCCGGACTCGCGCTGATTGTCGGTATTCTCGGTGCCCTCTGGTCCGCCTCCGGCTTCGTGGGTGCCTTCGGCCGGGCCATGAACCGGATCTACGAGGTGGATGAAGGCCGACCCATCTGGAAGCTGCGTCCCATCCAGCTGCTGGTCACCCTCATCATGATCCTGCTGGCAGCCTCGCTGCTGCTCATGCTGGTCATCAGCGGCCCCATCGCCGAAGCCATCGGCAACGTGGTTGGCCTGGGCAGCCAGGCGGTCACCATTTGGAACATCGCCAAGTGGCCGGTCATGGTGCTGTTCGCGGTGCTGATCATCGCCATCCTTTACTACGCCACCCCCAACGTGAAACAGCCCAAGTTCCGCTGGATGAGCATGGGCTCCCTGATCGCCCTGGTGATCCTGGCCGTGGCGACGCTGGGCTTCAGCTTCTACGTTGGCAACTTCGGCAACTACAACGCCACGTACGGTGCCATCGGCGGTGTGATTGTGCTGCTGCTGTGGATCTGGCTGGCCAACCTGTCACTGCTCTTCGGCGCGGAGTTCGACGCCGAGGTGGAGCGTGGCCGGGAACTGCAGGCCGGCATCCAGGCCGAGGAATCCGTGCAGCTGCCCCCGCGGGACACCCGCCAGAGCGAGAAGCGCCAGGAACAGGAAGAAAAGGACATCGCCGAGGGCCGGAAGCTGCGCCAGCAGCACGCCGGCAAGGACTACGACGACGATCTGCACGAGTAGCCTGCCACAACAACTGCCGCCCCGGACCGTGTGGTCCGGGGCGGCTTTTTTTGCCTCGACGTGCGGCTGCTGTTCTCCGCCGGCATGGCATCGTCTGACCATCCGCCGCAGGCGGGCAGGGCACGGACGCCATGGCCTAGTTGTCGGCGGTCTCCGCTGCGGCGTCCGTGCTGCGGTGCCCCTTGCTGCCCAGTGTCTTGCCTTTGGTCAGCCTGCGCGCCGCGAACAGCACCAGGCCGACACCCATCAGGATGCCCGCCCGCAGCCAAACCGCGGCGTCCTGCTGGGTGAGCAGCAGGATGCAGGAGGCAATGGCGAGGTAGGGAACCACAAGAGGGGTGCGGAAGTGCTTTTCCTCCACCTTGTCCCTGCGCAGCACAATCACTGCAATGTTGGTGCTCAGGAAGACGAAAAGCAGCAGCAGCACCACTGTTTCCGCCAGGGAAGCCAGACCGCCGGTCATGGTCAGGATCATGGCCACCGCGGTGGTGGCGGCAATGGCCACCCACGGGGTTTTCCGGTTGGGCAGAACCTTGCCGAACACGCCGGGCAACAGGCCCTGCTCGGACATCCCGTAGGCCAGACGGGAGGACATGATCATGGTCAGCAGGGCGCCGTTGGCCACCGCCACCAGGGCGATGAGGCTGAAGGTCCAGTCCGGAACGCCGAATCCGGTGGCGCTGACCACGTCAAGGAGCGGTCCGGAGGACCCGGCGAGATCCTCGGTGGGCAACGCCACGGAGGCAGCCAGTCCGATCAGGACGTACACCAGGCCAGCGGTGAGCATGGCGCCGAAAATGGCCTTCGGGTACACCCGCCGGACATCTCGAACCTCCTCGGCGATATTGGCCGAGACTTCGAAGCCCACAAACGAGTAATAGGCAATGACGGAGGCGGCCAGGACCGCGGTGCCCGGGTTCGCACCGGCGGGGAACTGCGTGATCTGGTCGGTGTACCCTTCCCCCTTACCCAGCATGAGGCCCACCAGCACAATCACCAGCACCAGGCCGGAGACCTCGATGACGGTCATCACGACGTTGCTGCGCACGGATTCCGAGATGCCGCGTGCGTTCAACAATGCCACGAGCAGCAGGAACACGATGGCGGCCGGAACCGCCGGCACGTCCAGGAAAGGCGCAAGGTAATCGCCGGTGAACGCCAATGCGAGACCGGCCGCGCTGGTGACGCCGGCGGCCAGCATTGCGAAGCCCACCAGGAAGGATATGGCGGGCACCTTGAAGGCCCGCTCGGCAAAAACAGCCGCACCTCCGGCGCGCGGATACTTGGTTACCAGCTCTGCGTAGGAGGCAGCAGTGAGCAATGCCAGGACCAGGGCAACGATGAGGGGCACCCAGATGGCGCCGCCGACTTCGCCCGAGACCTCCCCCACCAGCGCATAGATGCCTGCGCCGAGAACGTCGCCGAGGATGAACAGATACAGCATGGGGCCGGTGATGCCCTGCTTGAGTTTGGATGCAGGCTTTTCCTGCGTGGTTTCTCCCATGGGGGAAAGTCTAGACAACATACTAAGAATGCTGATGATCTACTGCCGGTCCTGTAAGAATTAGGTATGGCAACTTCGCACATCCCGGCCGAGGAATACGACGTCGTTATTGTCGGTGGAGGCATGGCGGGCCTGACCGCCGCACTGGTCCTGGCCCGTGCCCTTCGCCGCGTGGCGGTTATCGACGCGGGCAGCCCGCGCAACGCCCCGGCCGGACACGTCCACGGGTTCCCGACCCGGGACGGGATTCCTCCGGCCGAACTGGTGGCGCTGGGCCGGGCCGAGGTGGCCGGCTACGGTGTGGACCTGGTGGACGCCACGGTCACCTGCGTGGAACCGACCGGCACGGTGCTGACGGCAGACGGGCGCAGTTTCCGGGGGCGGCAGCTGATTCTGGCGACCGGGCTGCGTGACGTGCTGCCGGATATTGAAGGACTGGGGGAGCGGTGGGGTGAGGACGTGCTGCAGTGTCCCTACTGCCACGGCTACGAGAGCGCGGACAAGGTGCTGGCCGTGCTGGGCACGGCCCAGACCTCCATCCAGCAGGCGCAGCTCGTGCGCACGTTTTCCGAAGATGTGACGCTGGTGCTGCCCGGGCGTATTGAACTGGGGCAGGAGGATGCCCGGGGCCTGGCGGCCATGGGCATCCGGGTGCTTGAGGGTGAGGTTGCCGGCCTGAGGGTGGACAACGGCAAGCTGGCCGGGCTGACACTGGCCGACGGGCGCACGGTTCCGTGTGAGGCGCTCTTCCTGGAACCCCAAGCCGAACTGGAGCCCGGCCTGACACAGCATCTGAAGCTGGACGACGACGGCTGTATTGTCACCGATGAACTCGGACGCACCAGCCAGGAGCGGGTGTGGGCCGTGGGCAACGCCACCGACCCCTCCGCTCAGGTGGTGGCTGTGGCTGGAGATGCATACCGCCTGGCCGTGGTGGTTAACGCCAAGCTGCTCGAAGAGGATCTGGGACTTGCCGTGGCATCGGCGGATGGAACAGGCGCGGAAGGCCCGGTTCAGGAAGCGGCGCAGAAAGCCGTCTGACGCCGCTGCCGCTAGTTCCGTTGCTGGCTGCGGGGCGCCAGCAACGGGGAACCGGCCACCCCATCCCCGGCGCTCATCCCGTCCAGGACATATTTGAGGGATTCCAGCGAGGTCCGGCGCGGTTCCCAGCCCAGGACTTCGCGGGCCCGGGAGGTGTCCATCACCGGCGCGCCGGCCGCCATGTCCACCCAGCCGGGATCGGTGGCCTGCAGCCCGGCGGCCCAGGTGAGGCCGACGACGGCGCGGATGAACTTCACGGGTACGTCAAGAACCCGCTTTGCCCCCAGGACGCCCGCCAGCAGGTCCGGGGTGATGATCGGATCGGCGGCGATGTTGAAGGCACCCTCAGCGCGCTGGTCCACCACCCGCCAGTAGGCATCCGCAATATCGTCGGCGTGAACCGCCTGGAAAATGAACGAAGACGGCAGCGGTATCAGCGGCAGTGAAAGCTTGTTCAGGAAGAACTTCGGGATCAGGCGGCCGAGGAAGTAATGGCCGATTTCGCTGCCGGCATCCGAGGAAAAGATCAGCCCGGGCCGCAGCCGCGCCACGGGGATCTCCGGATATTCCACTTCAAACCGGTCCAGCAGCGCTTCCTGCTCACCCTTGTGCCTGCTGTAGTGCGAGCTGGCAATACCCCGGGCCGGCCAGGACTCATCAGTGAGCCGGTCCTTCGGGGCGGGGCTGTACGCACCCACCGAGGAGGCGCAGACAAACTGCCGCACCCCTGCCGATGCGGCGGCCGCGAGGACGTTTTCCGTTCCCCCGACGTTGACCCGGTGCAGCTCTGCCTCGTCGCGGTTGGGCTGGATCAGCCAGGCCAGATGAATCACTGCATCGGCGCCGCTCAGTGCTTCGGCCAGGGCGGCCGCGTTCCCCCGGTCGCCGACGTCGATGCTGTGCCACTCCACGTCGTCGTAGGGCGGCTGCTCCGTGTCCGGGATGCGGCGGGCAATTCCCACCACCTCCAGATCTCCGCCGCGTTCCCGGCGGGCACCCGCCAGCCGGCGCAGAACCGCAGTCCCCACATTTCCGGTTGCTCCGATAACGGCTACTCGCATGGTGAAGGTCCTTCCGTTGCAGTGCTGCCGGCGTTGAAACCGACTCTACCGGTGCCCCCGGTTTCCGGCAGCCTCTTCAGCCTCCGGGCCTGCAGCGGAAGGGTGGGAAGCGTAGTCTGAATGCCATGACTTCCCACAGCACCAAGGGTGCCTATGTGACCGGCGGAACCGAATACACCCGGGATACCAACTACATCGAAACCCGGATCACCCGCGACGGCCGGGACGGCTATCCGGTGGAAGCCGGCCGCTACCGGCTGATCGCCGCCCGCGCCTGCCCCTGGGCCAACCGGACCATCATTGTCCGCCGCCTGCTGGGGCTGGAGGACGCCATCTCGCTGGGGACGCCCGGTCCCACCCATGACGCGCGCAGCTGGACGTTTGATCTGGATCCGGACGGCAGGGACCCGGTACTGGGCATCGAACGGCTGCAGGAAGCCTTCTTCAAGCGGGTCCCTGACTATCAGCGCGGCATCACCGTCCCTGCGGTGGTGGATGTTCCCACCGGTGCGGTGGTTACCAACAACTTCCCCCAGATCACCCTGGACTTCTCCACGGAGTGGAAGGATTTCCACCGCGAGGGTGCGCCGGACCTGCTGCCCGCCGAACACATGGAGGAGATGGAGGCGGTGAACAAGCGGATCTTCACCGAGGTCAACAACGGGGTGTACCGGTGCGGGTTCGCCGGGTCGCAGGAAGCCTACGACACCGCGTATGACCGGCTGTGGGCCGCCATGGACTGGCTGGAGGACAGGCTCTCAACGCAGCGCTACCTCATCGGGGACACCATCACCGAGGCGGATGTCCGGCTCTTCACCACCCTGGTTCGCTTTGACGCCGTCTACCACGGCCACTTCAAATGCAACCGTAACAAGCTCACCGAGATGCCCGCCCTGTGGGGCTACGCCAGGGACCTGTTCCAGACGCCCGGCTTCGGTGACACGGTGGACTTCGAGCAGATCAAGGCGCACTACTACGTGGTGCATGAGGACATCAATCCCACCGGCATCATCCCCAAGGGGCCGGACACGTCCAACTGGGTCTCGGAGCACGGCCGCGAGGCACTGGGCGGAAGGCCGTTCGGGGACGGAACAGCGCCTGGGCCGGTGCGGGAATCCGAGCGTGTGGCGGCCGGACACGGAGCCGGCGGGAAGTAGCACGGCCCCGCCGGACGGACCCGGACGGAGAAGGAATCCGTCCGAGTCCTAATACGCAACATAAACGTTTCTTAAAGTCCCCGAGCGTAGGCTAGCCTTACTTAAGCACAGCATTGCTACTGCCCGGGGAGGTGCCTACGTGAGCGTTGCCGCACGCCCAACCGGCGTTCCCTCCCGCGCACCCGGACACGCCGAATCAAGGGCCGGACAGCCGGCACTTGCAGGCCGAAGGCGTCCCGGCACCCGCATGGCGCTGCTGCTGCTCACCGTCGCCGTTCTGACCCTGGCCTGCGCAGCATCCGTGGCCGTGGGTGCAAGGCCGGTAGCCCCCGGCACGGTCTGGGATGCCTTTACCGCCTTTGACCCCGCCAACGGCGACCATGCCGTGGTGATGTCCCGGGTGCCCCGCACCGTCCTGGGGCTGGTAACCGGGGCGGCCCTGGGCCTGGCCGGTGCCGCCATGCAGGGTGTGGCACGCAATCCGCTGGCCGACCCCGGCATCCTGGGCGTCAACGCCGGAGCGGCCTTTGCCGTGGTGCTGGGCATCTACATTTTTGGCATCACAAACCTCACCGGTTACATCTGGTTTGCCCTGGCCGGCGCCGCCCTCGCCGCCGTCGTCGTGTATGTGGTGGCCAGCATCGGACGCGAAGGCGCCACCCCGGTGAAGCTGGCGCTGGCCGGCGCCGCCCTGAGCGCCGGGCTGACCTCGATGCTCGGCGCCGTGTTGGTCTCCAGCCAGCAGACCCTGGACACCTTCCGGTTCTGGCGGGTGGGCAGCGTTTCCGGCCGGGACTGGGACACCATCCTCGCCGTGCTGCCGTTCCTGGCCGCCGGCGCCCTGATCGCACTGCTGTCCGGACGTGCGCTCAACGGGCTGAGCCTGGGGGACGACGTCGCCCGCGGGCTGGGGCAGCGCGTGGGACTCAGCCGCGGCCTCACCGCCCTGGGCGTGGTGCTGCTGTGTGGAGCCGCCACGGCGGCCGCCGGCCCCATCGCCTTCGTCGGCCTGGTCATTCCGCATGTGGTGCGCAGCTTCACCGGTCCCGACTACCGCTGGATCCTGCCCTTCTCCATGCTCCTGGCTCCGGCCCTGCTGGTGATCGCGGACGTGATTGGGCGGGTGCTGCTGCCTCCGGGCGAGATCCCGGTTGGCATCACCACCGCCGTCATCGGCGCTCCTGTTTTCATCTGGCTGGTCCGTCGGCGGAAGCTGGCTGAACTGTGAGCCCCGCCGTCGTCACCCGGTCCGTCCGCACCGCACCCGCCGGAGCAGCCGAGTCCGTCCGCGCCGCCCGCAAGCAGGGACGCCGGCGCCGCATCCTGGTGCCGTCGCTGCTGGGCGCAGCCGTGGTGGTCCTCTTCGCGGTGTACGTGCTGCTGGGCACCTATACCTTCACCATCCCGGACTTCTTCCGCATCCTCTTCGGTGAGCAGATTCCCGGCGCCACGTACATCCTGATGGAGAGCAAACTGCCGCGGGCAGTGATCGGCACGCTCATCGGGGTGGGCTTCGGCATAGCCGGGACCGTCTTCCAGACACTGCTGCGCAACCCGCTGGCCAGTCCCGATGTGATCGGCATCAGCTACGGAGCGAGCGCCAGTGCCGTAGCCGCCATTGTGCTGTTCGGCGCCGCCGGCACCACGGTGTCCGCCGTGGCACTGGTCGGGGCGCTGGCGGTGGCCCTGGCCATCTACCTGCTGGCACGCCGCGGGGGAGTGGCCGGCTACCGGCTCATCCTGGTGGGCATCGGTTTCGCCGCCGTGATGCAGGCACTGGTCAGCTTCCTGCTCACCCGTACCGATATCCGCACCGCGTCCGAGGCGCTGGTCTGGCTCAACGGTTCACTGAACAACAGCAGCTGGGACCGCGCCGGGGTGCTCGCCGGGTCCCTGCTGGTGCTGCTGCCGGCCGCGGCCGTGCTTTCGCGCAGCCTGCGCGGGCTGGAACTGGGTGACGACGCCGCCGCCGGCCTGGGCATCCGGGTGGAAACGGCGCGGCTGGCACTGATCATCGTGGCCGTGGGGCTGGCAGCCGTCGCCACGGCCGCCGCCGGGCCGGTGGCCTTTGTCGCTTTCCTCTCCGGGCCCATCGCACGCCGGCTGATGCGCGGGGAAACCACGCTGCTGACCGCCGGGCTGGTGGGTGCCTGCATTGTCCTGGCCGCCGATTTTGCCGGCGCGAACCTCATCCCGGGAGTCACCCTGCCCGTGGGCGTAGTGACCGGCGCCCTGGGCGCACCTTTTCTTCTGTGGCTGCTGGTCACGTCAAACCGCGTAGGCCAAGGAGGCTGACATGGAAAACCTTCTTTCCGCACAGAAACTGGAGCTCGGCTATGACGAGCGCAAGGTGGTGGAATCGCTCTCGCTGGAGCTGCCCGCGGGAAAGATCACCATCATTGTCGGGGCCAATGCCTGCGGCAAGTCCACCCTGCTGCGCGGCCTGGCCCGGCTGCTGAAGCCCTCCGGCGGTACCGTGTACCTCAACGGCAAGGACATTCACAGTATGCCCAGCCGTCAGGTGGCCCGCACTTTGGGCCTGCTGCCGCAGACCCCCACGGCCCCCGAGGGCATCACCGTGGCAGATCTGGTGGGACGCGGCCGCTATCCCCACCAGGGCTGGTTCCGGCAGTGGACGCCGGAGGATGACAACGCCGTCGCCGCCGCCCTTGCCGCCACACAGACCGCCGAGCTGGCGGGCCGGAACGTGGACGAGCTGTCCGGCGGCCAGCGCCAGCGGGTCTGGATTGCCATGGCACTGGCACAGGAAACTGACATCCTGCTGCTGGATGAGCCCACCACGTTCCTGGACGTGACGCACCAGATTGAGGTGCTGGATCTGATCACGGACCTGAACCGGCGCGCCGGCACCACGGTCGCCATTGTGCTGCACGACCTGAACCTCGCCGCCCGCTATGCGGACCACCTGGTAGCCATGAAGGACGGCCGGATCGCTGCGGAAGGCGCCCCCGCCGACGTCGTCACCGAGGACCTGGTCAGCACGGTCTTCGGCCTGGCATCCCGGGTCATCCCCGACCCGGTCTCCGGTACGCCCATGGTGATCCCGCTGGGCCGCCACCACAGCACGGCGCCGGAACCGGAACCGGACACGAAGTACGGATACCTGCCCAACCCCGGTGACCGCCGTATGAACCTCAATGAGTCCATGGAGGCAGCATCATGAGCCACGTGTCCGTCAACAGGGCTGCGGCTGCGTCCGTCAGCGCCCCCGCCCGGCCCACGCGTGCCAGGACAGCCGGCGCCGTGATGTCCTTCGACGTTGAGGTCAAACGGACCAAGGAAGTGGGAGCCAACTTCCGGCGCATCACGTTTGCCGGGGAATGCCTGGCGGATTTTGGGATCCAGGGCGATACCCATGATCTGCGGATCAAGGTCATTGTGCCCTGCGTGGACGCGGACGGGACATCCCTGCCGCTGCCGGACCTGTCCACCCTGGAAGCGGGCTGGTACCAGGACTGGCTCAGGCTGGACCCGGCCACCCGCGGCTGCATGCGTACCTATACCGTGCGCGGCGCCCGCTGCTCGGGACCGGAACCGGAGATCGACGTGGACTTTGTGCTCCATTTCGATGAGGACGGCAACGGCGGCCCGGCGTCGAGCTGGGCCGCGGCCGCGCAGCCCGGAGACCGGGTCTGCATCATTGGACCCAACAGCGCCCACTGCGTGACTGCGGAGTCCTACGGCGGCATTGAATGGCGGCCGGGCCTGGCCCGGCACGTGCTGCTGGCAGGTGACGAAACGGCCGTCCCGGCGATCACTTCGATCCTGGAGTCCCTTCCCGCAGACGTCACCGGGCACGCCCTGATGGAGATCCCCTCCTCGGCGGACCGGCAGCCGGTCACCACCCACTCCGGAGTGCAGATCATTTGGCTGGCGCGCGGATCCCGCCCGCACGGGGAACTGCTCGATGCCGCGGTACGGCAGTCCGTGGCGCTGCCCGGCTGGGCCTCCGTGGAAACGGCGGACGGCCGCCCGTTCAGAAGCCGGACGCTGACCGAGCCCGAGGAAATCAACGTGGATGAAACCATCCTCTGGGAAACCCCGCAGCGCCTGGACCAGGCCGCCGTTCAGGCTTCGCCAAACCCGCAGGCCCCTTCCGGTGCCCTGCCGTTCTACGCATGGATTGCCGGTGAAGCAGCCGTGGTGCGCGGGCTGCGCCGGTACCTGGTCCGCGACGTCGGAATCGACCGCAAGCAGGTGGCCTTTATGGGCTACTGGCGCAAGGGACGCGCCGAATCCTAGCCGCATCCGCGGAACCCGTTCCGCGCCTGCCTTCCCGCCCCACCGTTTTGTGTTTCATCACCGGCCCGCCACTAGGCGGGCCGGACTTCTGAGAGGAAAAATCCATGCACCGTGCCCCGAAAGCCGCCGCCCTGCTGGCGGTACCCGCTCTCCTGCTGGCGTTGAGCGGCTGCGGCGCCGACGCAGCCGGGGACACAGCGCAGGAGGACTCCGGCCCGGCTTCGGGTCAGTTCCCGGTAACCGTCGAATCCGCGCTGGGCGAGGCCGTTATCGACGCCAAACCCGAACGGGTAGTAACCATCGGCTGGGGCTCCGCTGACACCGCCGTGGCGCTGGGCACCACTCCCGTGGGCGTGGAGGAGGTCAGCTGGGGCAACGATGAGCACGGGAACTACCCCTGGGTCACGGAAGCAATCCAGGAGCGCGGCGATGACCTCCCGGCCACCTTTACCGGCGGCACCGACATTGACATTGATGCCATTGTCGCGCTGGAACCGGACCTGATCCTGGCCCCGAACTCAGGCATCACGCAGGAGGACTTCGACATCCTCAATGACCTGGCGCCCACCGTGGCCTACCCGGAGAAGGCCTGGAACATTGACTGGGATGAGCAGATCACCGTGATCGGCAAGGCCCTGGGCGAGCCGGAGGCGGCCAAGGACGCAGTGGCCGGCATTGAACAGTCCCTGGCGGACAGTGCCGCGGAGCACCCCGAATTCGCCGGAAAAAGCTTCGCATACGTCTGGGGCGGCGGCGCTCCGGGATCACTGGTGCTCTACAACGAGGGAGACGCACGGGTGGACCTGCTCACGGCACTGGGAATGACCGTGGCACCGGAAGTAAAGGACATCCCCTCCTCCGAAGGAAGCTTCACCTCGGAACTGGGGCTGGAGAACGCCGGAAAGCTCAACAACGTGGATGTGCTGTTCACCTGGTACAACGACGAAGCCGAACAGCAGCGCACCGAGGAGCAGCGGCTCTTCGCCCAGATTCCCGCCGTCGAACGCGGCTCCGTGGTACGCAGCCTGGACCGCCAGGTGGGAATGGCCTCCAGCTTCCTCACCCCGCTGAGTGTTCCGTGGGTCCTTGATCGGTTCGAGCCGATGATTGAAGAAGCTGTTGCCAAGGTCGGCTAATACCAGCCCCGTGCAGGTTCCGGCGGAAACCCCGCTGGCGGCCGGTGCAACTGCGCCGGCCGCCAACGGGCGCAGCGTGCGGCGCAGTCCCGTGGGCCCCGCCCGCGGGACAGTGCTGCTCGCCGCCGGAACAGCGCTGCTGGCAGCGGCCGTACTGACCAGCCTGGCGGTCGGCGCCCATCAGCTGGGACCCGCCGAAGTGGCGGCATCCCTCTGGGCCGAGCTCAACGGCACAGGCAGCTCCTACGCCGACGACGTCGTCGCCAGCCGCATTCCGCGCACCGTTCTCGGCATCATGGCCGGGGCAGCCCTGGCCCTTGCCGGGGTGATCATGCAGGGACTGACCCGCAACCCGCTGTCCGATCCCGGCATCCTGGGCATCAACGCCGGCGCTGCCGCCGCCGTGGTGACCGGAATGGCGTTCTTCGGTGCGGGCGCCGCCGGCGCCAATGTGTGGATCGCCCTGCCCGGTGCAGTGCTTACCGTGCTGGCGGTGTACGGGCTGGCCTCCGGCCGGCGCGGTTCCTCACCGGTACGGCTGGTCCTGGCCGGAACCGTGATGTCCGCGGTGCTGATGTCCTATATCCAGGCCGTCGCCCTCACCCGCCCGGATGTCTTCTCCCTCTACCGGTTCTGGGCGGTGGGCTCCCTGGGCGGCCGCACCCTGGAACAGGCACGCGACATTCTTCCGTTTTTCCTGGTCGGCCTTGTGGCTGCCCTTGCCACGGGCCGGTCCCTGAACGCCCTGGCGCTCGGGGAACAGGCAGCTGCCTCGCTGGGCGTACGTCCGCAGGCAGCCAAGATCACCGGAGCCCTGGCCGCCACCCTGCTGTGCGCGTCCGCCACCGCCGCCGTCGGTCCCATCGGTTTCGTAGGACTCGCGGTGCCGCACATCGTACGCGGCCTCACCGGTCCGGACCACCGCTGGCTGCTGATCCTCAGCGCTCTCGCCGGACCGTCCCTGCTGTTGTTCGCCGATGTCCTGGGGCGCCTTGTTGCCCGGCCGGGCGAGGTGCTCACGGGCGTGGTGACCGCCCTGCTGGGTGCGCCGCTCCTGATCCTGGCCGTGCGCCGGATGCGGGCCGTCGCATGAGCCCGGTCCGGAATCCGCCGTCGGTATCCACGCTCCGGTGGGGGCGGAAGGTGAGCTTCAGGTACCGCCGGCGCAGCCTCGTCCTTTCCGTCCTCCTGGCCGCTGCCGTTGCCCTGGTCGGAGCGTTGACGCTGACTGCCGGACGGCTGGGACTGGACTGGCAGGAACTGTTTGCCCTGCCCGTCTCACCGCCGGAGGGGAGCGCGGCCTTTGTCCTTGAACGTCTGCGCGGACCCCGGTTCCTCACCGCCGTCGGCGCCGGCATGGCCCTGGGCGTGGCCGGTTCGCTTTTCCAGACGGTGACCCGCAATCCGTTGGGCAGCCCGGAAGTGGTGGGCCTGACCAGCGGTGCTGCTGCCGGAGCCGCGGCCACCGCACTCTGGCCCGGATACGTGCCGGTCCCGGTTGCTGCCATTCTCGGTGCCGGCCTGGCGGTGGCATTGGTCTGGCTGAGCACCGGCCGCGGGTTCGCCCGGCCCGGAAGGATGATCGTGGCCGGCATCGGCATCTCGGCCGTGGCTTCCGCACTGACCTCCCTGGCCATGACAACTTTGGGGGAACAACAGGCCCAGACGCTGGCGTTCTACCTCAACGGTTCGCTGGCCTCCCGTTCCTGGTCCCACGTGGCCACCATCGGCCTTGCGCTGCTGGTGGTGCTTCCCCTGGCAGCGGCGCTGCAAAGGCGGCTGAACCTTGTCGCCATGGGGGATGAGCTGGCCGAGTCCCTCGGCGTCCGTGTGAACCGCACCCGAACCTGGGCCGTGCTCCTGGCCGTGGTTTTGGCCGCCACGGCCGTCAGTGTCTGCGGGCCGGTAGCCTTCGTGGCACTGGTGGCTCCGCAGATTGCCCTGCGGCTGCTGAAGACATCTGCGCCCGGTGTGGTGGCTCCGGCACTGGTGGGCGCGCTGGTGCTGGCACTCTCGGACTTCGCCGTCCAGCAGATCGAATTCGGTGCGGCGTCGCTGCCCGTCGGCATCTTCACCGCCGCACTGGGCGGCGCCTATCTCGGGTATCTCCTGTTTGCAGAGGCCCGGAAAGGACGGTTGTAGGAGCCCGGACACGCGAGGTGGCGGGGCAGATCACGGCAGGTGTTGGCATTGGCCACAAAAGGCGGACACCGCAAACAGGTATTCCTACCATGGAAGTATGGCCGCCTGCGGGAATCATGGCGGCTTCCACCGGTCCCCGCGCACATGAATCCGGGGACAAAAAGAGTCCTTGACCAATACTCACACTGGGGTGATTGTTGACCGAGCACTTTTTGGAACGCGCAAAAGCTTTTGAATCCCTTTCCTCCCGCGCGCTGCACCGCACCCTGCAGAGCGTACGGAGCTGGACCAATGACCTGATGGAACGGCGCCCCCGGGGCGAGCACGCTGCACCGCACAAACCCCATGACTTCGCCGCCGATGCCATCGATATCCGTGTCCGTGCCAAGGCACTGAGGGGCAGGGCCCGGGTCTGGCTTCAGGACCAGGACACCCCCAGCCACCGCACCGGTGCGCTGGGAGTGGCCGCCGCCATTGCCCTCTCCGGGGCGGTTGCCGGCGCCGCCGCCACCGCCGAGCCGGAGCTGAGGCTCGAACGCCAGGCCGTGGTGACCACCCTGGATGCCGAAGCCAGGCAGGACCCAAGCGAGGGTCCTGCTGACGCGCCTGCCGCGCCGGCGCCTGCTGCCGATGCCGGGGCCGGTGAAGCTCCCGCCCCTGAACCGGCCGCACCTGAACCGGCCGCCCCTGAACCGGCCGACCCGGGTCCGGTTGCCCCGGTTGATGACATGGTGGTCACCTCTCCGTTTGGCGACCGCATCAATCCGCTGGCGCCCGGCTACCTGGAGTTCCACACGGGTACGGATTTCGGTGCGGTTACCGGCACCCCGGTGAAGTCCATGCTGGGCGGAACGGTGGTTGAAGCCGGCTGGCATACCACCGGTGGCGGCGGGCTGCGGGTGGTGGTTGACCACGGTGACGGGCTCGAGACCACCTACAACCATCTGAACAGCATCGATGTTGCCGTGGGGCAGGAAATTGAGGGTGGCGCCGTGGTTGGCGGCGTGGGCAGCACCGGCAACTCCACCGGACCGCATCTGCACTTCGAAGTGCTGCGGCACGGGAACTACGAAGATCCGATGGGCTGGCTGTAGCCGCCGCCCGGCTAGGGCTCCGGGTTGGTCAGGACCGCCGGGTCCTTCTTGCCGTGCGGCATCCGGATGCGCAGTGCACCGGCGTCCATCTCGAAGAGGATGTGGGTGGCGTTGCCCAAGTGGTCGCCGTCCATTTCGAAGTCCAGCGGAGACTCGGTCCAGACCTCGGCCCGTTTGCACTGGTAGTACTCCACCGAGGTGCTGCTGCCCTTTCCACGGCGCAGCAGACCGGTGACCACCCCGAGCCAGCCCAGCTTGCCCTTGGGCGCGAGGGTCAGAATGTCCAGCAGGCCGTCGTCCAGTTTCGCGCCGGGGAAAATCTCCAGGCCGCCGGTGATCTTGCCGCAGTTGCCGCCCATCACGCTGCGAAGGCGGCGATGGATGGGCTTGCCCCCGTCAATGGAAATGGTGGTTTTGACGGGCTTGCCGGGCAGGTTGCGGATCCCGGCGTCAACGTAGGCCAACCAGCCAATCTTGTCCTTCAGCACGTCCCTGGTGTCCGCCATCATGCCGGCGTCGTAGCCCAGCCCGGCCATGACCAGGAAGGTGTCGCTGTCCACTGACTCGTCCACGGTGACACGGACGACGTCGATGCGCCGCTCGGTTCCGTTCAGGGCGGCGCGGACAGCCTGCTCGGGGTCATCCACGCCAATGTCCAGGTTCCGTGCCAGCAGGTTGCCGGTGCCCAGCGGCAGCAGGCCCATGGCGAAGGAAGTGCCCGCCAGTTCCGCGGCAACGCACCGGACGGTGCCATCGCCGCCGGCGGCGATCACCAGGTCCACGCCCGCTTCCATGGCCTTACGGGCCATGGAGTGCCCCGGATCGTCCTGCTCGGTTTCGAAGAACAGCGGCTCGTCCCAGCCTTCATCCGCACAGATTTCCGCCACCCGCACGCGTACGTCGAAATCCGTCTTCTTGATCGGATTCACAATGACAGCAGCGCGCTGGCGGGCCGGGGTCTCTTGGCTGGTCATGGTGTCCTTATCGTAAGCATGCGAACTAGTACCGGTTCTGAGTCTAACCGGGGATGCGGCCCGACGGCCTGCGGCGCTGTGCCGGGTCCCGGCCCTGTCCCCGGCCGGTTGCTTGTACGCTGTGGTGGTGACTTTTACGCAGCGATATGTGGCCCTGGGTGATTCGTTTACGGAAGGCGTGGGGGACGAGGACGAGTCCCGTCCCAACGGCGTGCGCGGCTGGGCGGACCGGGTGGCCGAGCAGCTGGTGCTCGCCGACCCATCATGGGGCTACGCCAACCTGGCCATCCGGGGCAAGAAACTCCACCAGGTCCTGAACGAGCAGGTGGACGCCGCCCTTGCTTTGTCGCCGACCCTGGTCACCATCTACGCCGGCGGGAATGACATCCTGCGGCCGAAGGTGGATATCGACGCGATTGTGGATGCCTACGACGGCGGTATCGCCAGATTACGCTCCAGCGGCGCGGCCGTCCTTGTTTTTACCGGATTCGACTCCGGCCAGTCCCCGGTCTTCGGCCGGACGCGGGGGCGGACCGCCCTCTACAATGAGCTGGTCCGCGAGGTCGTGGATAAGAACGATGCCGTGCTGGTGGACTACTGGCGGATGAAGAATCTCCAGGATGAGCGCTACTGGGCGGTGGACCGGCTGCACATGTCTCCGGCCGGGCACATCCTGACCGCCAAGAAGGTCCTGGAGGTGCTCCGCGGCACCGACGCCATCGACCTTCCGGAACTCCAGGAACCGCAGTCGCTGAACCGGGTGGAACAGCTGCGCCGGGACGCCCAGTGGGCACGCGAATACCTGGGCCCGTGGGTCAGCCGGCGCCTCCGTGGCGTCTCCTCCGGCGACAACCTCAAGCCGCGCTATCCGGAGCTGATTCAGCCGCCTTTGCCCGCCTGAGCAGGCTCTTGTGCCGCAAATCACAGAATTGATGATAAGTCCGCTTTTTATCTGATGAGCGGCCGGGTGCCCCGGTGTGGAAAAGGGGCGAAAACCGGGCCCGGATTCGGTGGAAGGGGCGCATTTTTCTAAACTTGTAGGTCTGCCCGGCACCGTGTGGTGCCTGGGAGGTTGCTTCTGTCTCCAGCAGCCGACTTCTATCGAGGGAAGGCCCACATGCCGAAAGATGCACCGCCCCACATTTCCGGAGCCCCGGACTCACAGTCGAGCTCCGCTGCCCGAAAGCCGCGCCGGTCACCGCTGAGGCGCCGCCGTCTCGAGGTGGATGACGTCAACGTTGTCGACAAATCCATGATGAAAAAGGCCGTTGGCGGCACCGTCGTCGGCAACACCATGGAATGGTTCGACGTCGGTGTTTACGGCTACCTTGCGGTCACCATGGGTGCCGTCTTCCTGTCCGATGCCGACAAGGACGCCCAGCTGCTCTTCAGCCTCGGCGTCTTCGCGGCCACCTTCATTGCCCGCCCGCTGGGCGGCGTCGTCTTCGGGCGCCTCGGCGACCGTATAGGCCGGCAGAAGACCCTGGCCATCACGCTGATCATGATGGCCGCTTCCACTTTCGTCATCGGCCTGCTCCCCAGCTACAACACCATCGGCATCTGGGCTCCGATCCTGCTGGTGCTGATGAAGCTGCTGCAGGGCTTCTCCACCGGCGGCGAGTACGCCGGTGCCACCACCTTCGTCTCGGAATACGCCTCCGACAAGAGGCGGGGTTTCCTGGCCAGCATCCTGGACCTGGGCAGCTACATGGGCTTTGCCCTGGGTGCCGCAGTCGTTTCGGTGATGCAGCTGCTGCTCTCCGACGCCGACATGGTGGGCTGGGGCTGGCGGATTCCCTTCCTCATTGCAGGACCGCTGGGTGCCATCGCAATCTACTTCCGGCTGAAAATCGAAGAATCCCCGGCCTTCCAGGCCACGCTGGACGCCCAGGAAGCCAGCGCCAAGGCCGGTGACGAGACCGGTTCCCTCGGCACCATTGGAATCTTCCGTGCCTACTGGCGTCCGGTTGTGCTGGCCATGGTCCTCGTGGCCGCCGTCAACACGGTGGGCTACGCGCTGACGTCCTACATGCCGTCCTACCTGACCGATTCCAAGGGCTACGACCCGGTCCACGGCACCCTGCTCACCATTCCCGTCCTGGTGCTGATGGCACTGTGCATTCCGCTTGCCGGCAAGCTGTCAGACCGGATCGGCCGCCGCCCCGTGTTGTGGATCGGTGCGGGATCCACCGTCGTGCTGGCTGTTCCTGCCTTTGTGCTGATCGACCAGGGGCCGGTTGCCACTACGCTGCTGGGCCTGGCGCTGCTCGCCGTCCCGGTGACCTTCTATGTGGGCAACCTGGCCGCCACGCTGCCCTCCCTGTTCCAGACGGCCAGCCGCTACGGCGCCATGGGCATCTCCTACAACCTCGCCACTGCCATCTTCGGCGGCACCGCTCCGCTGATTATGCAGGGCCTGATCACCCTCACGGACAATGACATGTCGCCGGCATACTGGCTGATGTTCACCTCCGTGGCCGGTGCCATCGCTGTCATCTTCATGAAGGAATCCGCCCAGCGGCCGATGCCCGGTTCCATGCCGAGCGTGGACACTCGCGCTGAGGCGCATGAACTCGTGGCCGGCCAGGACGAGAACCCGCTGCTCGACGTCGACGCACTGCCATTCGACACGCTGGGCAGCAACCCCTCCGCCAAGCCGGCCGTAGACCCTGCTGCCGAACCCGCCGACCGCTAAGCGGTCCGGAGCCCGCCGGCCTCCGGGCCGGTTGGGTGCCATGCAGACTGGCTGCCTCGCCGCCGGACCGTTCCTTCCCGGGACGTTCCGGCGGCGTCGCCCGTTAAGCGCCGGGGCACCGGCTGGCCGGATGTCGGCTGGAGGCCGGAGGCCGGCGGCAGCGAGCCGCCCGGGGCGGCCCACGCGCCGTTTCCAGAGCCGGTCCCGAGCTGAGATGATTGAAGCATAAAGTTTTGATCGAAACGAGGGCCGTAATGACTGAAGATGCACCGCGCTGGCTGAGCGCCGAGGAACGGCAGGCCTGGCTGGCGTTGTATGCGGTGTCCAGCAGGCTTCCCGCAGTCCTTGACGCGGAGCTTTTCCGCCGGGCACGGATCACCCTTTTCGACTACCACGTCCTGGCCATGGTCTCTGAAGCACAGGACAGGTCGCTGCCCATGAGCGAACTGGCGGCACGGTCCAATGCCTCGCTGTCCCGGCTGTCACACGTCGTCAAAAAGCTTGAGCAGCGCGGCTGGATGTCCCGAACCCCCTCTCCGCAGGATGCCCGTGTCACCACAGCGGCACTGACGGATGCGGGCATGGCGGCCTTGGTGGATCTGGCCCCGGACCATGTGGCATCCGTCAGGGACGCGGTGTTCGACGGTCTTTCCGCCGCCGATGTGGCGGATCTGGAACGGGTCGGAAAGAAGATCCTGGGCCGGATCGATCCGGGCAACGGCATCCTGGGCCCTGACCAGGCGCCGTAGCGGCTTTCAGTCCCGCTGCCCGTCCTTGTTAGCGTGGTAGTGACTGCAAACGGCACGACGAGAGGTACCAAAGCATGCGCTTTCCCCGAATCCTGGCCGTAATCCTCGCCGGGGGCACCGGCGGACGCCTGGGCAGCCTGACCGATCACCGGGCAAAACCGGCCATGCCGGTCGCCGGGTCCTACAACCTCATCGACATTTCCCTTTCCAACCTGCATAACAGCGGATTCAGCGATGTCTGGATCGTGGAGCAGTACAAACCGCAATCGCTCAATGACCAGCTGGTGAGCGGCCGTCCGTGGGATCTGGACCGCACCAATGGCGGGCTGCGGGTACTCCCGCCCTTCCAGGGCGGCGAGGGGGAGGGGTTTGCACAGGGGAACGCCGATGCCCTGTACCGGCAGGTGGACTACATCCGGGAATTTGATCCCGACCTGGTGCTGGTACTCAGTGCGGACCACCTCTACCGCCTGGACTTCCGGGATGTGGTGGAGACCCATCAGCAAAGCGGCGCGGCGCTGACGCTTGTTACCACCAGGATCGAGCACAATCCAGGCGACCACGGCGTGGTTGAAGTCTCGGACGGGGCCGTCACCGGCTTCGAGTACAAACCCGAAAAGCCGGCAACCGACCTGGTGGCTGCGGAAATCTTCCTGTACGACGCCGGTGTCCTGCTGGACTCGCTGGAGGCATTGGTGAAGCGGGACGGCCAGCTGGAGGACTACGGAGACCAGCTCATCCCCTACCTCGTGGAAAACACGAAGGTGGTTGAGCACCGGCTGCCCGGATACTGGCGGGATATGGGTACTCCGCAGAGTTACCACCAGGCCCACATGGACCTCATTGAGGGGCGCGGGCTGGACTTCGATGATGAGCAGTGGCCCATCCTGTCCGCCAGCCCGCGGCGGCTTCCGGCCTACATCGGTCCCGAGGCCGCGGTGCGGGACAGCCTGCTGGCGCCCGGAGTCCGTGTGGACGGCTCAGTTCACCGCAGTGTCCTGAGCGCTGGAACCGTGGTGGAGGCCGGAGCGGAAGTGGAGTCCTGCGTGCTCCTTGACGGCGTCACAGTCCGCGCCGGCGCGCGCCTGGCCAACCTGGTGGTGGACTCCGGGGCGGTGATCGGTGCCGGGCGGAAACTGGACGGTGCACAGGAGGATCCGGAGAACGGCGTGGCAGTAGTCGCCCGGGACTCAAAGGTGGACCCGCCGTCGTCGTGACGGCCGGCACCCGGGTAGCCGCGAGTTTGAACGAAACGCCGGATGGCCCTAGGATAGAGAGGCGTTAAGTCATGCGTGTGTTAATCTGCCTGCCCCGTGCGGACAGGGGAACATTTGCATGGCCACCCGTATAAACCTAGAATTGAGGGCTGTCGAGCCGGGTTTCCCCGTTCGGCTGCCTGAACTTCACCGTCTTCCCCGCGGCGAGGCACTTCGGCTGGATCTCACCCCGCCAGGTCAACCTCCGGAAAGTCGCAGTAATAACGGTGTCAAAACTGGTGGCGGGACGCTCTTTATGGCAGGTGCTTAGGCGCTTTGGCCTTGTGTCTGTTTTTTGAGGACCGTCATATTTACTACAACTGGAGGAGAGATCATGGCAGCTTACTGCCAGGTAACCGGAGCCATCCCCGGCTTTGGTCACAGCATTTCGCACTCGCACCGCCGCAACAAGCGTCGGTTCGACCCGAATATTCAGAAGAAGCGCTACTGGGTTCCGTCCCTGCGCCGCAACGTGACGCTGCAGGTTTCTGCACGCGGCATCAAGACGATTGACATCCGCGGCATCGACGCTGTTGTTACCGACCTGATCGCGAAGGGTGTGAAGCTGTAGTGGCTAAGGATAAGGACGTACGTCCGATCATCAAGCTGAAGTCCACTGCGGGCACCGGCTACACCTACGTAACTCGCAAGAACCGTCGCAACGATCCGGATCGTATGGTTCTGAAGAAGTACGATCCCAAGATCCGCCAGCACGTCGAATTCCGTGAGGAGCGCTAAGAATGGCAAAGAAGTCCAAGATTGCCCGCAACGAGCAGCGCAAGGTCGTTGTTGAGCGCTACGCTGCAAAGCGCCTCGAACTGAAGAAGACCCTGGTAGACGAAAACGCTACCGACGAAGCCCGCGAAGCTGCACGCCTCGGCCTGCAGAAGCTTCCGCGCAACGCTTCCCCGGTCCGCCTTCGCAACCGCGACCAGATTGACGGCCGCCCCCGCGGTACCCTCCAGAAGTTCGGTATCTCGCGCGTGCGTTTCCGCAACATGGCCCACGCAGGCGAACTGCCGGGTATCAAGAAGTCCAGCTGGTAATCACCGGCTGAAAAGGACGGCTCCCTTGAACGGGAGCCGTCCTTTTGTATTTTAAGCCCGGGGGCCCCGGTTTCCCGCCGCTCGTGCCGCGGCCGGCAGGCAGCCATGGACCGTGTGATGGCCGGCCCCGGAGGACGGAAAACGGGGTTTTCAGGCCTAAAAACCCGAAAAAACCCCTAAATGCAGGGGTTTTTGCAGGAGTTGGGGGTGCAAGCTGGTAAGTTTTCGAACAGCGGCGGTTTCGCATCCGCGTTTCCGCACGAGTAATCCCAGAGTCCAGGAGGACATAAATTGGCTATGAACCGCAGTGAACTTGTTGCCGCAGTTGCAGAAAAGTCCGGCAACAGCCAGACCGCAGTCAACGGCGTGCTGGATGCCGTCTTCGACATCTTCGCAACCTCCGTTGCAAACGGCGAAAAGATCACCATCCCGGGCTGGCTGGCAGTTGAGCGCACCGACCGCGCCGCACGCACGGGCCGCAACCCGCAGACCGGCGAAACCATTCAGATCCCGGCAGGCCACAGCGTCAAGCTGACCGCCGGCTCCAAGCTGAAGGCTGCTGTCTCCAAGAAGTAGTATCCACCGCGGCAGAATGCCGCAGGAACCGAAGGGCCGGCATCGTGGATGCCGGCCCTTCCGTTGTCCCGGGCTCTTCCCGCTCGTACCGGCCGATGCCGGAACTCCACGGTCTACCGTGAGAGGGGCAACAATGATTGGCCCTATTTTTACAGCGGGTAGAGAATAGGTATTGTGCCAAAATCCGTCAAAACCCAGTCCGACCGCTCCGCCGGCAGTTCCCTGCCCCCGACAGCCGGAAGCCGGGAGGAATCCAGTGCCCGGAGGGGGAGCGGCAACGCTGTTCCGGCGGTACGTACCGGCTGGCTCGCGGCGTCGGGTGCCCTGGTTTTCGTTGCATTGGTGGCGGCGCTGCTGTTCACCGGTGCCGCAGGCGCCTCGCAGCTGGGTGATCCCGGAGCACTGACACGCTGGGCACTTCCCGTGGCCAAGGCGGTGCAGAACGTCTCCATGGCCGCAGTAATCGGTTCGCTGGTCTTCGCCGTGGCCATCCTGCCCAAGAACCTGCACTTCAAACGCAGCCGCAAGCACGCCCCGGAGCGGACGGCATCAGCGGAACCGGAGCATCCGGCCTTCACCCGGACCCTGGCGCTGACCTCGGCTGCTGCCGTCGTGTGGACGTTGTCGGCGCTGGCAGTCATGGTGTTCACCTACTCCGATGTCTCCGGGCTGCCGCTGAGCGGAGACCCCACCTATACGTCCGGGCTGGCGTCCTTCCTGACCGATTTCGCCACCGGACGGGCATGGTTGGCCGTCAGCATTATTGCGGCCGTTGTCACTGCGCTGTCCTTCGGCGTGCGGTCCCTGAACATGCTGGCCTTTACCGGCATCCTGGCGGCCGGGGCTCTTCTGCCCACTGCCCTGATCGGACACTCGGCCGGCGGCGATGACCACAGCGCGGCGGTGAATTCCATCGGCCTTCATCTGCTCGGCGTCTGCCTGTGGATTGGCGGCATCATTGTGCTGGCCGTCATCTCCCGCCAGCTCGGTTCCATCACCGGGGTCGTCCTGACCCGGTTCTCCGCCCTGGCCGGCTTTGCCTTTGCGCTGGTTTTCCTCTCAGGCGTTGTCAACGCCTCCCTGCGCATTACCTCCTTCGACCAGCTCGCCACCGAGTGGGGCGCCCTGGTGATCACCAAGGCGGCACTCACGCTCCTGCTGGGTCTCCTGGGGCTGATGCACCGCCGCTGGATCATTCCCCGGCTTGCCGGTGCCAACCCGGCGCGCACGCCGTCCGCCGCAGCGGACTCCGCCGCCGCCGGCTCCAAGGGTGAGCTGTCGGCGCAGCGCGTGCTGTGGCAGCTCATCGCGGTGGAACTGGCGGTCATGGGCGCCGTGTCCGGGGTTGCGGTGGCACTGGGCCGCACCGCACCGCCGCGCTCGGAGGAACTTCCCCAGGATGCCTCCCCGGCACGGATCCTCACCGGTTACGACCTTCCGCCCGAGCTGACACCCGAACGGTACCTGACCGAGTGGCGGCCGGACTGGCTGTGGGTGGCCATCATCCTCACCCTCGCCACCTCCTATCTGATCGGCGCGGTCAAGGTCCGCCGGCGCGGAGACAAGTGGCCGGTGCTGCGGACCATTTGCTGGTTCGTCGGCCTGATTGCCCTGTTCTACATCACCTGCGGTGCTCCCCAGGTGTACGGCATGGTCCTGTTCAGTACCCACATGCTCGGCCACATGGCCCTGACCATGGTGGTTCCCCTGTTCCTGGTGCTGGGCGCCCCCGTCACCCTTGCCCTCAAGGCCCTGCCGCCGCGGCCGGACGGCACCCGCGGCATCCGCGAATGGATCCTGATCGGCGTGCATTCGCGCTACTCGAAGGTCATCACCAACCCGATCTTCGCTGCCGTGAACTTCGCCGGATCCATTGTGGTCTTCTATTACTCGGACCTGTTCGGATATGCCCTGCGGGAACACGTTGGCCATGAACTGATGGTGGTGCACTTCCTGCTCACCGGCTACATCTTCATCCTCACGATGATCGGTACCGATCCGCTTCCCAGCCGGGCGCCGTACCCGCTGCGCCTGGTCATCCTGCTGGCCACCATGGCCTTCCACGCGTTCTTCGGCGTAGCGGTGATGGGCGGAACATCGCTGATCCAGGCGTCCTACTTCGGCAACATGGGCCGGGAATGGGGCCTCTCGGCCCTGGAGGACCAGCAGCTGGGCGGTTCCCTGATGTGGGGGATCGGTGAGATTCCAACCCTGTTTGTCGCCATCGGTGTGGCCTATCAGTGGTCCAAATCCGATGCCCGCGAGACCCGCCGCTCGGACCGGGCAGCGGAGCGGAATAATGACGCGGACCTCGCCGCTTACAACAACATGTTTGCAAACCTGGCGCAGCGTGATGCCAGGACCCCGGACCAAGGAGATCGTTAATGACTGAAACCGTGCGCGCCGGATACCGGGTGCGGGCCTCGGAGCTTGAGGGCCGGAACTGGCTGAACACCGGCGGCCGGCAGCTGAACCTTGAAGATCTCCGCGGCAAGATCGTGCTGCTGGATTTCTGGACCTTCTGCTGCATCAACTGCCTGCACGTGCTGGACGAGCTAAGGCCGCTCGAGGAGAAGTACTCCGACGTGCTGGTGACCGTAGGGGTGCATTCGCCCAAGTTCGAGCATGAAGCGGACCCGGTGGCCCTTGCCGCCGCGGTGGAACGCTACGACATCCACCACCCGGTGCTGGATGACCCCGAGCTGGTCACCTGGCAGGCCTACACCGCCCGCGCCTGGCCCACCCTCGTGGTCCTGGACCCGGAAGGGTACATCGTGGCGCACCTCTCCGGTGAGGGGCACGCTGCGGGCCTGGAATCGCTTGTTGCGGAGCTCGTGGAGGAACACGAGGCCAAGGGCACCCTGCACCGAGGTGACGGCCCGTACGTGCCCGCCGAGCCCACTGCCGGGGATCTGCGTTTCCCGGGCAAGGTGACAGCACTGCCCGGGGGGACCTTCCTGGTGGCGGATACCGGCCACCACCGCCTCGTGGAGCTGGAAGCGGATCTGACCACCGTCCGCCGGGTCATCGGTGACGGCACCAAGGGCTGGCGCGACGGTACTGCCGAGGCCGCCCGCTTCAACGAACCCCAGGGTGTGGCCGTGCTGCCCGAAGCGGTGGCCGGTGAAGCCGGGTACGACGTCGTTGTCGCGGACACCGTGAACCACCGTCTGCGCGGGGTCAACCTGGCTACGGGCACCGTGTCCACCGTGGCCGGCAACGGGGTGCAGAGGCTGCTGGACTCCGGCAACCAGACCAAGGCATCGGCCGCTGACACTGCGGACGCCGTCGATGCCGCACCGGCCGACGCCTCCGATCTGCTCGGCGCGGACCCGCTGGCGGTTTCCCTGTCCTCGCCGTGGGACCTGGTCTGGTCTTCGCAGCTCGAACGCCTGGTGGTGGCCATGGCCGGCACCCACCAGATCTTCAGCTTCGATCCCGCCAGCGGCGCAGTAGCCGTACTGGCCGGAACCGGTCTTGAGGGACTGCTCGACGGTGCTGCCTCCGAGTCCTGGTTTGCCCAGTCCTCCGGCCTGGCAGAGGACGCTGACGGAAACATCTGGGTTGCCGATTCCGAGACCTCCGCACTGCGGCGGATCAGCACGGCCGACGGCGTCCGCGTGGACACCGCAGTGGGCACGGGACTGTTCGACTTCGGTTTCCGGGACGGCGAGGCCGCTGATGCCCGCCTGCAGCACCCACTGGGCGTCGCTGTGCTGCCTGACGGCTCCGTAGCCATTGCCGACACATACAACGGGGCCGTGCGCCGCTACGACCCGGCCACCGGCACCGTGTCCACCCTGGCCCGCGGCCTTGCCGAGCCTTCCGATGTCCTGGTGGACAGCAGTACCGGGGAACCCCTGCTGATTGTGGTGGAATCCAACCGGCACCAGCTGCTCCGGCTGCCGATCCCCAAGGAAGCCCAGTCCGTGGACGAGGGCGCCCGCCAGACGCAGCGTCCCAAGACCGCCGTCGAGGCCGGTCCGATGGCCCTGACCGTCCGTTTCGCCGCACCCAAGGGGCAGAAGCTTGACGACCGCTGGGGAGACCCCACGCAGCTGAAGATCTCCGCCTCGCCGGAAGAGCTGCTGGTCTCCGGCGGCGGCACGGCCACGGGGCTGACCCGGGACATAGTCCTTTCAGACACCGTCACCGAGGGAGTCCTGCACATCACAGCCCGTGCGGCGGCCTGCGACGGCGAGCCGGGCGGGGAGATCCCCGACCACGCTGCGTGCCACATGTACCAGCAGGACTGGGGTATTCCCGTTGTCATCAGCACGGGCGGGGAGTCCGAACTGGTCCTGGACCTGCGCGGACTGGACTGATCCCCGGCAGCGAACCAGTAAAAAACCGCCCCGACCGCTTACGGCCGGGGCGGTTTTTCGTGGCATGCCTTGATGCGCTGAAGGCAGTGCCGGCGGTGTCAGTTCACCTGGGGGCTGAGGGTGACATTCTCGCCGTCCACCCGCAGCGCGGCGTTGAACGTGAATGCCTCCTCGGCAACCAGCGGGCTCTTGTCACCGGTGAACAGATCCACCTGGGTAGCTGTGACACGGGCCGTACCGGTGAGCGGGCTCAGGATCCAGCGGCCCTCGGCCTGCGTGAGTTCGACTTCCGGATAGCTGGCAATGCTCCACTTGATGGGCTGCTCCACCCGGTTGTTGGTCAGGTGGTAAAACGGGCAGCCGGGCGGCGCCAGGCGGTCTTCGGCGGAGCAGCCGTCCAGGAACTCACGGATTTCCGTGTCCACCTTTGACAGAAGTTCATCAGTGGCCTCAGGCGCCAGCGTCAGCTGCCGGCCGGTCTCGGCGGTGACCAATGCCGACTCTTCCGGGGCGGCCAGGTACTGGCTTTCGTAGGCGGCGGCAACCCGCGAGAGCGGGAAAGCGGCAAAGGTGTTGCTTCCCTCCGGCAGCGTCACCCGCACGCCATTCAGTGCGGCCTCGCGCAGCACGGGGGCGCTGACCTGGACAGTGGGCAGCGTGGAGGGGACAAATTTCCAGGTGTCGAAGAACATCCAACGTTTCCCGGTGTTCTCCAGCACGAAGGCAGCGGTCTCCTCGGTGTCCCCGTAGGAGTAGGTCACGGGTACCTCGACCCGGTCCTCGCCGACGTCCTTCACCTCTCCGAAGCCGGTGATGGTGAGTCCCTCGACGGACGCGCGGAGGGCGTCGTCGTCGAGCAGTGCGGCATTCGCCTCCGGGACCTCGGCATGGAGCAGGCCCAGAGCCTGCTCGCCTTCACCGTCGGTGAGCGTTTGGACATAGCCGCGGATATGCTGCTCGGGTCCGTACGCCTTGGCATTGACGAAATAGACCGCCACGACGGCGGCCGCGATAGTGAGCATGAGGGCAAGCAGCCAGGCGGCCACTGCCTTGATTACCGGTGATGTTCCCTGCACCGGTATTACGTTACCTGCCCCGACAGGCGAAGGCCGGATCGGTGTCCCGCTCCGGCCTTCGTGTCAGGTGCTCCCCGCTCGGTTAGGAAGCCGCGGGAACCTCGTCACGCGCGGCGGCGATTTCCTCGGCCCGGGCGGCGTTGGCCTCCTCGGTCAGGCGGGCACCGGCATCTGCGTCGCGGGTCAGGTTCTCGCCCGTCTCCGGATCGAACAGGTGCACCTTGCGGGTATCCAGCCACAGCTCGGCATCCCTGCCGCCGCGGATCCGGCTGGCGGCATCAAGGGTCACCACCACCTGCGGGCGCAGTTCGTCGGCGTCCATGTCCCGGGCCAGGCTATCCAGCAGCTCCCGGACCTCGGGGGTGGGATCGAAGTGGATGTACCCGTACTGTTCGTTGCCGAGCCACTCGGTGTGGGTAATCGGAGCGGTGAACGTGGAACCGTGGTGCAGCTTGCTCTCCTCGACCAGGGACGCGTCTTCGAAGAACTCGGGACGGATCCCCACCAGCACCACCTTCTTGCCAGCGGCCTTGCCTGCCTTCTCCTCGGGGATGCGGATGTCGCCCACCGCGGTTTTCAATACGTTGTTTTCAATGGTGGCCGGCAGGAAGTTCATGGACGGTGAACCGATGAAACCGGCCACAAACAGGTTGACCGGCTGTTCATAGAGTTCGCGGGGAGAGGCCACCTGCTGCAGGACGCCCTTCTTGAGCACGGCCACCCGGTCTCCGAGCGTCATGGCCTCGGTCTGGTCGTGGGTGACGTACACGCTGGTGGTTCCCAGCCGGCGCTGCATCTGTGCAATCTCGGAACGCATTTGTCCGCGCAGTTTGGCGTCCAGGTTGGACAGCGGCTCGTCGAAGAGGAAGGCATCCGCCTGCCGGACGATCGCCCGGCCCATGGCCACCCGCTGCCGCTGCCCGCCCGAAAGGTTGGCGGGTTTGCGCTCCAGGTGGTCGGTCAGTTCCAGTGTGGCGGCCGCATCGGTGACCAGCTTCTTGACCTGCTCCTCCTTGTACTTCCCCTTGTTCAGGCGAAGCGGGAAGGCGATGTTTTCGTACACGGTCAGGTGCGGATACAGCGCGTAGTTCTGGAACACCATGGCCAGGTTGCGGTCGCGGGGTGCCTTGTCATTGACCCGTTCGCCGTTGATCAGCAGATCGCCCGAGGTGATGTCTTCCAGGCCCACGATCATGCGCAGCAGGGTGGACTTGCCGCAGCCGGAGGGGCCCACCAGGATAATGAACTCACCGTCGGCAATGTCCAGGCTGACGTCATTGACGGCCGGAAAACCGTCGCCGTACTTCTTGACGAGGTGGTTGAGCGTAATAGATGCCATGGTTAGGGATCCTTTTCTGAGTCCGGATGCCGAAGGGCGCTAGCCCTTGACGGCGCCCTGGGTTAGACCGGAGACGATTTGGCGCTGGAACGCCAGCACCAGGACAACTACGGGGATGGTGACGATGATGGCGGCAGCGGAGATGGCGCCGGTGGGCTCTTCGAACTGTGACGCGCCGGTAAAGAACGCCAGTGCGGCCGGGACCGGGCGGGCGGCCTCCGTGGAGGTCAGCGAGATGCCGTACACAAAGTCATTCCACGCAATGAAGAACGCGATGATGGCGGTGGTGAAGACACCGGGCGCAGCCAGGGGCACGATGGCTTTGCGGAACGCCTGCCACGTGGTGGCGCCGTCCACCTGTGCGGCCTGTTCCAGTTCCCACGGGATCTGCCGGAAGAACGCTGCGAGCGTCCAGATGGAGATCGGCAGGGTCAGGGACAGGTAAGGGATGATCAGGCCCGGCCAGGTGTCGTACAGGCCGATGTTGCGCCACAGATTGAACAGCGGCGTCACGATGGAGATCACCGGGAAAATGGAAACGCCGAGCGCCGTGGTCAGGACCAGCTTCTTGCCCGGGAAGTCCAGGCGGGCAATGGCGTACGCGCACAGCGTGGCCAGGATGACCGCACTGAACGTGGCAATGAGGCAGATGCCGATCGAGTTCCGCAGCGAGCTGAGGAACAGTCCCTGCGCGTCGCCCACCAGGATCTGCTCGTAGTTGCTCGTTGACCAGTTGGTGGGAAGGAAGGTCCCGGAGGTCAGATCGCTGGGGAGCTTGAACGAGGTCGCGAAGATCGAGGCCACCGGGAAGAGCGCGTACAGAATGACCAGGACCGAAATGATGGTCCAGATGACCCGCCGTTTGACTGGTGAGGACTTCACTAGTTACCCCCTCGTGCGCCGGAAAGGTCCACTTTGAACAGCTTGATGGCGATGAAACAGATGATGATGACGCAGATGAACAGCAGGACGGATACGGCGGAACCCATGCCGATCTCCAGGCGCGTGATCGAGGTCCGGTAGGCCAGCAGCGAGAGCACTTCGGTGCCGTAGGCGCCGTTGGTCATGATGTAGACGTTGTCGAAAATGCGGAAGGCATCCAGTGCGCGGAACAGGACGGCCACCATGATGGCCGCCTTCATGTTCGGGATGATGACCCTGGACATCCGCTGCCACCAGGTGGCGCCGTCCACTTCCGCCGCTTCGGTCAGTTCCCCGGGGACCTGGGCCAGTCCGGCCAGGAGCAGCAGGGAGATGAACGGGGTGGTTTTCCAGATCTCCGACGCCATGATGACAAACAGTGCGGTCCAGGTGTCGGCAAACCAGTTCAGGTCAGGGTCTATGCCGGGCACCCAGCTGAACCAACTGTTGATGTACCCGGAGTTGATGTCGAACGCGTAGAACCAGGCGAAGGCCGAAACCACGGTGATGATGCCGTACGGCACCAGGATGGCGGTTCGGAGCCAGCCCCGGACGGCCTTCAGTGCACTGTTCATGACGAGGGCCAGCGCGAAGCCCAGGATGAGTTCCACGACGACAGTGATGACCGTGATCAGCACCGTCACGCCCAGGTCCCGCCAGAACAGCCCGTCCGTGAGGATGGTGGCGTAGTTGCCCAGGCCGACGAATGCGCGGTCATCCGGGGCCGTAAGGCGGTATTTGAACAGGGAATCCCACAGTGCCAGCAGGATGGGATAGGCAGTGACTGCCAGCATGATGATGAACGCCGGTCCCGCCAGCCAGAAACCCAGCCGCCGTTCAGCCTTGGCACGGTCGCTGAGGGGCTGCTTGCGCGGCGCTGCCTGGGACGGCGTGTTGCGGACCGCATCTACTGATGTGCTCACAGCAGTTTCTCCCCTCGAAGGACCTCAGTGATGAACTCCTGGCTGGTGGCCGGGGTGGTATCCGGATTGACGTCGCTCGGCGGAGTCCACGTCTGCTGGATGCCGGTGGAGATTTCGTTGTAGTACGGGGTCTGCGGCCGCGGTACGGCCAGTTCGAGCGAATCCCGGATGGTCGGGGCCATCGGGAAGGTCTCTTCGATCCCGGAAGTCTCGTACGCCTCTTCATTCGAGGGCGGGTTGCCGTTGGTCTCGAAGTACTGCGCCTGGTTTTCCGGTGAGACGATGCATTCGATGGCCTCGTAGGCCAGGTCCGGGTGCTGGCTGCTGGAACCCACGCCAAGATTGATGCCGCCGAGCGGCGGAGCGGTGTCCTCGCCTTCATTCATGGCCGGATAGAGCGTCCAGCCGATGTCATCAATGAGGGACTCCGGCAGCGCACCTTCCTCCACCGAGGCATTGGTGGCAGGCCAGACGAACGGATAGTTCACCATAAAGGAGCCCTGATCACCCTGGAACTGGACCATGGACGTGTTTTCGGTCTGGGTGGGCAGGCCCGGGCCGCCGAGTCCTTCCTTGCCAATGGTCGAAACCACCTCAGCGGCCTGCTTTCCGGCATCCGTGTCGAGGCCGAGCTGGATTTCATCGGCAGAGGCATCGGGATTCTCCACGATGGTGCCGCCAGCCGAAGCCACCAGGGCGTTGACCCAGACGGTCATGGACTCCGCGCGTGCACCCTGCACGCCGATGTACTTGTCCTGGCTCTTCGCGGCTTCGATAATCTGGTCCCAGGTGACGGGTTGGCTCATATCGAGCCCCGCGGCTTCAGCCACGGATTTGCGGTACCAAAGGATCTGCGTGTTGGCCCAGAACGGGACGGCCACCACCTTGTCCTTCCACGTCGCTCCCGCGAGGGCACCCTCCAGGACCCCCTCGGTGGTGCGCTCTGCGACGTCGTCGGGAACCGGGGCAAGATAGCCGGGTTCTGCATACTCCGGGACGTTCGGCGGGTCCAGGCTCATGATGTCCATGGACTTATCCCCGGCAGCCAGGCGCCGTGCCAACTGCTCGCGCTGCGAAGCGGCGTCATTGGGGAGCAGGGATGTTTCGATGGTGTAGGCACCGTTGGACGCATCGCTGCACTGTTTGGCCAGTTCGGCCTGTCCGCCGGCGTCCGGGTTGATGTACCAAGTCAGTGTCGGTGCTGCGCCCTCATCGGTTCCGCAGCCGGTCAGGAGAGTCGCGCCGAGGGCCAGGGCAACGCCGACGGCGGACCGGGCCCCTTTCCGGGTGCGCCCCCAGTGTCTTGCATCCTTTGGCATCGGTACAGTGCCTCCACCTCGTTGTAGGCGTCCGCTGACGGGCAGCGGACGGGCCGCAACACTAAGCAGCCTTTGGTTTGACCATATGCCCTGATCGTAATTTACGCCACACAAAAGCGGGTAGCTGAAAGGCGGGTCAGGCGAGCAGGGCTGCAGCCAGAACCAGGACGGGCAGGGAAGCCACGGTGGTCATCAGCACGGTGTCCTTGGCAACGAGGACGCCCTGCCCGTATCTGGCGGCGGCTACGAAGACATTCTGCGCTGTGGGCAACGCCGCCGTCACTACTACGGCGAAGAGCAGGTGCCCGTCCATGCCAAGCAGGTAACGCGCAAACAGGTATGCCAGCAGCGGTTGCAGCACCAGCTTGAATCCGGAGGCGAGGGCGACGTCGGCCCGGCGTCCGCCGTCGGCATCCATGGGCCGGGATCCCACCAGGGAAAGACCGAAGGCCAGCAGCATGGCAGGCACTGCGGCTCCGCCGATCAGGCTTATCGGCTCGGAGATAATCTCGGGAAGGCGGGTGCCGGTGGCAGCCAGCAGGAGCCCGACCAGCGAGCCGACCACAATGGGGTTGCGTACCACCTGTCCGGCGAAAACGGCGACCGACGTGCGGCGGCCGCTGGTGGCCGAATCCAGCATCATGAGGAACAGCGGCGTGAAGAACGCGAGTTGGAAAATCAGGACCGGGGCAATGTACGCGGCATCCCCGAGCACGTACACGCAGATGGGCAGGCCCAGGTTCGCGGCGTTGACCAGCGAGGCCGACATGGATGAGACAAGCAGTTCCGGTACCGGCCGCCGCAGCCACCAGCGGGTCACCAGCACGTACAACCCGGCCGTGGCCAGGGCGCTGACGGCCGCTACGAGCAGGGGAAGCGAGAAGACCGTGTGCAGGTCCGCTTCACTGAGGGTGGTCAGGAGCAGCGCCGGCGAGGCGACGAAGAAGGCCAGCCGGCTGAGGACCGTCTGGGCATTGTCCCCGAGGACGCCGAGCCGGCCGATCACATAACCGGTCAGGATAATGAGCCAGACTACGGCGAATCCGGTGAGTACCCCCAGCACCGGAAGCGGTTATCCGGCTGTGGCGGTGTCCGGGGTGTTGCCCAGGACGCGGGTGTTGTCCAGGGCCAGCGGCGGACGCTCGGTCCCTTCCGTGACTGCCTCGGCCGGGTCGGTTCCCAGCTCCAGGATGCGGTTGTCCGAATCCACATGGACCACGGTGGGGACGAAGGAGCGGGCCTCATCGGTGGACATGTCCGCGTAGGTGATCAGGATGACCGTGTCACCGACATGCACCAGATGGGCAGCCGCGCCGTTGATGCCCAGCACTCCGGAGCCGCGCTCGCCGGCGATGGTGTAGGTTTCCAGCCGGGCGCCGTTGTCGACGTCGACGATGGAGACGAGCTCGCCGGGCAGGATATCCGCGGCTTCAAGCAGGTCGAGGTCAACCGTCACAGACCCGACATAGTGAAGGTCTGCGTGGGTCACCGTTGCACGGTGGATCTTGGACTTAAACATTTTCCGGTTCATCGCGGACAAGTCTACGCCGATCAGGGAAGAGTTCGAGCCCCCTGTCTTGACAGCTGTCTGTGCGGCTGTCGTGCGGGGGAGCGGGCCGGCTCGCGGGGGATCTCGCGGGGGGAGGGGGGATTCCGTCAGTTGTATATCCGGCGGGTGGTGCTGTGGTGCTGAGGTGCTGTGGTGCTGAGGTGCTATGGGGCAGTGGAGCGGGCGACGGGAATCGAACCCGCGTATCAAGCTTGGGAAGCTAGCGCTCTACCATTGAGCTACGCCCGCAGCGCCGGAGATTTCCGGCACAGTTCCCTACTTTACATGGAAGCGGGCGGTTGCCGAATTTACCCGCCTGGCGGAGCCGTCGACGCGGTGGACGAAGCGGTTTACGCGCTGGGCGAAGGACGCATTAGGGGGAAGGATCAGTGAATGAAGGGTCGGTGGACGAAGGGCCAGTGGAAGGAAGGTCAGCCGCCTCGTCCGGCTCCCCGCTGCGGGCACGTTCCACGAGTTCGCGCCACCGGCCCTTGACCTGCCGCTCGGGAATGGTCACGGCGGCAGGGCCTACGGAGATCTCATAGGTAAAGCGGTCCGGTTCGTCGTCCGCAGCCTCCGGTGGATCGCTCAGGAGAGGCAGCCACTGTTCCCGTGCCTCTTCAGGGCTCACCTGGGTACTCCACTGACGCTGCATTCCCGTGAAGCCGCCGCTGCGCACTACTACCAGTCTCATACCATGACGTTAACCTCTTTCCATGCGGACTGAACAGCAGAACTTTCCTCGGTTCCTGCCCCGTAGCGTTTTTCGGCGGCCGTGAGGGTGGCAGCCGCGAAGACCGCGAAAGTGGCATCAGCCGGGAAGTTGGGCTCGATAATGGTGTCGTACCAGATCTGCCCTGCGCGTTCCCAGGCATACCCGCCCAGTGCGGAGGCAACCAGGTAGAAAGCACGGTTGGGGATGCCCGAGTTGATGTGCACGCCGCCGTTGTCCGCAGCTGTCCGGACGTAATCGTCCATGTTCCCGGGCTGCGGGTCCTTGCCCAGTACGTCGTCGTCGTAAGCAGTTCCGGGCGCTTTGAGGGAGCGCAGCGCCTGCCCGCCCACCTGTTCGGTGAACAGGCCTTCACCCACCAGCCAGGTCGCTTCGCCGGCTTCCTGATTCAGCAGCTTCTGCTCCACCAGCACACCAAAGACGTCGGCGATCGATTCGTTCAGCGCTCCTGACTGGTCCCGGTACTCCAGCTGCGCCGTGTACTGGATGAACCCGTGCGCCAGCTCATGGCCGATCACTGTGCGGGATTTGCTGAAGCGTTCAAAGACCTCGCCGTCGCCGTCCCCGAGGACCATGCGCGAACCGTCCCAGAAGGCATTGTCGTAGTTGCGGCCGTAGTGAACCGTGGCTTCCAGGGTCCGCCCGGCACCGTCCACCGAGGAACGGCCGTAGGCATCGCTGAAGAGCCGGTAGGTGGCGCCAAGCCCGTCATACGTTTCATCCACCGCCGCATCCCCGGTGGCGGGCTGCCCCTCGGACCGCACCGGCGTGCCGGGGACTTCCTCCTGGCCGAGGGCATCGGAGACGATGCGGCGCAGCGTGGGCGTGAACGCGGTCCCTGCATTGCGGGACGGAGGCGGATGAGGCAGGGACCGGGCTGCTTCCACGGTGCCGAGCGTGGTCAGGGTACGCCGGGCGGCTGCGGCCGCTGCCGCGCGGCCCGGGTCTTCCGCGGCGGCGAGACGTGTCAGCAGATACGGGGGAACGATGGAACAGATTGAATGTGTCACTCGTGAGTTGGTCATGTCAGCCCTCCTGATGAGGTTCCCCAGCGTAGGCCCCGCCACTGACACTGCAAGAGTTGGACCCGCAAACTGCCATCAAACGGCCATAACGCAACCTAACCGGCCCGATTCGATGCTTTTCCGGCTGGATTAACCGTCCGTCTCGGTGCGCTCGGGGCGCACCGAATTCTCCTGGGAAGCCTGCTCGGCAGCCTGGTCGTAGGCCGCGGTCAGCGAGGCGACCACATCCGGTCCGATCTCCATGCCGACGTCGTGCCCGGGGTTAAGTGCCATGCCGTAGCCGGGGGCGATGCTGCGGATGGTGGCCTCGCCGGTGGCCTTGACGATCACCGGCGCCGCCTCACGCAGCTGCTGCGGGATCCGGTCCGCGGTGGAGAAGACTGCTGCCACGGAGTATTCCGAGTCGGGGGCCTTCAGTACCAGCGCCTGGAAGGAAGAGGGGTCGTCCTCCTTTGCCAGCCGGCCCACGCTGAGCAGTTCGGAGGTCCAGATCACGGACATGACCTCACGGTTGGAAAGGCGTCCTTCCCGGCCGGCAGTGACGGCTTCCTCGAGGGCAGCACCGGGGGCCGGGGCATCCTCGTTGGCCAACTGCATTGCGGGGACGTCGGGGGTGTTGTCCGGTTCCATGCGGGACTCCTTGGAGAGATCGGGGTCAAAACCCCAAGTCTGGCACACCCAGCGGATACCGTGGTGGGCATGGAAGCCAACGAGAACACGCGCAGCCTTGAAGCAGGTATTGAACGGGATTTCAGCGACAAGATGAGTTACGGGTCCTACCTCGCGCTGGATGAGCTGCTTTCCGCGCAGCATCCGGTGAGCCGGCCCGAGCACCATGACGAGATGCTGTTCATCATCCAGCACCAGACCTCGGAATTGTGGCTGAAGCTGGTCCTGCATGAGCTGCTGGCCGTGCGGTCCCGGCTGCAGGAGGACGATCTCCGTTCGGCCATGAAGGGGATAGCGCGGATTAAGCACATCCAGCGCTCGCTGACCGAGCAGTGGTCCGTGCTGGCCACCCTGACACCCTCCGAATACGCGCAGTTCCGCGGAGATCTCGGAGCTTCCAGCGGATTCCAGTCCTACCAGTACCGCGCCGTGGAGTTCCTGCTGGGCAACAAGAACGAGTCGATGATCGCCGTTTTCTCCGCTGATCCGCAGGCGCAGGCGCTGCTGTCAGGGCTGCTCGGGGAAACCAGCATCTATGACGAGTTCATCCGGTACCTGCACCGCCGCGGCTACGCGGTGGACACTGCCCTGCTGGAGCGGGACGTGCGGCAGGCCCACGTGTACAACCAGTCACTGCTGGAGGTTTACAAATACGTCTATGAGAACCACGAGGCGAACTGGGATGTCTATGAGGCCTGCGAAGAGCTGGTGGACCTGGAGGACAATTTCCAGCTGTGGCGTTTCCGACACCTCAAGACCGTGGAACGCACCATCGGGATGAAGCGCGGCACGGGCGGCTCCAGCGGCGCAGGCTTCCTCCGGCGGGCGCTGGACCTGACGTTCTTCCCGGAGCTCTATGCCGTCCGCACTGAGATCGGGCGCTAGGGGTATGCGCTATTTTTGAAGAGTGCTGATATCTGATCGTGACATCCGAGCCGAGATTGCCGAAAACCGGATCGCCCTGGACCCGTATGACCCCGCCATGGTCCAGCCTTCCAGCGTCGATGTACGCATCGACCGCTTCTTCCGGCTCTTCGACAACCACAAATATGCCCACATCGATCCGTCGCAGGACCAGTCGGAGCTGACCCGCCTGGTAGAGGTGGAACCGGATGAGCCGTTCATCCTCCACCCCGGTGAGTTTGTCCTGGGGTCCACCTACGAGCAGGTCACGCTGCCGGACGACATTGCCGCCCGGCTCGAGGGCAAGTCCTCGCTGGGCCGGCTGGGGCTGCTCACACACTCGACGGCAGGCTTTATCGACCCGGGCTTCTCCGGGCATGTGACCCTGGAGCTTTCGAACATGGCCACCCTGCCGATCAAGCTCTGGCCCGGCTCCAAGATCGGCCAGCTGTGCTTCTTCCGGCTGAGCTCGCCCGCGGAGTTCGCCTACGGTTCGGGACAGTACGGCAACCGGTACCAGGGCCAGCGCGGCCCGACGGCGTCGCGCAGCCACCTGAACTTCCACCGCACCAACGTGGCCGACGACGCCGTGGCCGGCGCCGCCGGCGGCCAGGCGGAAGTCGGCGCTTCCTCCTAGGACCGGCCTTCGGCCCGCCGGCGGGCGGATTTGCGGGCGGCGGCCGGGGAGCGCACCGGCAGCAGCACCAGCAGGCCGACCAGCAGCACGGCGATGATGCCGATGATTCCGTACCGCTGGGCTCCGAAGATCACAATGCAGGCGGAGAACAGGGTGGGGGCCAGGAAGCTGACCGCGCGGCCGGTGGTGGCGTACAGGCCGAAGAGTTCGCCTTCCTCGCCTTCCGGCGCGAGCCGGGCAAGGAATGCGCGCGACGCCGACTGCGCAGGTCCCACGAACAGGCAGAGCAGCAGCCCGAAGATCCAGAAGGTCGTTTCGCCGGCCCACTGCAGGCCAAGCATGTCCTGGTTGGCCGGCCCCAGCACCACCACGGCGGTGCCGGCCAGGATGAGTCCGATCAGCGACCCCACAATAACGGCCTTCGGGCCGACGCGGTCGTCCAGGAATCCGCCGATGACAGATCCCACCGCCGCCACCACGTTGCCGAAGATGGCGAACATGATCACCTCGGACGGTTCCAAGCCGAAGGTTCCTGCCGCGATAACCCCGCCGAAAGTGAACACTGCGGCCAGTCCGTCACGGAAGACGGCGCTGGCGAGCAGGAAGTAGATGGTGTGCGGGCTGCTTTTGAACAGGGACCGGATGCGCTTGAAGAGCAGTTTGTAGGAGGCAATGATGCCCAGCCGGGCCACGGCGTCCTGGCGCGGCACTTCCGGCACTGCGAACATCAGCGGCAGGGCGAAAAGCAGGAACCAGACGGCCGCGAACAGGGCGACGGCGCGCAGGTTCAGTCCGTCTTCGGACGTGACACCGAACCAGCCGACGTCGGGCTGGACGAAGCCCACCAGGACCAGTGCCAGCGCGGCGATGCCGCCCACATAACCCATGGCCCAGCCGAGTCCGCTGATTCTCCCCACGGATGCCGGGGTAGCGATCTGGGTGAGCATGGCGTTGTAGTTCACGCCGGCAAACTCGAAGAACAGGTTCGCGAGGGCGATGAGCGTCACGCCGAGAATCAGGTAGTTGGGGGAGGGGAACACAAACCAGCAACCGGCCATCAGGGCACAGGTGAGCAGCGTGTTGATGGTGAGCCATTTGCGCCGCCGGCCGCCGGCGTCGGAGCGCTGTCCGGTCACGGGTGCGAACAGGGCCACGGCTACTCCGGCAATCGCCAGGCCTGCGCCCAGCACGGCGGAGTTCTCGTCCGTATCGCCAAAGGAAGAGGACGTGAGATAGACGGTGAACACGAAGGTGGTCATCACCGCGTTGAAGCCGGCAGAGCCCCAGTCCCAGGAAGCCCAGGCGAGCACCTGCTTCCAGCGTGCCGGTTGCGGAGAGTGTGCCGCCCCCGCGGACTCTTTGTGTGTGCTGAGACTCATGCGCAGAGCCTAGCGGCAACAGGCGTTTTCCCGCGCATTCCACGCCGGAACGCGGATGTGGCGCCGTCGTGCGGCAGTGCACGAATAGGAAGTGGCGTCTATGCCATGGGTAGAATGTATAGACCGACCTTGACCGCCCCTTGATAAGTACAGCCTGATAACTACAGCTGTGTGACGCTGCAACATCGACAAGAGAGTCCGGGAGATCATCGTGCTATTTGTGCTCACCGTTCTGTTTACGGTGGCACTGGTTGCGCCCTTATTGTTCCGGAAGGTGGGCCGGTCGGCGTTCTACGTTCTCGCGGCCTTCCCGGCTGCCGCCTTCATCTGGCTGGTGGCCACATTCCCCCGGTACACAGGTGCTGACCAGACGCTTGCCTCGGGTGCCCCGAACGCACCCCCGTCAATCACCATTCCGTGGATCCCCGATCTCAGGGTTGAGCTCGCGTTCAGGATGGACACGCTCTCCGCGGTGCTTTCCATCCTCATCCTCGGAGTCGGAGCGCTGGTCCTGTTCTACTGCGCCCGGTATTTCCGCCCCAATGACCCGAAAATGGGTTCCTTCGGCGCGCAGCTGCTTGCTTTCGCAGCCACGATGTTCGGCCTTGTTACGGCGGATGACCTCATCCTGCTGTTCATCTTCTGGGAACTGACCACCATCCTGTCCTACCTGCTGATCGGCTACGCAGCGCACCGCCTGTCCGCGCGGCGAGCGGCACTGCAGGCCCTGATCGTGACGACCTTCGGCGGTCTGGCGATGCTCGTGGGCATGATCATGCTCGGCTCCGCGGCACAGACCTACCGCATTTCCGAGATCCTGGCGCAGGCCCCGGACCTGGTGGCGCAGGGAACCCTGGTCAACGTTGCCATCGCACTGATGCTCGTGGGCGCTGTCTCAAAATCGGCGCTGGTGCCGTTCCACTTCTGGCTGCCGGCGGCTATGGCCGCACCCACTCCGGTCAGCGCGTACCTGCACGCCGCCGCCATGGTGAAGGCCGGCATCTATCTGATTGCCCGCCTGGCACCCGGGTTCTCCGAGACCCTGCTGTGGCACCCGATCGTGCTGGTCCTCGGCCTGCTCACCATGCTGCTGGGCGGGTGGCGGGCCCTGCGGCAGTTCGATATCAAGCTGATCCTCGCCTACGGCACGGTGAGCCAGCTCGGCTTCCTGACTCTGGTGGTCGGCCTGGGCAACCGCGAGGCGGCAGTGGCCGGGCTGGGCCTGCTGCTCGCCCACGGGTTCTTCAAGGCCACGCTGTTCCTGGTGGTGGGAATCATTGACCACCAGGCCGGCACCCGTGACATCCGCAAACTGTCCGGGATCTTCCGCTCCGCGCCAAAACTTGCGGTGGTCGCCGTCATCGGCGCCGCCTCCATGGCCGGCATTCCGCCGCTGCTGGGGTACGTGGCGAAGGAATCCGTGTACGAGACCTTCGTGCACTACGGCGAGAAGCAGGGCACCGTCGCGGGCTGGATCCTGCTGGCCGGCGTCGTCATCGGTTCCATCCTGACCTTCGCCTACAGTGCACGCTTCGTCTGGGGTGCCTTTGCAACCAAGGACGGCTGCAAGCCCACCCCGTTCAAAGCGGTGTCATGGTCCTTCCTCGCAGCCCCGGCCATCCTCGCCGCAGCGACCGTGGTGTTCGGCCTGTGGCCCGCACCGCTGGACAGCATCATCGCCTCCTACGCCGGCCTGTTCCCGGCCGACGGTCCGCCCACGCACCTGGCGCTGTGGCACGGACTGACCCCGGCACTCGGGCTGACCGCACTCACGCTGGCCGCGGGCACTGCGCTGTTCCTGCTGCGCCGCAACGTGGAGACCTTCCAGCGGGACATTGCCTTCCCGTTGGACGCGGAGCGTTCCTACCGAGGCACCATCGGCGTGCTCGACGACGTCGCCGTGTGGGTCACCGGGCGCACCCAGCGCGGTTCGCTGTCCTTCTACCTCTTTGTCATCCTGTCGATGGCAATCGTGACGCCGCTGTCGGCGCTGCTTATCCGTTCCGCGCCCATGCCGCAGGACTTCCGCCTGTATGACAATCCGCTCCAGGCAGTGATCGGCGCAGCCGTGATCCTGGGTGCCGTCGCCGCAGCCCGGGCCAGCAAGCGCTTCCTCGCCGTACTGATGGTCTCCGTCAGCGGGTACGGCATTGCGCTGATCTTTGCCCTGCAGGGCGCCCCGGACCTGGCGCTCACCCAGATGCTGGTCGAAACCATCGTGCTGGTGGCCTTTGTCCTGGCCTTGCGGTCCCTTCCGGCGCGGCTGTGGAAGCGTGAACCGAAGCGGCACCGGCTGCTGCGCGCCGTCCTGGGCATTGCCTTCGGAGCCAGCATGGTGATCTTCGCGATGACCGCCATGGCGTCCCGCGTGGCCACTCCCATCTCCCTGGACTTCCCCAAGCTGGCCTACGAAATCGGCGGCGGCAACAACATTGTCAATGTCACGCTGGTAGACATCAGGGCATGGGACACCTTCGGGGAGATTTCCGTACTGGCCATTGCCGCCACCGGCCTGGCATCCCTGATTTTTGTCCGCGGACGCGGGGACAAGCGGCGCCGGGCCGAAGGCGTTGCCAGCGGTTCGGTGGACCGCGGACGCGAGCACTTTGCCTCCACCGGCCGGCGCCAGGCGACCCTGGCACTGGCCCGGAAGTTCTCCAGCGTGGGCCGCGATGCCTGGCTGGTGGCCGGCAGGACCCTTGCCCCGGAACGGCGCTCCATCATTTTCGAAGTGATCACGCGGCTGCTGTTCCACTCCGTGATCCTCTTCTCGATCTACCTGCTCATCGCAGGCCACAATGCGCCCGGCGGCGGGTTCGCCGGCGGCCTGATGGCAGGGCTCGCACTGACCATCCGCTACTTGGCGGGCGGTCGGTTCGAGCTGGCGGAAGCCAGCCCCGTCAGCGCCGGGACCCTGCTCGGCGGCGGCCTCGGCCTCGCCGCGCTGTCCGCTGCCGCACCGCTGTTCTTCGGCGGCCAGATCCTGCAAAGCGCAATCATCAAGTTCACCTGGCCGATTTTCGGAGAGGTCAAGTTCGTCACCTCCACGATCTTCGACATCGGCGTCTATCTCATTGTGGTGGGGCTCGTGCTGGACGTCCTGCGCAGCCTGGGCTCGGAGATTGACGAGCGCAGCGAAGGCGACATGGACGACGAGGACACCGTAGTGGAGGAACCCCAGATCATCAGCGCGGAAGAGAAAGCCGGCGATACCACCGGAATCAGGGCCGGCGAAGAGGAGGTGGCACGGTGACGGTCAACCTCACTCTCCTCCTGGTGATGGGCGCCCTCTACGCCGCCGGGATCTACCTCCTGCTTGAACGCAGCCTGACCCGCGTGGTGCTGGGACTGACCATGCTGACCAACGCCACCAACATCCTGCTGCTGGCAACCGGCGGAGCGGCCGGGCTGGCGCCGATGTTCAACAAGGACCTGCCGGCGGACGCCTACAACGATCCGCTGCCCCAGGCCTTCATCCTCACCTCGATTGTCATTTCCTTCTCGGTGACGGCCTTTATGCTCGGCATCATCTACCGGTCCTGGGTGCTCGGCCGCCAGGACGAGGTCCAGGACGATATCGAGGACCGCCGCGTGGCCAGCCAGAGCAGCTTCGACGCCGAGGATGATGCGGATGTCCCCGAGGACACCACGGAATTCACTCCGCCGGACGAGGCCGAAGAGGCGGCAGGCTCGCAACGAGGAAACGCTACGAAGAACGGACCGGAGGTGAACCGATGAACACAGCAAGCCTTGCGCCCCTGGCCGTGGTGCTGCCGTTCTTCGGCGCGGCCCTGGCCTTCATCCTGATCCGGCACCAGCGCTCCCAGCGGGTGGTCAGCGTCAGCATCCTGGCACTGACCCTGGTGCTGGAAGTGGTCCTGCTGCTCTCCGTCTGGAACACCGGCGCCGTGGCCGTGAACCTGGGCGGCTGGCTGCCGCCGTTCGGCATCACCATGGTGGTGGACCAGTTCTCGGCACTGATGCTTGTGGTCTCGTCCGCGATCAGCCTGGCCGTCCTGATTTACGCCGCGGGCCAGGGCATGGCCGACGGCGACGAAGACGGACCCATTTCCATCTTCCATCCCACGTATCTGATCCTGGTGGCCGGCGTTTCCAATGCCTTCCTCGCCGGTGACCTGTTCAACCTGTACGTCGGATTCGAAATCCTGCTCACCGCCAGCTACGTCCTCATGACATTGGGCGGCACAACACCGCGGATCCGCGCCGGAGTGACCTATGTGGTGGTCAGCGTGGTGTCCTCGCTGCTCTTCCTGATCGCCATCGCCATGATCTACGCGTCCACCGGCACGGTCAACATGGCGGACCTGGCCCTCAAGCTGGGCGAACTGGATCCGGCGACGCAGATGATGCTGCACCTGATGCTGCTGGTGGCCTTCGGCATCAAGGCCGCCGTCTTCCCGCTCTCGTTCTGGCTGCCCGACTCCTATCCCACCGCACCGGCACCGGTGACGGCGGTGTTTGCGGGACTGCTGACCAAGGTGGGCGTGTACGCCATGGTCCGTACCGAAACCCTGCTGTTCCCCGGGGACCGGATCAATACCCTGCTGATGGTGGTTGCGGGGCTGACCATGCTGGTGGGCATCCTCGGTGCGCTGGCGCAGACGGACATCAAACGTATGCTCTCCTTCACCCTGGTCAGCCACATCGGCTACATGGTGTTCGGGCTAGCAGTCGCCTCCGTCGTCGGCATCGGTTCCGCCGTGTTCTACGTGGTTCACCACATCACCGTGCAGACCTCGCTGTTCCTGGTGACGGGCCTGATTGAGCGGCGCGGCGGTACGGCGAACATGGACCGTCTGGGCGGTCTTGCCAAACTCTCGCCGCTGCTGGCCGTGCTGTACTTCATCCCGGCCATCAACCTTGCCGGTATTCCGCCGTTCTCCGGCTTCCTCGGCAAGCTGGGCCTGATGCAGGCCGGCGTTGACCTGGGCACCCCGCTGGCCTATCTGCTCGTAGCCGCCGGCGCCGCAACCAGCCTGCTGACGCTGCTGGTGATGGCACGGGTCTGGAACCGGGCGTTCTGGCGGACCCCCGAGGACGCGGTGCACCCGGACCCGATCCTGCTGGCCACCAGCGCCGACGGTTCACGGCTGCGCAATTCGGAAGACGTCAGCGAGATCACCACCGGCCGGTTCTCCGCTCGGGATTCCGTGGACCTGCTGCCGCGGACCATGGTTTACCCCACGGTGGGGCTGGTGGCCCTGGGCGTGTCCCTGACCGTCCTGGCCGGACCGCTGTTCTCGCTCAGTGACAATGCCGCCCGGGACCTGCTGGACCGCACGCCCTACATCGAAGCAGTGCTGGGAGAGGGGGCAGCAGAATGACCAAGGAAGCGCCCATGCGCAACCGTGCCCGCGTTCCGCTCCTGAAGGAACTGCCGCTGCTGATCTGGCTGGTATTCCTGTGGGGTGCACTGTGGCAGGACTTCAGTGCCGGGAACCTGCTCTTCGGCGCGGTCATCGCGTTTGTCGTTGCGAACATTTTCTACCTTCCGCCGGTGGAGCTCAGCGGACGGTTCAACCCGCTGTACGCGTTGATTTTTGCCGTGCGGTTTCTCTACAAGCTGGTGCACGCGAGTTTCCACGTCTTCTGGCTGGCGCTGGTCCGCGGGCCGCGGATCCGTAACGGAGTGATCGGGGTGAAGCTGCGCAGCCGCTCGGACCTGCTGGTGACTGCCACCGGCCACGCCCTGTCGCTGATCCCCGGGTCGCTGATTGTCGACGTCGACCGCTCCACCTCCACGCTGTATCTGCACGCACTGGATGTTTCCACCCCGGAACAGGCGGAGAAGGCGCGTACCGAGGTGCTCAACGCGGAGGCATGGCTGATCCGCACCATGGGCACCAAGAAGGAACTCGAAGCGCTGCGTGCCGAGACGGCAGAGTCGCGGCAGCAGAAAATCGGAGGACAGGCATGATGACCGCAGCAGTGGTGGCCGTGTCCCTCATGCTGGCCGTGGCCGGCGCAGGGGCCATTTACCGCATCGCCAAGGGGCCCTCGATCCTGGACCGCGTGCTGGCGGCGGATGTGCTTCTGGCCATTGTCGGCGCAGCTCTGGCGACCGACATGATCGTGTACCGCAACCTTGATTATCTGGCGCTGCTGGTCGCCATCTCACTGGTTGGCTTCATTGGCTCCGTTACTGTTGCCCGCTTCGTCACGGACCGGAGGTAGGCAATGGAAGAGACCGTGTATGACGTGATTGTGGCCGTGCTGATGCTCGGCGGTGCCTTGATGTCCCTGGCCGCGGCTATTGGCCTGATGCGCTTCCCGGACCTGCTCAGCCGGATGCACGCGGCGTCCAAGCCGCAGGTTCTTGGCCTGCTGCTGTTCCTGCTGGCGATGGCCGTGGAGTTCCGGAGCTGGAAACTCCTTCCGATCCTCGCCGTCGCCTGGATCTTTATGCTCCTGACTGCCCCTGTGTCCGCCCACATGGTGGGCCGGGCAGGCTACCGGACCAAGCACCTGCGCCCGGAACTGCTGGTGATCGACGAGCTTGACGACGTCGTCGAACGCGCCCAGCGGATGCTGAAGGAAGCAGAGGAGGAGCGGGCCCTCGAAGACGACGAGGACGATCCCAAAGTGGACGACGATCCGGACGGGACAGCGCCCGAGGACAGCATATATACCGGCGAGCTCGATGACGATGAACTGCTGCGGGCCCGCGATGGCGCAACTGCCGGCGGCTTAAACAACGACGCCCAGCGCCCGGGGAAAAACCCCGAGGGCTGAGCACCGCGGTTCCGCCGGCAGGCGGCTACCTGGTTTAGACGACTTCCGGCGTTTTCTGGTAGCGCTGGATGGCGCGCTGTGTCCCGCGGTTGGTGAGCACCCGGATGACCGAGCTGACCGCACCGGACACGACCGCAAACGCGACAGCGGACCGAAGGCTGTTCTCGAGGCTGCCTTCGGCGTCCTTGGGCGGCTCGTTGCCCGTGGCCTTGGTCCAGATGAAATCCAGGGCCTTCGCGGCGACAATTCCGGACAGAATGCTGGCGCCTGTTCCGAGCAGTTTGAGGATCAGGTTCATGAGTAACTCCTAGCTTCGGGCGTTTTCCCTAACCCTACGGTACCGGTTGGAACACGCGGATCGGCTGATGCCTGTGTAGATCCGGACCCCGTGTGTAGAGTGGAACCGCAAACATACGACAGGGGAGCGCCGTCCCGCAGCAGGTCCAACGGATCTGGGTGACGGGCGCTGAGAGTGCGGACATCCGCAGACCCTCGAACCTGATCCGGTTAGTACCGGCGAAGGGAGTCGAGAGCTCAGGGAATCTTCCCGTGACGGGCCGGCAGCCGCCGGTGCGGGCGGGTAGCTGTGCCGGTGTACCGGCCGTCCCTCCCCTCCTGAACCACAGGAGGATATCCATTGAAAAACCGTTCTTCAGCGGCGGCACCGTCCGCCCAAAAGTTCCCCCCGGCACGCAACGCTGTGTCCACCCTTCGCTGGCGGGTAGTGGACATAGTTGTTGCCTCCGTCCTTGCCGTCGCGGTAGGTGTCATTTTCTGGGCCTGGTCACTGGGATACGCAGGGATCAGCGCCCTGACGGCTGCGTTTCCACCGCTGGCCGGACTGTATACCGGCGGCTGGCTGATTGCCGGGGTGCTGGGCGGGCTGATCATCCGCAAACCGGGCGCGGCCATTTACTGTGAGATGCTAGCGGCCGCGGTCTCCGGCGTGCTCGGCACCCAGTTCGGCCTCTCCGTGCTGCTCTCCGGGTTTATCCAGGGCCTGGGCGCGGAACTGGTGTTCCTGATCTTCCTTTACCGCCGCTTCACGCTGCCAGTGGCGCTGCTGGCCGGGCTTGGCTCCGGCGTGTTCCTGGGACTGAGCGAAAACATCCTCTACAACCTGGAATGGGCAGCCCAGTGGCAGCTGCTGTACGTCATCCTTACCGCGGTCTCGGGCGCGGTAATTGCCGGCGGGCTCTCCTGGCTCGCGGTGCGGGCGCTGGCCCGGACCGGGGCGCTGGCCCCCTTCGCGTCGGGGCAGACCGGGAAGGCATAGCTGTGCTGTCGAGGAGAAGAACCGGACGGAGCCGGAAGGACCTCCGCACTCCGGCTCCGAGCGGTGCGGCTACTGCGTCAGGCGCCCGGGCCCGGCCGGCCGCCGTGACCGCCCGCGGCTGGGGCTGGCGGCATGGCGGCCGCAGCACCCCCGCGGTATCCGGACTGGACCTCAGCATTTCTCCGGGCGAACGGGTGCTGCTGCTCGGTGCCTCAGGTGCGGGCAAATCCACTGTCCTGCATGCCCTGGCAGGGGTCCTCGGCCCCGATACCGGCGGTGTGGAACACGGCAGCCTCAGCGTGGACGGCGCCCACCCCTCCGATCCCGCCTCCCGCGGCCGGACCGGGCTGGTCCTGCAGGACCCGGACAGCCAGACCGTGCTGTCCCGGGTGGGGGACGAGGTGGCTTTCGGGGCAGAGAACCTGGCCGTGCCCGCCGGAGAAATCTGGCCGCGGGTGCATGCCGCCCTGGCCGACGTCGGCCTGGAGGTGCCGCTGGACAGTTCCACGGCTGCCCTGTCCGGGGGGCAGAAGCAGCGCCTTGCCCTCGCCTCGGTGATGGCCATGGAGCCGGGCTTGCTGCTCCTGGACGAACCCACCGCCAACCTTGACCCGGCCGGCGTGGTGGAGATCCGCGACGCCGTAGGCCGGGTGCTGGACCGTACCGGTGCCACGCTCATTGTGGTGGAACACCGGGTCTCCGTCTGGGCCGAACTGGTGGACCGTGTGGTGGTGCTGGCCGCAGGCGGCGGGGTTTTGGCGGACGGCCCGCCCGATCAGGTGCTGTCCGGGCATCGCCAGGGGCTTGCCGCGGCCGGAATATGGCTGCCCGGGACCATGCCCGAGATACCGGGTGACACGGCAACCCCTTGGTGCCCCGGCGGTGGGGACGGCGGCCTGCTGCTCTCGGCCCGCGGGCTGGCGGTGTCGCGGACGAAGACGGCACCGCCGGTGCTCACCCGGGTGGACCTGGGCCTGTCTGCCGGGACAGCGGTGGGGATCACCGGGCCCAACGGGGCGGGAAAATCCACCCTGGCCTTAACTCTCGGTGGCCTGCTCCGCCAGCGTGGCGGCACGGTTGAGGCGGCAGCGGAGCTGGCCGGCGCCGCCCGGCCCGACCCCTTCCGCTGGAAATCGGCGGAGCTGGTGGAACGGATCGGAACGGTATTCCAGGAACCCGAGCACCAGTTCCTTACGGCCACCGTATTGGATGAACTGGCCTTCGGGCCCCGGCGCGTAGGCCGGGAGACCGACGGGAAAACCCGGGCCCGAGTGCATGAACTGGCAGAACGGCTGCGGCTGGACCATCTGCTGCAGGCCAACCCGTTCACCCTCTCCGGCGGCGAGAAACGCCGCCTGTCGGTAGCCACCATGCTGGCCACTGCCCCGCGGATCCTGCTGCTGGATGAACCGACGTTCGGCCAGGATGCCCGCACCTGGGCCGAGCTGGTGGCGTTGCTCCGCGATCAGCTGGCGCAGGGCCGGTGCGTGGTCTCCGTGACGCATGATGCCGAGTTCATTAAGGCACTCGCCTCCCGGACGCTGCGCGTGGTGGACGGCGCCGTGAGCGGGGAGCGTGCCACCCCGGCCGCGGCAGTGCAGGTGACCCCGTGAGCGGTCCGGCGATCCGTGCCGTGTCCAACACCGCGGCTCCTGCACGGCCGGGCGGGAGCTTCCTGAAACGTGCCAACCCGCTGTCCAAGCTGGCCTCGGCGGTGCTCCTGACTCTGGCTGTCCTCGTAACCGTGGACTGGGTCAGTTCCTCCGTGGTCCTGGCGGCCGAGCTGGCTCTGCTGCCGCTGCTGCACGTCCGGATCAGTACCCTGTTCCGGCGGCTCTGGCCCCTGCTGGTGGCCGCACTCATTGGTGCGTGGGGCACCGCCCTGTTGGCGGAGAAGACCGGAACGGTGCTGGTGGAGGCCGGGCCGCTGGTCTTCACCTCCGGATCCGTGGGCGCCGGAATCGCGATCGGGCTGCGCGGCCTGGCCATCGCCCTGCCCGGCATCTACCTGCTGATGACCACGGATCCCACCGATCTGGCGGATGCGCTGGCCCAGAAGCTGAAGCTGCCGCACCGTTTTGTCCTGGGCGCGCTGGCGGCCATGCGGCTGGTGGGACTGCTGGTGGAGGAATGGCGCACGCTCGGGCTCGCCCGGCATGCCCGCGGGGCCGGACCGGATACCGGGGCGGCCGCCCGGCTCAAGGGCTTCGGCGGACAGGCGGTGGCGCTGCTGGTCCAGGCCATCCGGCGTGCCACCCGGCTGGCCGTGGCCATGGAGGCACGCGGATTCGGGGCGGCGGAGCGGACGTGGGCCCGGACGTCCATGTTCAGCGGAGTGGATGCAGCGGTCTTTGGTGCGGGCCTGGCCGTGTCCGCGGCCGCCGTGGCAGCCGCCGTGGCGGCCGGGACGTTCAATTTCATCCTGACCTAGACCCGCTGGCTGAAGCCGGCGGGCGCGCTCCTACAGGACTGCGTCCGCCAGCTTCACCAGTTCGGCATTGAGTGTGGCCGAGAAGGGCATGGGCCGGCCGTCGATGGAACGCACCGGAACCAGCATCCGGATGCTGGAGGCCAGCCAGACGCCGTCGGCCTGGAACAGATCCTCGGGGACCAACGGACCGTAGCCCAGTTCCCAACCGGCCGCCTCTGCTGCCCTGAAGAGCGCGTCCTGGGTGGTTCCGGCCAGGATGCCGCTGCGACGCTCGGGCGTGAGCAGCGTCCGCACTCCGTTGCGCTCGGTGGCCAGGACGACCGTGGACGTTGGACCTTCCAGGACCTTGCCGTCCGAGGAGGTGAAGATGGCATCATCCGCCCCATTGGCCTTCGCATACCGCAAAGCGGCCATATTGACCGCGTAGGAAAGGGTCTTCGCTCCCAGGAGCAGCCACGGCGCCCGGGACGCGGCCAGGCTGTCATAACCGCGGTCCAGCAGCAGCACGCGAATGCCGTCCTTCTGCTGTGCCGCGTTGTCCGGAGCGGACGTGACCTGAACCCATGCGGTAGGCGTCCCCGCGCCTTCAACACCCCTGGTGGCCACCAGTTTCACCACGGCCCGTCCGGCGGGGCCCGCCTCCCCGGCATGCAGCTCCAGCGCTGTGCCGATGGCCCGTTCCCAGGCGGTACGCTCCGGAATCCGCAGATCCAGCAGGCCGGCCGAGGAGCCCAGCCGGTCCAGGTGGGCGTCCGGCTTCCGCGGCACGCCGTCCACCGCCAGGAGGGATTCGAAGATCCCGTCGCCGCGGGTGACGCCCAGGTCAGTGACCATGAGGGCCGGGGCACCGGCGTCGGCCGGGCGTCCGTCGGGGTAGGCAGGATCCAGGAAAACCAGAACAGTCATGGCACCAGCCTAGCCACAAAGGCCCCGACCGGCCGCCGTGCAGATAGGCTGTTCACAGGTGCGGCTGCTGGGAGGAGCTTGAGTGTGTACTGGTCTCTGACCGGCCTGGATCCATCCGGGTGGATAACGGTCGTGCTGACCGTGGTGGACTATGCCATCCGGATCATTGCGCTGGGCGTGGTTCCCGGCAACCGCCGTCCCACCACAGCCATGGCCTGGCTGCTGTGTATCTTCTTCCTCCCCATCCCCGGAATCATCCTCTTTTCCCTGTTCGGCAACCACCGGCTTTCCGAACAGAGGGTTCAGCGGCAGGCCGAAATCAACCGTGCCGTCCGTGAAAACACCAAGGAACTGGAAACCGAAGTCAGTACCTATGACGGCCCTGAATGGGTGCTGAACGCCGCCGAACTCAACCGCCGGCTGGGATCCTTTCCCACGCTGGACGGCAACAAGGTGGAGCTGCAGCGCGACTATCACTCGTCCATCGAGGACATGACCCGGGCAGTGGAGAAGGCCGTCCGCTACGTGCACGTGGAGTTCTACATCATGGGTTACGACGCCGTGACCCGTGACTTTTTCCGTGCCCTGAAAGAGGCGGCCGGCCGAGGGGTAACCGTGCGGCTCCTGTTCGACCACATCGGCACCCTCCGGGTCAAGGGCTACCGGCAGCTCCTGAAGGAACTGCGCAGCAGCGATATCCAGTGGCGGCGGATGCTGCCCGTTGAACCCTTCCGCGGACACTGGCGCCGTCCGGATCTCCGCAACCACCGGAAACTGCTGGTGGTGGACGGCGGCGTGGGCTTTACCGGGTCGCAGAACCTGGTGGAACCGGCCTATCACAAGGCAAAAAACCGCCGTTCGGGCCGGAACTGGGTGGAGCTGATGGCCAGGATGGAGGGGCCGGTAGTAGATGAGCTCAACGTTGTCTTCGCCACGGACTGGAACGCCGAAACGGACGAGAACCTCGAGCGGGAACTGAGCCTGTACGAGTGGACGTTCGATCCCGGTGACGTTACCTGCCAGGTGGTCCCCAGCGGCCCGGGTTTCACGACGGAAAACAACCTGCGCCTCTTCGCCTCCCTGATCTATTCGGCATCGGACCGGATCTCCATCACCAGCCCCTACTTCGTCCCCGACGACACCCTGCTGTATGCCGTGACCACCGCCGCCCAGCGCGGGGTCGCGGTGGAACTGTTCGTATCCGAACAGGGTGACCAGTTCCTGGTCGACCACGCCCAGCGGTCCTACTACGAGGCGCTGCTGAAGGCCGGGGTCCGGATTTACCAGTACCCCAAACCGCTGGTGCTGCACGCCAAGCACTTCACCATTGACAACGAAGTGGCTGTCCTGGGCTCCAGCAACATGGACATGCGGTCTTTCTCCCTCAATCTCGAGGTGTCCGTGATGATGTTTGACGGCACCATCGTGGAGCAGATGCGCCGGATCGAGGACACCTACCGCGCCCTGTCCAAGGAGCTGCTGCTGGAGAACTGGGTGGGCCGGCCGGTCTGGCAGCGCTACATCGACAATGTCGCCCGCCTGACGGCCACCCTGCAATAGCCTGGCGCCGCCGTCTGCTGTTCGTCCCGGATCTATCCGCGCCGATTCGGACCTATTCGGCGCTAGTGCGCCATGGCACCGTCCAGCCGTGCCAGCACCCGGCCCAGCGCGGCCGCGGGATTCGCCCCCGGGCCGACCATCCGCACCGTCAGCGAAGCAGCGGCCGGCACGTCGTCGGTGGCGACCCAGCGGCGTTCCTGCGCCGCCCACCGCTCCCAGTGCGGGGCGTACGTGCTGCCGTCACGGTCCAGGGCGTACCGCTTGCGGACTCCCTCCTCGCCGTCCACCCACACGACGGCGTCCAGCAGGGTGCGGGCCTCGCGGTGGGCCGCTCCCACCCCTTCCAGGACGACGGCGTCGGCCGGCTCCGTGACCCGCTCGGCGCCGGGGCGCCCGGTCTCCCAGTCCCATGCCTGCCAGTGTGCCGGCAGTCCCCGGGAGAGCGGACGCAGGATGTGTTCCCGGTAATAGGCCATGCCGCTTTCCAACCCGTCCCAGCCGGGATAGATGTCCTCCAGGTGGAAGAGGCGGACGGAACCGCGGCTGCTCAGGGCAGCTGCCACTTCGGTGGCCAGGGTGGTTTTACCGGCTCCCGAGAAGCCGTCAACGGCGATGAGCAGGGGCGCCGGGCGGGGAGGACGCTCAGTGCTCATTGGTTTCCGCGCGGGTTGGCCTGCAGGCCGTCCACGTAGTCCACCACGCCCGGAACGGCGGCTTCGATCAGCGCGTACGCGGTTTCAAAGTCTCTTTGGTTCCCGTACCAGGGGTCCTCGATGCTCAGCTCGGGCGAAGGGTCGGGACGGCCGCCGGATGTCTGCAGTGCGGGATCAAAGGCGCGAAGCATCATCACCTTGGTGCGGTCGGATGAAGAGGGTGCCTGCTGCAGAAGGTCAAGGTAATGCCCGTAGTCCATGGCCAGGATGAGGTCGAGGCTGCTGAACCATTCGGAGTGGAATTCCCGGGCGCGGAAGGCTGAGATTTCGGCATCCTGGTAGCCGTGCCGCCGCAGTTCAGCGGCCGCCCGGCGGTCCATGGGTTTGCCCGCCTCCCACCCGGTGAGCCCGGAGGAATCCACTGCCACCGGACTGCCGGTGCCGGCGAAGGCGCGGTCGAGGGCGAACCGGGCCATGGGGGAGCGGCAGATGTTTCCCGTACAGACGGTCTGGATGCGGAACATGGCTTAAACCCTACGCACAAACCGTGATCCCGGCCTGCCCGGGGGCATGAGCGGGCTAGGCGCGCGCCAGCAGCTCGCCGCAGGGCATCAAAAACCAGCCGTCCGGGGCCTCGGCCCACGCCTGCCAGCCGGCCGCGATGCGTTCCAAGGCCTGCCGGTCCGCCAGCCCGCGTTCAAGGGCCTGGTCCGCGAAGAGGGAGTGAAGCACCCGCTCGGCCCAGGAGCCGGCATGCCACGCCCGCTGCTCCGGTGTGGCGTACAGCCAGTTGGAGGAGGACGGGGTGATCTCGGTGAACCCTGCCTCCAGCGCCCAGGAGAGCAGATGCCGGCCGGCATCGGGCTCGGCCTGGTTGCCGCGGGCAATCTGCTGGTAGGTCTGCATCCATTCCGTCAGCGCTGGTGAGGCGGGATGCCAGCTCATGCCGTGGAAATCGGCGTCGCGCACCGCCACCAAGCCGCCGGGTTTGGTGACCCGGCGCATTTCGCGCAGCGCTGCCACCGGGTCCATCAGATGCTGCAGCACCTGATGGGCATGGACCACATCGAAGGTTTCGTCCGGGAAATCCAGGTCGTACACGTTTCCGGGCATGAAGGTGGTGTTCCGCAGTCCCCGTTCCGCTGCCAGCGTGCGTGCCTGCGCAAGGACATCTTCGGACTGGTCCACGCCCGTCACGGGGCCCGGAGCGGTGAGTGCGGCAAAATCCGCCGTGATGCTTCCCGGTCCGCAGCCCACGTCGAGCACGCTCATACCCGGCTGAAGCTCGGGCAGCAGGTACGCGGCGCAGTCCCTCGCGGTGCGGACCGCGTGGGCAGCAACCACGCTGCGGTGATGGCCGTGGGAGTACGTTTCGGAACCCATGGCAGGACCCTACCGTCAGGGCCGGGCGGACGTTATGCACGCGTCACGCCGTGTCACGCAAGCCCCTTCGCCAAAGTTGAGTGATGGAGGCTCAAGTTTGTTGACAAAGAACCAGGGCTGAGTAGAGTTGAGTCCAGAACGCTCAATTGCACTGCCGCGATCCCGGCAGGGGCTCCCGTCCGCGGGGCCGCCCCGCTGACATCGCGGAAGATGCGGGTTTTTCCAAGGAAAGAGGAAGCAAATATGTCACGTGCAGTAGGTATCGACCTCGGAACCACCAACTCGGTTGTCTCGGTCCTTGAAGGCGGCGAGCCCACGGTCATCGCCAACGCCGAAGGCGGCCGCACCACCCCGTCCGTCGTCGCCTTTGCCAAGTCCGGCGAAGTGCTGGTCGGCGAGATTGCCAAGCGCCAGGCTGTCAACAACATTGACCGCACCATTTCCTCCGTCAAGCGCCACATGGGCACCGACTGGAACGTGGACATCGACGGCAAGAAGTACACCGCCCAGGAAATCTCCGCCCGCATCCTGATGAAGCTGAAGAACGACGCCGAGTCCTACCTCGGTGAAAAGGTCACGGACGCCGTGGTCACCGTTCCGGCCTACTTCAACGACGCCGAGCGCCAGGCCACCAAGGAAGCCGGTGAAATTGCCGGCCTGAACGTGCTGCGCATCGTCAACGAGCCCACCGCTGCTGCCCTGGCCTACGGCCTGGACAAGGGCAAGGAAGACGAACTGATCCTCGTCTTCGACCTCGGCGGCGGCACGTTCGACGTCTCGCTCCTCGAAGTCGGCAAGGATGAGGACGAATTCTCCACCATCCAGGTCCGCGCCACCTCCGGTGACAACCGCCTCGGCGGCGATGACTGGGACCAGCGCATTGTTGACTACCTGCTGGGCCAGGCCAAGGCCAAGGGTGCGGATCTGTCCAAGGACAAGATCGCCCTGCAGCGACTGAAGGAAGCAGCGGAGCAGGCCAAGAAGGAACTCTCCTCCGCCACCTCCACCAACATCTCCCTGCAGTACCTCTCGGTCACTCCCGAAGGCCCGGTCCACCTGGACGAGCACCTCTCGCGCGCCAAGTTCCAGGACCTGACCAAGGACCTGCTGGACCGCACCAAGAAGCCGTTCAACGACGTCATTGCCGAAGCCGGCATCAAGGTTTCCGACATTGACCACATCATCCTCGTGGGCGGTTCCACCCGTATGCCCGCTGTGTCCGAACTGGTCAAGGAGCTGGCCGGCGGCAAGGAGCCGAACAAGGGCGTGAACCCGGACGAGGTCGTCGCCGTGGGCGCCGCCCTGCAGGCCGGTGTGCTGAAGGGTGAGCGCAAGGACGTGCTGCTCATCGACGTCACCCCGCTGTCCCTGGGCATCGAAACCAAGGGCGGAGTGATGACCAAGCTGATCGAGCGCAACACGGCCATCCCCACCAAGCGCAGTGAAACCTTCACCACCGCTGATGACAACCAGCCGTCCGTGGCGATCCAGGTCTTCCAGGGTGAGCGCGAGTTCACCCGCGACAACAAGCCGCTGGGCACCTTCGAGCTGACCGGTATTGCGCCCGCTCCGCGCGGCGTGCCGCAGATCGAGGTCACCTTCGACATTGACGCCAACGGCATTGTGCACGTGTCCGCCAAGGACAAGGGCACCGGTGCCGAGCAGTCGATGACCATCACCGGCGGTTCCTCGCTCTCCAAGGACGACATCGACCGGATGGTCCGCGAAGCCGAAGAGCACGCTGCGGAGGACAAGAAGCGCCGCGAGGCAGCCGACGTCCGCAACTCTGCCGAACAGCTCGCCTACTCGGTGGATAAGCTCCTCACGGACAATGACGACAAGCTGCCCGAAGACGTCAAGACCGAGGTCCGCGGCGACGTCGACGCCCTGAAGAAGGCGCTCGAAGGCACCGAGAACGATGACGAGGTCAAGAGCGCGTTCGAGAAGCTGCAGGCTTCCCAGACCAAGCTCGGCGAAGCCATCTACGCTTCGGCCTCCGCCGCGGGTGCCGAAGGCGCTCCAGGTGCGGCCGACGGCGCAGCAGGCGACGGCGCGGCAGCCGGCGGTGCCGACGATGAAGACATCGTTGACGCCGAGGTTGTCGACGACGAAGAGAAGAAGTAACCATGGCGGCTGGAAACGAGCACGGGAACACCCCCGAAGGCGAGGATCCGATCAGCGGCCAGGACCAGCCCGCGCCGGAAGAAGCGCAGCAGGATGGCACGGCAGCGGGGGAGGGCACGTCCTCCCCGGCCGCCGGGCCGGACGGGGACGCACTGTCCCAGGCTGAGCAGATCCTGAACAATGCGGACGTACCGGCACAGCCTGCGGCTTCGCCCGAAGCCGCGGAACTGCGCAACGACCTGCTGCGCCTGCAGGCCGAGTACGTGAACTACCGCAAGCGGGTGGAGCGGGACCGCGACGTCGCACGGGAAATGGCCGTCATCGGTGTGCTGAACTCACTGATGCCCGTCCTGGACGACATCGACGCCGCGCGCCAGCACGGTGACCTGGCGGAGGGACCGTTCGCCGCCATCGCCACCAAGCTGGAAAACTCGCTGAAGACCTACGGGCTCAGCCGCATTGACGAGACCGGCGTGGAGTTTGATCCGAACATCCACGAAGCGCTCATCCAGCAGCAGAGCGCCGAGGTCACGTTCGATACGGTCACGCAGATCCTGCGCGCCGGCTACAAGTCCGGCGACCGGGTCCTGCGTGCCGCGCAGGTGATCGTTTCGGTTCCGGAACAGTAGTTACACGGTGTCCGGGGCTGCCCTAGCAGGCAGCCCCGGACATTTCCATAGGCAGGTCCCGCAGCAGGGCCGGCAGCAAGCCCGTCGGCCGGCGCAACCGGCAGCGACGCGGGATCAGTGCACAAGAAAGGGGACGCCAATTGGCTAGTCAGGATTGGGTCGATAAGGACTTCTACAAGATTCTGGGTGTTCCCAAGGATGCGTCCGACGCCGACATCAAAAAGGCGTACCGCAAGCTGGCACGGAAGTACCACCCTGACCAGAACCAGGGTGACGCCAATGCGGAGCGGATGTTCAAGGACCTCTCCGAGGCCTACTCGGTGCTCTCCGACGCCGAGGAACGCCAGCAGTATGACGCCATCCGGGCCATGGGCAGCGGTGCCAGGTTCACAGCCGGCGGCGCGCCGGGCGGCGCCGGAGCAGGCGGCGCGGGCTTTGAAGACATCTTCGGGGACCTGTTCGGCCAGACCGCCCGTGGCGGCGGACGGCGAACCACTTTTAATGCCGGCGGCAGCAACATCCCGCCGGAGTTCGCGGACCTCTTTGGCGGCGGCGGTTTCGGCGGCGGGGGCTTCGGCGCACCGCCACCCACCAAGGGCGCGGACCGGACGGCCAGCACCACCATCTCCTTCGCCGGGTCCATCAACGGCACCGTGATCGGCCTGCGCGAACCCAGCGGTGAAGTGGTCGAGGTCCGGGTCCCGGCCGGAGTCAAGGACGGACAGAAGATCCGGGTACGCGGCAAGGGACAGTCCGGCGCAGCCGGACCCGGGGACCTGATGGTCACCGTGCACGTCACCCCGCATGACTTCTTCATACGCGACGGTAACAACATCCGGATCCACGTTCCGGTGTCCTTCCCCGAGGCCGCCCTGGGCGCCACCATCGAGGTGCCTACGCTGACCTCGGAGACCGTGCGCCTGAAGGTGCCCGCCGGCACGCCGTCGGGCCGGACCCTGAGGGTCAAGGGCCGGGGCGTGCACACGTCCAAAGGCAACGGCGACCTGCTGGTGACAGTCGACGTCGCCGTGCCCTCACGGCTGAACAAAGACGCCCAGGCCGCAGTGGAGGCCTTTGCCGAAGCGACCAAGGGTGAGGACCCGCGCGCGGGGCTCGCCGCCAAGGCACGGCTCTAGCCGGCTCCCCGGCGGAGTGACCCGCCGGGGTTAGGATTTCAACCAGCAGTGAAGGAGGAACAATGGGCATAGACGTCAATGCGCCTATCTTTGTGATCTCCGTTGCCGCTGAGCTCGCGGAGATGCATCCGCAGACCCTCCGGCAATATGACCGGCTTGGAATAGTCCGGCCCAGCCGGGCACCGGGACGGTCACGCCGGTATTCCCAACGGGATATCGAGTTGCTCCGCGAAGTCCAGAAGCTCTCCCAGGAGGGCGTATCGCTGGAGGGCATCAAGCGGATCATGGAGCTGCAGAACCAGGTCACCGGGCTGCGGCAGCGCGTCAGCGAACTCTCCTCCGAGCTCGAGACTGCCCGCCGCTACACCTCGGACCGCAGCCGCGTCTTCGCCGCCGGCCGGGCCGGCGATGTGGTGACCCTAAGCCGCGGCCAGCGTCCCCCGCCCGCCCCGGGAACGGTACAGCAGCTGGGCCTGGTGTCCCTGATGCAGCGCAGCGGCAGGCTCCGTGCCCTGCCGGCCGGCAAGTCGGCGGACCGGAACTATGCGGACGAAGGCTACATCCAGTCACTCTGACCGCCCGGCAGCATTGCCTTCCGCGGCACCGGCCGTCCGGCGTGAGATGATGCCGGGATGCCACAGATGGGAAGTCCGGTCGGAACCGTGCGGGCGCTGTACCGCTACCCGGTCAAGTCAACCGCAGGCCAGGCCCTTGCCGCCGTCGGGGTCACCGACCGGGGCCTGCAGGGCGACCGCGGCTGGGCGGTCTATACGAACGACGGCGGGATTGCCAGCGGCAAACGCACCCGCCGCTTCCGGCCGGTGCCCGGCCTGATGCACTGGTCTTCCAGCGCCGACGACAACGGCGTTCCGGTGCTGACCGGCCCCGACGGCCGGTCCTACCGGGCCGATGAACCGGCGGCAGCCAGTGCCCTGAGCTCAGCCCTGGGCCAAGAGCTGCGCGTGCAGCCGGAAACCACCGTGCAGCACCATGACGAAACGCCTCTGCACCTGGTCACCACGTCCTCCCTTGCCGCCCTGGATGACCTCACCGGCGCGGCGGTGGACGAACGGCGTTTCCGGGCCAACATCATTATCGATACCGGCGCGGACCGGGTATTTGCCGAGGACGGATGGGCGGGCGCCGAGCTGGCGCTGGGCCCGGACGTACTCCTGCGGCTGGGGCCGGGCATGCCGCGCTGCCTGATGATCGACCAGCCCCAGGCCGGAGTCGGCGCAGCACCCAAGGCGCTGAAGGTGTTGGGCACGCATCACCGCGCCGAACTCGGGCTGCAGGCCCATGTGCTGCGCACCGGGATGCTGCGGGTCGGCGATGCCGTGACCCTGTTTCCGGCGGCCGGCGCTTTCTAACCAAGAACCCCGAATTCCTGCCCGGACGTGCCGGGCAAGCCCCCGGGGAGGCGCGTCAGTGCAGGAGGGTCAGTGCAGGAGGGTCAGCGCAGCCGCCGTGCCCGGAGGACAACATCCCCGCTATGGTGCGCCCCGGCACCGGCCGTGACGTGCCGGGGACGGGTTTCGTCCACCTCAACCTCCCAGTTCCCGTCCAACGCCGCGGCAATATCGCCGGGCAGCACATAATCGCGCATATCGACGGGCGCCTGGTCCCGGGCTTCGCGGGCGGCAGGCATCGCGTGATGCACCACCAGGAGGATACCGCCGGGCGCCACCGCGCCCAGCAGGGCCCGTTCTGCTGCGTTGTCCCCGGTGCGCAGCAGCGCCGGATACTGGGCCGAGACCAGGTCGAAGCCTCCGTGCGGAAGGTCCGCTTCCACCAGGCCGGAGTGCAGCCAGTTCACCGTCAGGGAGCGCTGCGCCGCTTCGCGGGCGGCACGGTCCAACGCGACGCGGGAAACATCCAGCGCCGTGACGTCCCAGCCCCGGGATGCCAGCCAGAGCGCATCCGCGCCTTCGCCGCAGCCCACGTCGAGGGCCCGCCCGGGTGCCAGGGCCGCGGCCTCGGCGACCAGGGCGCCGTTGGGCTCACCGCTCCACAAGGCATCCCGGCCGGCATAACGCTCGTCCCAGTCCGCCTGGACGGTCGCCGGGTCCGGTGCTGCAGGGGTGCCGGCGGGGTCTTTATTCGGTTCCATACCTGAAGCATGCGTCGCCCGGAGCCGGGCCGCAAACCCTGTTGCCGCACCGGCAACGGGCGCACACTGTTCTTCCGCGAGCTGCCTGCTATTCCCGGACGCCGGCCTCCGGCCGGAGCCGGATGAGGCGCTGCGGGCCGTCGTCATCCAGTTCCACCAGGTCGCCGTGCGAGGAAAGGAAGTCCGTGAAGGAGCGGAAGCCGAGCGGTTTCTCGTTGAAGGAGGGATCCATGCGCCGCATCTGGTTCTTCACCGTCCCGGTGTTGAGCCATTCATCATCGCCCTTGGCATGGCCGATCTTGAGTGCCCGGACCAGCAGTTCCGTGGCGAGGGTGCGCGGATCAATGTCCTCGGCCACGTCAGGTTCCTCGTAACGGGCATCCTCGGTGTGCGAGAACATTGGCACCACGGTGAGTTTGCGTGCCTTGCTGGGGGTCTGGTCCATCGCGGCCTCAGCGGGGCCGGCGGCAGAACCCGGAGCAGTCTGCGCTGCCCCGGCCTTTACGATGCCGGGCAGGGAATCGTAGTCCTCGAATTCGTCACAGGCCGCGGCCAGGGAGGTACTGGTGGATCCGGCGACGCCGATGCCTACGACAAACCGGCCAAGCCGCTTCGACTTCTGCGCCAGGGCAATGTAGTCCGAATCCCCGGCGACAATAATGATGTGCGTGAGGTCGGGCAGGCGGAACAGGTCCTCGACGACGTCCACCGCAAGCCGGATGTCGGCGCCGTTCTTGGTGCCCCGCGTGGTGGTGGTAAAAAGCTGCGTGAGGTCCACGGCCCGGGACATCAGCTGGCGCTGGTAGCTCGCGTTGACGGGCACGGACCAGTCCGCGTAGGCGCGGTTGACCACCAGCGTGCCGAAGGAGGCGGCGAAGTCGATGATGGCGTTGAAGTCGACAGTGGCTGCGGCGAGCCGGGCGGCCACCTCCGGATCTGCGTCCCGGTTTGTCTTGTCGAAGTTACGGATCCCGTCCCGCTGGAAGGCATTGCGGCCGTGCAGCTGCTGATAGCGGGAGATCACAATGTTGTCGAAGTCGATGTACAGTCCGACGCGCGGATCGCTCGGTTCAGGCATGGGGCATTCCTTCGGGACGGCGGACGGCTTGCTGCCGCCCGTACCCCCAGTTTCCTGCGCCGGGTACGGCAACGGCAAACCGGCGTCGCCCGCGGGCCGGTCCCGAACCTGCCGGAAACGTCCGGAACGCTGCCCGGCCGGCTATCCCGCGGACGCAAACCGCTGCTGGCCGATCACGGACAGCAGGCGCAGCTTCTCCGCTGCTTCCGTGCGCGGCGGGGCGGTCAGGACCAGAAGGGCCTGGCTGGCATCCTCGCTGTAGAGCGTCTGGCAGTCCAGCTCAATCTCGCCCAGTTCCGGATGCTGCAGCGTCTTGTGGTCCGCGAACCGGGTGGCAACGTCGTGGTCCTGCCAGATGTCATTGAACTCCGGGCTCAGCCGCTGCAACCGCTTGACCAGGCCGCGTGCCTGGGCGGACCGGGACACCGCGACCCGCAGCCCGGCCACCTGGGCCCTGCCCTGCCGTGCCTGCTCGGCGGCCGGATAGATGGATCGCTCGGCCGGGTCCGTGAACCACCGGTAGACACTGCTGCGGGCATCTCCCGTGAACCGCGAGTGGTCTCCGAGCAGCGCCTTGGCCATGCGGTTTTGCGCCAGGGTCTCACCCAAGGCGGAGAGGATCAGCGCAGGAGTGTCCTCCAACCGGTCCAGCACCCTCAGCAGCGGAGGGGCAATGTGGAGATCCATGGACGCACGCGGCGGAGGATTGCGGCCGGCCAGACGGAAAAGGTAGTCGCGCTCGTCATGGCTAAGCCGCAGCGCCCGTGCCAGTGCTCCCAGCATCTGGTCCGAAGGCTGGGGTCCGCGGCCCTGCTCCAGCCGGGTGTAGTAGTCGATGGACATTCCGGTCAGCGAAGCCACCTCGTCCCGGCGCAGGCCCGGGACGCGGCGTCGCGCACCCGGGGACAGCCCGACGTCGGCCGGCTGCAGTGCGTCCCGGCGGGATTTCAGGAATTCAGCGAGCGTGGAGCGGTCCATGCCTCCATCATCGGGCACGGCCGTGATTCTATACAGGGACCGGCAGTCCTACGACAAACGCTCCCCTCCCGCTCGGCGGCGGCCGGGCCAAGACTGGGTGCATGAATATTTCCGGAAACACCATTTTCATTCCCGGCGCCACCTCCGGTATCGGCCTGGCGCTCGCCCTCCGTTTCTCCGCCGCAGGCAATACGGTGATCATCGGCGGCCGCCGCGCCGATGTCCTGGACCGCCTCGCCGCCGACCACGGCTTCGGCACGGTGGTCATCGACACCACCGATCCGGCCTCGGTCCTGGCGGCACGGGACACCGTCACCGCCCGCTATCCCGGACTGAACGTGCTTATTGCCATGGCCGGGGTTATGGCCCCGGAAGACGTGCACACCGCAGGCTTCCTGCCGGAAGCCGAGCGCATCGTCGAGACCAACGTCCTCGGCCCGCTGCGCCTGATGGCGGCTTTCATCGAGCATCTGGAAACCCGGCCGCAGGCAGCCCTCATGACGGTCTCCTCCGGGCTGGCCCACACGCCGCTGGCGGCCACCCCCACGTACAACGGAACCAAGGCCTTCATCCACCGGTTCAGCGAGACCATCCGGCTCCAACTGGCCGGCACCCCGGTCCAGGTCATCGAGCTGGTTCCGCCGGCGGTGCAGACCGAGCTGATGCCCGGCGGGTCGGTGAATGAGCACTACCTGCCGATGGATGATTTCGCGGACGAGGTCATGGCGCTGCTGGAAACCCGGCCCGATGCCACGGAAATCCTGGTCGAGGCCGTGAAGTTCCTGCGGTTCGCCGAGGTGCAGGGGCGTTACGACGCCGCCGTGGCTGCCGTGAATCCGCAGCTCACGGCGGGGGAGCCGGCCTAGCGTGCCTGCTCAGACCCGGCGGTAAGCCAGATCGAAGATCAGCCGCCCGGCCTGGTGGGCCTTGTTCTCGAAGCTGGTGAGCGTGCGCCCCTCGAAACGGGGGGCCCAGCCGCCGCGCTCGTCGACGTCGTCCTCGGGAGCCTTGTTTTCCAGGCCCTCCCGATGCACCCGGGTCAGCGGGCCGGTTTCCCCGGCCAGCTCGCCGGCGTGCAGGTTCTCGAACCGGGCGGAGGCATCCAGGACCTCGCGCATCTGCACGGCGTAGTCGGACCAGTCGGTGGCCAGGCGCCAGGTGCCGCCGGGCACCAGGACGCGGGCCACCAGCTCGGCGAAGGACTCCTTCACCAGCCGGCGCTTGTGGTGGCGGGTCTTGTGCCAGGGGTCCGGGAAGAACACCCAGACCTCATCCACCGATCCGGCGGGCAGCATGGTGGTCAGCACCTCCGGGGCGTTGGCCTGCACCACTCGGACGTTGGTCAGGCCCTTCTGGCCGATCCGCTGCAGGGTCTGCGCCAGCCCGGGCAGGTAGACCTCCACGGCGAGGAAGTCCTTGTCCGGATTCTGTTCGGCGGCGTGCGTGACGGCTTCGCCCAGCCCGGACCCGATTTCGACGACGAGGGGCGCCGTGCGCCCGAACTCGGCCGCGGCATCGAACACGTAGTCCGGATGCACGGAGGTGTCTGCTTCGTCACGCGGCACGTCCACCACGAAGCGGTCCGAGAGCTCGTCCCAGGCCTGCTGGCGCCGCCCCTGCAGCCGGGAGCCGCGCCGGACAAACGAGACAGGCGAGCGGAAATGCCGGTCCTCGGTGTCAGCGGTTTCGGCGGCGTCGGGGAATGCTGGTTCAGTAGTCATCGCCTTAATGCTATCGGCTGGCGCGCCGCCGGATTTCACTGCGGGAGGCCGGCAAATTAGGAAAGTACACCCCAACAGGTAAGCTGGTGGGAGATGTTGGTCCTGCCACGGCGTAAAAACCGTGTGTGTAAGCAGTCCAGCCTGCGTCGATGAACGCTTTCTTTTGTCCCGCCTGTTAGTGCGGTCGACACTGTCTGACTTTTCTTCGGCGAACCCCCGGCCCAAACGGTGTTGGGGGCCACTTACCGAAAGTTGCCTGTCTTTTAATGACTACTTTTGCTGCCCTTGGCGTGCCCAAGGCACTTGTCTCCTCCCTCGCCGCTGCCGGAATCGCTGAGCCGTTCCCCATCCAGGTGGAGACCCTCCCGGACACTCTCAAGGGGCGCGACGTCCTGGGCCGCGGCCGCACCGGCTCCGGCAAGACCCTCGCTTTCTCGCTGCCGCTGGTTACCCGGCTGGCCGAGAACGAGGCAGCCTACCGCCGCCGCCCGAACCGTCCCCTGGGCCTGGTCCTGGCACCCACCCGTGAACTGGCCACCCAGATCAACAACGTCATTGAGCCGCTGGCCAAGGAACTGGGCCTGAACACCACCGTGATCTACGGCGGCGTCTCCCAGCAGCGCCAGGAAAAGGCACTGAAAGCCGGCGTTGACATTGTCATCGCCTGCCCCGGCCGGCTCGAAGACCTGATGAAGCAGAAGGTCATCAGCCTGGAATCCGTGGAAATCACCGTGCTGGACGAGGCCGACCACATGGCCGACCTCGGCTTCCTGCCGGTGGTCCAGCGCCTGCTGGACCGCACCCCGGAAAAGGGCCAGCGGATGCTGTTCTCCGCCACGCTGGACAACGGCGTGGACAAGCTGGTCCGCCGTTACCTGTCGAACCCGCTGACGCACTCCGTGGATGAGCCGCAGGCAGCGGTCTCCACCATGGAGCACCACGTACTGCTGGTCCAGGACCAGACCGCCAAGAAGCTCCTGGTCAAGGAACTGGCTTCCGGCCAGGGCCGGCGCATCATGTTCATGCGCACCAAGCACCACGCCCGCAAGATGGCCAAGTTCCTCACGGACAGCGGCATCCCGACGGTGGACCTGCACGGCAACCTGTCCCAGAATGCCCGCGACCGGAACCTGGCCGAATTCGCTTCCGGCGACGTCCGCGTCCTGGTGGCCACCGACGTCGCCGCCCGCGGCGTGCACGTGGATGACGTGGAGCTTGTGGTCCACATCGATCCGCCCACGGAGCACAAGGCGTACCTGCACCGCTCGGGCCGCACCGCCCGTGCCGGTTCCGACGGCACCGTAGTGACCCTGACCCTTCCGGAGCAGAAGAGCGAGGTCTCCAAGCTGATGAAGGCGGCCGGTGTCGATGTCTCCATTGAGAAGGTCAGCCACAACTCACCCTCGATCGCCAAGCTCATCGGTGAGCGGGCTGCCGTAGTGGAACCGCACGTCCGCGCCGCACAGCTGGCCGCCAAGTCCCCGCAGCAGGGCGGCGGCCGCTCCACCGGCGCCAACGCCCAGCGCAAGCGCGCAGCCCGGGGCACCGGTGCACCCCGCGCCGGCGGCCGCGGCGGCAACGGCGGGCGCGGACGCGTCTCCGCCGAACGCCCCGAGCGGATGGACCGCAGCGAACGCAATGACCGCGCAGCAGCCGGCGACGGCGCACGCACCCAGCGCCCGGCCCGCGCCGTGGAAGGCCGCCGGACAAGCGCCGGAGCCGCCACTGCATCCGGACGCAACCGCCGTCCCGCCACCGGCCAGCGCGCTGAAGGTGCAGGAGCAGGCCAGCGTTCCGGAGGAGCCGCCGGCCGTCCGGCACGTGCCGCCGGTTCCCGCCGCGCCAGTGCCCCGGCGTCCAATGAGCGCCGCTCGCGCTAAAAGACGTCCTGACGGTGCGCTAAGTACCGGCACATGAAAGGCGCCGCATCCAGAGGATGCGGCGCCTTTAGTGTTGGATCCGGGCTGCAGCCCCGCCTACTCGGTGTACAGGCCCATTCCGCGCAGGACGTTGCGGCGTGCGGCATTGGAGATGATGAACCGCCGTCCGGAGGTCACCTCCGGATCAATCCGCACGAACGCGTTCTTGGTACCCGTCTGCCAGGGGAACAGAGGAAGCTCCTCGGAGGCCAGGATCTCCTCGTTGTCCGTCAGCAGGGACGCGGTGCCCTTGAGGACCACGCTCCAGGCGGAGGAAAGGTTGTCGTCATAGCCGTCGATTTCGAAGGCGACGGTATTGCCGGACAGGGCGCCGGAAAGCTTGGTTCCCGCGGCGGTGCGGAACACTACGCTGCCATGGTCCACGGCAACGTTGACCGGGAAAATCTCCGGCTGCCCGTCCACAATGACGGCCAGCCGGCCGAACTGTGCCCGCCGGATGTAGTCCCAGCACTGGTTGGAAGTGAGTTGGTCTGCGGTGGCTTCTTCGGAGGTCGGCATGCCGCCAGTCTAGGCCAGAGGGCACCGGCGCGGCCAAGCAGTCCACCGCCCGTGGCTTAACAATGGCCGGTGGAGAAGAATGGGGAAATGAAAGCGATCCTGAATGTCATCTGGCTTCTGTTCGGCGGTATCTGGCTGGCCCTCGGGTATGCGCTGGCGGGGGTGCTGTGCTGCCTGCTGATCGTGACCATTCCGTTCGGCATCGCCTCCTTCCGGATCGCCAATTACGCGCTCTGGCCCTTCGGCCGGACAGTGGTGGACCGCGGAGGATTTACCGGTCCGCTGAGCCTGGTCGGCAATATCATCTGGCTGCTGCTGGCAGGGATCTGGATTGCCATCGGCCATGTGGTGACCGCCATCCCGATGTTCGTCAGCATTGTGGGCATCCCGTTGGGAATCGCGAACCTGAAGATGGTGCCTATCTCCCTCATGCCGCTGGGAAAGGTCATAGTGCCCACGGATACCTGGCAGATCACCCCCTACGCCGGCAACGCGTACCGGCAGCCGGGGTATAGCGGCCGGACGGTGCCCGGACAGTACCGGCAGCCGGGACAGTACTAGCCCCGCGGTACACCTTCCAGGAATGCCTTCATCAGCGGTCCGCCCGAGGTGGAGCCGCGTTCGCCCTGTTCCACGAAGACCGCCACGGCCAGATCACCCTGGATGGCCAGCACCCAGGCATGGGTCTGGGGCGGATCCTCGCTGCCGAATTCGGCGGTGCCGGTCTTGGCCAGCACCGGATCCCCGGGTACCTCTCCCAGCATCTGCACGCCGCCCTCGGTGACCACGGCCCGCATCATCTGCTGCAGGGACTCGGCCTCGGCCGGAGTGAGGTTCCCCGGCGCAGCCGGGGATGACGAGGTGTCGGGGGAGGGGGAGGCGGCGCCGTCGGCCGTATTGGTGCGGATCAGGATGGGGGCAACGCGTTCACCGGCACCGATGGAGGCACCGGCCACGGCCATTGCCAGCGGGCTGACGAGGATTTCGCCCTGGCCTATCAACGACGCCGCATGGGCGGTTCCCTCCGCTTCGGCGGGAACAGAACCGAAGAAGGCCGGCGTGCCGATGGACGCCTCAACGCCTATGCCCAGGTCCGCTGCTGCGGAGGCGAGGTTCTGCTGGGACACGCTCTCACGTGCATTCAGGAACGCGGTATTGCAGGAATTGGCGAACGCCGTCCGGAGCGGAATGCTGCCGGTCGCAGCCGCAGGATAACCGGGCACGTTGGCGAACCTGCGGCCGTCCACGGTGAGTTCGGCCGGACACTGCACGGTGGTCTCCTCAGTGGCGCCGGTGCGCAGCATGGCCAGCGCCGTCGCGGTCTTGAACGTGGAACCGGGCGGGTACTGGCCCAACAGGGCCGTCTGCTGGCCTTCACTGCCGGGACCGTTGGCGACCGTGAGGATCTCACCGGTGGAGGGCTGGATGGCAACGATGGCCGACGCCGACGGCTCATCCGCCAGGACGGATTCGGCGAGCGTCTGCAGGCCCGGGTCGAGAGTCGTCTGCACATCGGTGCCGGGTTCGGGGTCAAGGGTCATCACACTGGTGCTGGCGCCGTCGGCGCTTTCCACCGTGATTTCCACCCCGTCCCTGCCCCGCAGCTGGTCGTCATACTGCTGCTGCAATCCGGAGAGCCCGGTAGAGTCGCCGGCTGCCAACCGGCCTTCGGACTTCTCGATCAGTTCCGCGGTGGCTTCGCCCACAGTCCCCAGGGTGGCCCGGGCAAAGTCCCGGGTGGGTGCCAGGATCCGTTCCGCCGGCAGGGCCACTGCGCCGGGAATGGCGTCGACGTCGGCTGTTGTGACCGGGCCTTCCGCTTCCGCCCGCTGGACGATGGCTTCCACGAAGGCCTCGGGCCCGGAGGCCTCGACCTGTGCGGTGTAGGCGGCCGGATCCAAACCGGCCAGCTCGGCGAGGGCAGCGGCGGAGGAAGCCTGCAGTCCGGCCGGCACATCGGGTTTGTTGATGCCGATCCGGAGTACGGGCCGGGCGCCCATCAGGGGTTGCCCGTTGCGGTCCAGGATGTCTGCCCGGGGGTTCAGGGCATTCGCGGTGCGGACCAGCCGATCGCCGTCCTGCAGCGAATCGAAGAGGACTGAAGGTGCCCACTCCACGAGCCAGGCGCCGTCGTCGCCGCGGCGCAGCTGGGCGGTGCTCTCGTAATTCCAGTCGGGGGTTGAGTCGCCGTTGATGTCCCAGGCATATGCCAGCTTGGCGGTGGCGGCGTCGTCGTCCTCGGGATCCTCGTCCACTCCGGCCACTGTCACCGCGGGACGGACCGGGCCCATGCCCGCCAGCAGGGTTTCCAGCTCGGTGTTCACCTGCTCGGGCGTGCCAACCGTGAAGGCCGACGCCGAGACATCGGCCTCCGCCAGTCCGCGGGCCAGCTCGGCGGCGGTGTCGTCCGGAGCGGGTTTGTCGGCGGAACAGGACACCAGGCTGAAGGCCAGGGCAGCGGTGAGTACGGAAACGGCGGCACGGTTTTTCCCCATCCGCACAGGCTACCCGTGCCGGGCAGCGGGACAGGGCCGCTGACACGCACAAAGGGCGGCCGGAAACCCTCCGGCCGCCCTTTGTTACTGCAGCGTTACTGCAGGGGAAGGGTTAGGCGGTGCGGTCGGCCTTCAACAGTTCCGCGCAGCGCTCGCCGATCATCATGGTGGTGATGTTCGGGTTGACGGTCACCAGTTCAGGCATCGCCGACGCATCGGCCACCCGCAGCCCGGTGACTCCCTTGACCCGCAGCTGCGGGTCAAGCGGAGCCATCGGATCATCAGCGGAGCCCATGCGCACGGTGCCGGCCGGGTGGTAGACGGTGTTGTGCGTCTTTTTGATGTACTCGGTGATCTGCTCGTCCGTCTGCACGTCCTTGCCCGGGTACAGTTCCTCGCCGGCCCATTCCGCCATGGCGGGGGAGGCTACGATCTCGCGGGCCTTTTTGATGCCGGCCACCATGACCCGCATGTCGTGCGGGTCGGTGAAGTAGCGCGGATCCACCATCGGCTTGTCCCGGAAGTCCCGGCTCCGCAGCCGCACCGTGCCGCGGGAACGGGCATGGGTGACGTTCGGAGTCAGGCAGAAACCGTTCTCCGTCGTGGGGTAGCCGTGGCGCAGGGTGTGCATGTCAAACGGCACCGCCCCGTAGTGGAACATCAGGTCGGGACGGTCCAGGCCCTCTTCCGTGGGGGTGAAGATGCCGATTTCCCACCACTGGGTGGAGGTTTCGGGCATCGGTTTCTTCGCCTCCCACTGGATCACGCCCTCCGGGTGGTCCTGCAGGTTCTCCCCGACGCCGGGGGAATCCACCCGGACCTGAACACCGCGCTCCTCCAGGTGTTCCTTGGGGCCGATGCCGGAGAGCATCAGCAGCTTCGGGGAATCGATGGCTCCGGCGGAGACAATGACCTCCCGCCGGGCACCCAGGTGCTTGGCACGGCCGAACGGGTTGTCAACGACGTCGACGCCGGTGCAGCGGTTCGCGTCGTCGAAGGTCAGTTCCTTGGCGAGGTACCCGGTGAGCAGGGTGAAGTTCTTCCGCTCCATGATCGGGTGGATGTAGGAGACGGAGGAGGAGGAACGGGTTCCGTCGGCACGGCGGTTGATCTGGAAGAAGTTGGCACCGTTGATCACGGTTTCCCCGGTGTTGAACTTAACCCGCGGGATGCCGGACTGCTCGCAGGCGTCCAGCAGGGCGACGCCGCAGGGATCGTTGGCGGGGATGTTCATCAGGTGCACGGGACCGGAATCGCCGTGATGGGGCGCATCCGGGCCGGCGTCCTCATTGGACTCAAGCTTCCGGTACAGCTCCCAGGCCATTTTGGCGTTCCAGCCCTCGGCGCCGAACTTGGTTTCCCACTCGTCAATGTCTTCGCGGGGCGCCCAGAAGGCGATGCAGGAGTTGTGGCTGGAGCAGCCGCCCATGACCTTGGCACGGGCGTGGCGCATAAAGGAGTTGCCGTTTTCCTGCGGTTCAATCTGGTAATCCCAGTCGTAGCCGGATTCCAGGAGCTCCATCCAGCGGTCCAGCTGCAGGATCTCATCGAGCCCGCGGTCATCCGGTCCGGCCTCGACCAGTGCCACCTCGACGTCGGGATCTTCGCTCAGGCGGGCCGCTACAGCCGCGCCGGCGGACCCGCCGCCGACCACGATGTAGTCGAATTCCGTCTTGTCAGCCATTGAAGTGCTAGCCCTTTCCGTGGTCGGTGAACCAACCGGTCACCTGGGGGTTGATGTTGTGGTAAATGTGCTTGGCTTCCTGGTATTCGCCCAGTCCCGTGGGGCCCAGCTCGCGGCCGATGCCGGAGGCGCCGAAGCCGCCCCATTCGGCCTGCGGCAGGTACGGGTGGAAGTCGTTGATCCAGACCGTGCCGGCCCGCATGCGCCGTGCCACGCGCTGGCTCTTGCCGGCGTCCTGCGTCCAGACGGCGCCTGCCAGCCCGTAATCGGTGTCATTGGCTAGTTCCACGGCCTCTTCCTCACCGTTGAACGTCTCAACCGTCACCACCGGGCCGAAGGCCTCATCCAGAAGGGCGGAGCTGCCGCGCTTGACGTTGTCCAGCACGGTGGGGGCGTAGTAGAAGCCCTTCTCCAGTTCCCCGGTGCCCCAGGTGCCGCCGCAGCGGATCCGGGCGCCCTCTTCCACGGCCTTGTTGACGTAGGCGGTGACTTTGTCGCGGTGTGCGGCGGAGATCAGCGGCCCGGTTTCGGCCTTTTCGTCGAAGGGGCCGCCCATCCGGATCATTTCGGCACGGCGCACCAGCTCGTCCACGAAGCGTTCGGCAATCGGTTCCTCCACCAGCAGCCGGGCACCGGCAGAGCAGACCTGGCCGGAGTGGACAAAGGCAGCGTTCAGGGCGTTGTCGAGTGCTGCGTCGAAGTCGGCGTCGGCAAAGATCACGTTCGGGTTCTTGCCGCCCAGCTCCAGGGCGACCTTTTTCACCGTCTTGGCCGCGGCGCCGGCAATCACCTTGCCGGTGGCCACGCCGCCGGTGAAGGAGACCAGGTCCACGTCAGGGGATTCGGCCAGGGGAGCGCCAGCCACTGCTCCGGCGCCGAGCACCAGGTTGGCGACGCCGCGGGGCAGCCCGAGCTCTTCGAGCACCTGCATCATCAGGATGGAGGTGTGCGGGGTCAGCTCGGAGGGCTTCAGGATGAAGGTGCAGCCGGCCGCCAAGGCAGGTGCGATCTTCCAGGCCGCCTGCAGCAGCGGGTAGTTCCACGGGGCGATCAGCCCGCACACGCCGACGGGTTCGTACTCGATCCGGCTGACGACGTCGTTGTTGCCGGCGTCCACCATCCGGCCGGCGTTGGACGCGGCGATCTTCCCGAAGTAGCTGAAGCAGGCAGCGATGTCATCCATGTCGATTTCGCTCTCCACCAGGCGCTTGCCGGTGTCCAGCGTCTCCGCGCGGGCGAATTCGTCCTTCCGCTCGCGCAGCCGCGCTGCAACTTTCAGCAGGAAGTCGCCGCGCTCCGGAGCCGGCACGGAGGACCATTCCCCGCGTTCCCAGGCGGCCTTGGCTGCGGCGATGGCGCGTTCGGTGTCTTCCCGGGTCGCCTCCGAGACAGCTGCGACGAACTCGCCGTCGGCCGGGTTGTGGATTTCACGGATGCCGCCGTCGGATGCGGGCACCCATGCTCCGTCGATGAACAAAGTAGCCGTTGTCATGCTCGTTCCTCCTCGCTGACGAAGTCAGCTTCCCAGTTGTCTTTCGGAACCTGGTCCTCCGCGATGGAGGTATTGCCCGGCACCTCACGGTTGAGGTGCAGGAACTCCAGGTGGGTCTCGTAGTGGTCCAGGACATCGGTGATGACCTGTTCCTTCGTGTAGCCCATGAGGTCGTAGCCGTGGCTGCCCTCAAGGGAGAAGACCTCCATGCGGAAGTACTTGCTGTCCGTCGACGCATTGGTGGCGTAGGACGGGGTGTCGTACTGCACGGGGTAGATCTGGTATTTGAAAATGCGTTCCTCGGCCATCCCCACCTGCAGGTCCAGGTGATGGATGCCGTGCGGTGCCGCCTCGCCTTCACAGAGCACGACGTCGGCGCCGCGCTCCTTGAGCTCGTCGTGGACTTCCTGCAGGGCAGGCCGGGCGACGGTCTGGATAAACCGTTCTGCCTGCCGTGGGCCGGGGTAGGTCATGACGCGGGAGAGCCGCTGCCGCCAGCTGCGCCCGCTGCGTGTGTCCAGGCTGCGGCCGGCAATGATGTTGGGCAGCGAGGCGCGGTAGCTGTCCGTCAGGGAGTTCTCCACCCGCAGCGCCTTGTAGACGCCGAGCATGATGAACAGCAGCAGGATGGACAGCGGCAGGCCCATGATGATGGTGGCGTTCTGCAGGGTGGTCACCCCGCCGACCATCAGCATGGCCAGGGTGAGCAGGCCCGTCACCACGGCCCAGAAAACCCGCAGCCACTTCGGGCCGTCGGAATCCGCGTCCTTCAGATGTGAGGTGAAGTTGGCCATGACCAGCGCGCCGGAGTCCGCGGACGTCACGTAGAAGAGCAACCCGGTGAAGGTGGCGATGGCCGCGGTGGCGGGCGCCCAGGGGTATTGTTCCAGCAGTCCGTAGAACGCCCGTTCGGGCTGGTTCATGGCCACTTCGCCGAACGCCGCGTTGCCGCCCATGACCAGTTCCAGGGCGGAATTGCCGAAGATGGAGATCCACAGCAGGATGAAGGCGAAGGGCACAATCATGGTGCCCAGCACGAACTCGCGGATGGTGCGGCCGCGCGAAATCCGGGCCAGGAAAAGACCGACAAACGGAGCCCAGGCAATCCACCAGGCCCAGAAGAACAACGTCCAGGAACTGAGCCACGCATCCGGGCGGTCATAGGCCATGGTGTCCATGGTCATGGCGGGGAAGCGGCTCAGGACGTCGCCGATGTTCTGCACAATGCCGTCGAGAAGGAAGTTTGTCTTGCCCGCAATGAGCACAAACAGCATCAGGCAGATGGCGAGGATGACGTTGAGCTCGGACAGCCGCCGGATGCCCTTTTCGACGCCGGAAACCACGGATACGGTGGCCATCACCACGGACAGGGCAATCAGTGCGATTTGTACGGTCAGGTTTTCGGGCAGTCCGAACATAAAGCTCAGGCCGTAGTTCAGCTGGACGACGCCGATGCCCAGCGACGTGGCGATGCCGAAGATGGTGCCGAGCAGGGCGGCAATATCCACGCCGTGGCCCAGGGGGCCGTCGATTTTCTTGCCGAAGATTGGATACAGCGCCGACCGGATGCTCAGGGGCAGGTTGTGCCGGTAGGCGAAGTAGCCCAGGGCCAGGCCCATCAGCGCGTAGAGCGCCCATCCGGTGATGCCGTAGTGGAACAGCGTCAATACCAGGGCCTGCCGGGCAGCCTCAGCAGTGGAGCCGTCTCCGGTGGGAGGCGCCAGGTACTGGGTGACCGGTTCCGAAACCGAGAAGAACATCAGGTCAATGCCGATACCCGCCGCGAAGAGCATGGAGGCCCAGGTGAAAACACCGAACTGCGGTTTGGAATGGTCCGGGCCCAGCTTGGTCTTGCCGACTCGCGTCAGGGCCGTAACCAGCACGAAAATTACAACGAGGCTGACCACCAGGAAGTAGTACCAGCCCATGTTCTTCGAAACCCAACCCACCATGGATCCGATGACCGTCTCAGCGCTCGCGGTGGAGACCATGGCCCACAGGGCAATGGCAAGGATTCCGGTAGCGGAACCGATGAAGACCGTCTTGTTTACCCGGGTTCGCGGTACGGCGGTGTCCGCTGTCTCCGGTTCCGCAAGTTTGCTCATGGGGGGTCAATCCTTCGGGTTGCTTTGGAGTTGTAGAGGCTCTCCGGCAGCCGGGAGGCGCTGAATGCGGCCGCGGCAGCGAACCGGCCTGCAGCAGCTGTGCGGCAGGGCTCACGGCGGCGGCGGCGCAGGCGAAGCACATCCGGAGGCATTTTCGAATCTATCAAAGCCCTCAGTGCCCCCTCGATTCTTTTGATATGGGTCACATTCGGCAGGGTGCGGGCTGAGCACGGGCTGCCGCGGAGCTCCACTGCAGCCGCGGACGGGCGGGCTCCCCGCGGCCGGTGAACCCTGTGCATGCCCTGCTTTCCCTGCTACCGTTTTTTGGAAATGGCGCAATGTGGCCAACGCCACAACCCGCCTGCACGGGGGATTCCGACTGATCAGCCTGTCGGCGTCGACGGCTGATACGGGGCCCGGGGCGGTTGCGGGTTGTTCTAAAGAGGAGTGGGCGGATGTCCGATCTGGACATGATTCTGGACAAAACGGAACGCTCCATGGGTCGCCGGCAAATTCAGGCCGGCCACGCGCTCATGGTGGTCATGGTGCGGGAGATCGGCTGGCCGATAGGCGAAGTGTGGTCCGCCCTGACTGCCCCGGAACGGGTGGGCCAGTGGTTGGGTGCTCCGGAAGGGGACCTTCGCCGGGGCGGTTCCTGGAACCTCCCCGATGGTTCCCACGGTGACGTCCTGCGCTGCGATGCTCCCCGCCTGCTGACCGTGTCCTGGGTCCGGGAGGGCAGGCGCCCCGCGGAACTGGAGTTCAGGTTGGCGGCGGAGGACAGCCGGACGCGGATTGAACTGCGCTACGCATCAGTGCGCAAGGGTTTTGCCCTCACTGCCGATCCCGTCGGTGGGCTGTGGACCGGAGGGGCAGGCTGGGAGTACTTCCTGGACCAATTGGAAGAGTATGTGGAGGGGCGGATACCCGAAGAGGTGTTGGGCCTGATGCCGGACCTGAGTCCCGACGCCGCGATGGGTGAGCTCTTCGAGGCGCGCAATGCGCGGTGGCGGCGCGCGGCCGATGACTTTGAGCAGGAGCATGTCCTTTAGCGTCCGGAGCGGGATGAAACGGGGGAATGAGCGGGGGCGGAGCGCATCGGCAAAGCTCCCGCGATGCCATTGATTTCGCTGTGGATAACTTTACTTTCAAAGTTGAGCTGCCTAGACTCAACTTTGTTAGAACAGCATCGCTAAAGCTGAATCTGCCCAGGTTTTGAGGAGCCACCGTGGACACCAAATTCACGAATAAGAGCCAGGAAGCGCTCTCGGCTGCGGCCATGAACGCGAACACCGCCGGCAATCCGCAGATCGAACCCTCCCATTTGCTCAAAGCGCTGATGGACCAGCGGCAGGGTGTCGCCGTCGCCCTGCTCAAGGCCGCCGGGGTCAACGTGGACACGGTCAGCGCCGGCGCCAGCAGCGCGATCCATCAGCTGCCCTCGTCCTCCGGCTCCTCAGTCGCCCAGCCGCAGTTCTCCCGGCCGCTGCTCCAGGTCATCAACGCCGCCCAGCAGGAAGCAGAACAGCTGGGGGATGCCTTCGTCTCCACCGAGCACCTGCTGCTCGGGCTGTCCCTCGACAGCGGGCCGGCGGGCAAGGTCCTGCGGGAGAACAACGCGGGCCATGATGCCCTCATCGCCGTGCTTCCATCCGTAAGAGGAGATCGTAAAGTGACCAACGCCGACCCGGAGAACACCTTCCAGGCCCTGGAGAAATTCAGTACAGACCTGACCGAGATGGCCCGTTCGGGCAAGCTGGACCCGGTGATCGGCCGGGATGCGGAGATCCGCCGCGTCATCCAGGTCCTGAGCCGCCGGACCAAAAACAATCCGGTGCTCATCGGCGAACCCGGTGTCGGCAAGACCGCCGTCGTTGAAGGGCTGGCCCAGCGCATTGTGGCCGGCGACGTGCCGGAATCGCTCAGCGGCAAGACCCTGCTGTCACTGGACCTGGGATCCATGGTGGCCGGCGCCAAATACCGCGGTGAGTTCGAAGAACGTTTCAAGGCTGTGCTCGAAGAGATTTCCAGCGCCGAAGGGCAGATTGTCACCTTTATCGACGAGCTGCACACCGTGGTGGGAGCCGGTGCGGCCGAGGGCTCCATGGACGCCGGCAACATGCTCAAGCCGATGCTGGCGCGCGGTGAGCTGCGGCTCATCGGCGCCACCACCCTGGACGAGTACCGGGAGAACATCGAGAAGGACGCAGCCCTCGAACGCCGTTTCCAGCAGGTCTACGTGGGCGAGCCCAGCGTGCCGGACACTATCGGCATCCTCCGGGGACTTAAGGAACGCTACGAGGCACACCACAAGGTTGCCATTGCGGATTCGGCTCTGGTGGCCGCGGCCACCCTGTCCAACCGCTACATCACCGGGCGCCAGCTGCCGGACAAGGCCATTGACCTGGTGGATGAGGCCGCTTCCCGGCTGCGGATGGAAATCGATTCCGCTCCGGAGGAAATCGATGAACTGCGCCGTGCGGTGGACCGGCTGACCATGGAAGAGCTGGCGTTGGCCAACGAAACCGATCAGGCGTCCATCGAACGGCTGGAAGTACTGCGTGAGGACATGGCCAACCGGAAGGAACAGCTGGCGGCCCTCAACGCCCGCTGGGAGGCCGAGAAGGCCGGCCTGAACCGGGTCGGCGACCTGAAGGCCAAGGTCGATGAGCTGCGCAGCCTTGCGGAAAAGGCCCAGCGTGACGGCGATCTTACCGAGGCGTCACGGATCCTGTACGGGGAGATTCCCGCCCTTCAGAAGGAACTTGAAGCGGCCCAGCAGGCAGAGGCGAGTAAATACGGCGATGAAGCCCAGGAGCTGATGGTCTCCGAGGAGGTCACGGCGGATGACATTGCCGAAGTGGTTTCAGCCTGGACCGGTATTCCCGCAGGGCGGATGCTGCAGGGCGAATCCCAGAAGCTGCTGGACATGGAAGAAGCCCTCGGGTCGCGGCTGATCGGCCAGACCAAGGCCGTGGCTGCGGTATCGGACGCTGTACGCCGGTCGCGGGCCGGCGTCAGCGACCCGGACCGCCCCACCGGCTCCTTCCTCTTCCTGGGCCCCACCGGCGTCGGCAAGACCGAACTTGCCAAGGCGCTCGCAGACTTCCTCTTTGATGACGAGCGGGCCATGGTCCGCATCGATATGAGCGAGTACTCGGAGAAGCATGCCGTCTCCCGCCTAGTCGGAGCTCCCCCCGGATACGTGGGATATGAAGAGGGCGGCCAGCTCACGGAAGCGGTGCGCCGCCGGCCCTATTCCGTGATCCTGCTGGACGAAGTGGAGAAGGCCCATCCGGACGTCTTCGACATCCTGCTCCAGGTGCTCGACGACGGACGGCTGACGGACGGGCAGGGACGGACAGTGGATTTCCGGAACGTCATCCTGATCCTGACCTCCAACCTCGGCTCCCAATTCCTGGTGGACCCGGGCCTGAACGAGGACCAGAAGCGGGAATCGGTGATGGCCATGGTCAACGCCAACTTCAAGCCGGAATTCCTTAACCGCCTGGATGATGTCATCCTGTTTGATCCGCTGAGCCTGGAGGATCTGACCCGGATTGTCGACATCCAGGTCCGGGCGCTTGCTGCCCGGCTGCACGAGCGCCGGCTGGTGCTGGATGTCACCGACGCGGCCCGCGAATGGCTGGGGCTTACCGGCTACGATCCGGCGTACGGCGCCAGGCCGCTGCGCCGCCTGGTGCAGCGGGAGATCGGCGACAAACTGGCCCGGGGCATTCTGGCCGGCAAGATCAGCGACGGTGACACGGTGCTGGTGGACCGTGCCGGTGACGGGTTGGACGGTGACGGCCTGGTGGCCGAGACCGGGCTGACGGTGGCTGCGGTCGGCTAGCCGGCTGTTGCGGGGAGTGCTGACTTAAAGAAAAGGGCTGCACGGCGGTATCACCGCCGTGCATCCCTTTTCATACATGTGTTTGTTTCTGCCCCGGCTGGTTAGGGCAGCAGGGATTCGGTGAGCTGCTGGCCTTCAGGTGCGAAGACGAAGCAGTCAACACGCCGGTCGCCGTTGGACCAGGTCTGCTCGGTGGGGATGGACTTGGTCAGCTTCAGGTCAGGGTAGCCCTTTGCGGCATCGGCGTATTCCACGGCCTCGCAGACTTCATTGACCCGGTCTTCGAGGGCGGCGGTGCCGGGGAAGGCATCCCCCTCGGGGAAGTTGTCCGTGGCCACCAGCTGGGCATCGTGCGGGGTGTCGCAGCTGACCACGTCGGCCTTGGAATTCACGTCTTCCCAGTCCTGGAGGCAGGCTCCGGCTTCCAGATCCACCGGGCTGACGTTCTCCTCGATCACGCCTTCGCCCTTGTCGTTGAAGACAAACACAAAGAGCAGAATCGCGATGACGGCGGCCAGGACAATTCCGCCGAGGATCAGGGCCAGGCGGGTGTTGCGTCCGGTCTTGCCGCTGCCCTTAGCGGCCTCACCTTGCACGGACGAGCCGGGTGCTGTCCCGGAACCGGACGTTCCGGAAGCTGTTTTGGCTGTGTTCTGTCGGACGGCGGTGGCGCCCGCCGCCTGGCTTTCGGCAAGCCGGCGGGAACGGCGGGTGTCTGATGCCGGCAACGCACCTGTGGCAGGAACCGCAGCAGCTGAGTCCGTGGTGGTGTCTTCGGCGCCTGGTGCATCGGAGGCCTGCTCCTTGGCGGATTCGGGCAAGGCTCCGGTTACCGGCGCGGCGGCGGCAATTCCGTGTAAGGGGTGATTTTCCGGGTCGCCGTCCTTGCTGCCCGCGGGGTCTTCGGCTTCGGTGGAAGCGTCGGTCCCTGCCGTGTCGTCTTCTGCAGCTTGAGGGCTATCGGCCTCGGCTGCCTCGGTGTCTGCAGCAGCTTCCTCTTCGCCGTCTGCTGCCTCGGGCGCTCCAACCGGTGTTTCTTCCGTGGCCTCGGTGTCCGCCTCGGCCGGGGCTGCGGTCTCTGCCGTTTCGGCGTCTGCTGCCTCAGGGTCTTCAGCCGGTGTTTCTTCCGTGGCCTCGGTGCCGGCCTCGCTTGCCTCGATGTCTGACGTGTCGCCGTCGGCTGCCTCGGTGTCTGCAGCAGCTTCCTGTGCTCGTTCGCCGTCGGCCGCCGCTACGGATGCTTCCGGGTCACCCTCAGCTTCGCTGTCCGCCTCAACCGCCTCGCCGGTGACATCAGCTGCGTCGGCATCTTCGTCCGATGCTGCCGTGACGTCGGCTGCGTCGGTCGTGTCCGGTTCCGCGTCGGTCGTGTCCGGTTCCGTGTCCGGCCGGGCATCCCCTGCTGCCTGTACATCATCCGCTGTCTCGTCCGCTGTCTCGACCGCCGTATCGTCGGCAGGTGCAGCATCGGAGGACTCAATGGCGGGATCGTCGGTACCCGCGGCAGTGTCTCGGTCGCCGTCGGGGTTGCTGGCATCGTCTGCACCGGCTGGAACGTCAGCCGAGACGTCAGCAGAGGCGGCTTCGGCTTCCGTGCCCACCTGGATTTCCGCACCGGCCGGAGCCGGTTCGAGCCCGGAAAGCCTTCCCGCTTCAGCGGCATTCGCCTCCACGGCAGCGGCTTCGGAGACGACCTCGTCCAGGGAAGCGGCCTCAACTGCATCGCTGCTCAGGGTCGGATCCGCCAGGGCGGGCTCTTCAAGCGTCAGTTCCTCGGGTGCCACGACCACCGGTTCCGGCGGCAGCACGACGTCGTCGGCCGGGGTGAGGTCCGGTTCCTGCATAGGTGCCGCATCATCGGCCGAAGCGGAGGCGGGTACTGCAGCGGTGCTGCCGGCCGGAGCCGCGGCGGGGGAGCTGCCGTCATCCGCAGTACCCTTGCCGGCGGACTCTTCCTCCGAAACCGCGGCGGGCTCTTCCTCCGGAGCGCCGTCCGGGTTCTCGAAGCTTCGCTCCCATAGGCCGGTGTCGTGGCTGCCGTCCGCAGAGAGCCAGGCGGGGGAGTCTGACCGGGCGCTCAGATCTGGGAAGGCCGTGGGCGAACCGGCCTCCTCCGGTGGCGGCGAATCCGCTCCCGGTGTATTTTTCTGATCGCTCATGGTGAACGCCTGTCCTCCCTATAGGTGGCGCCGTGAAGCACCCCAAAACTGTCTCTACCCCCGACTTTAGCCAATATCCGGGGGCAGGCGCAGGAAAAGGGGTGTCAGAGGGCCGCACCAAGTGGTCGCGCAATAGCTCCTGTCGGGGTGCCGGGGGCACAAGGCGGCGGGAAAACATGTAACCTGTACTTACGACAAATTGACCAAATATTCCGAGGCCTCGTTCATCTGCCCGAACGACCCACCTCCGGATCGACGCAAAAAGGGGGTCACGCCATGGGGCGCGGCCGTCAAAAGGCAAAAGCAACCAAGCAGGCACGGGAAATGAAGTACTTCACCCCTGCCACGGACTACTCGGCGCTCCAGCGTGAGCTCTCAGGACCCACGAGTCGTCCATCGAGCCGATACCCTGAGGAGCCGGCCGAGCCGGACTACTCAGTGTATGAGGATAAGTACGCGGATCAATTTGGCGACGAAGACGATGATGAGGGTGACCGCCGCATAAGCTAGCGGCAGCCTCAAACGTTGGCCAATTGCCACGCAATCAGCGGATCACCCTAGGGTGGATCCGCTGATTGTCGTTAACACCGGTTCCCCAGACCTGCTAGCGGCATCCTGCCCCGGACCGCCTGCCGGTCCGGGGCGTTTACCGTTGTTAGGCGTAGTCGCCCACCAGCCGCACTGATCCGCCGTCAACGCCCTTGGCGCCCTGGACGAAATCAGGGTCCGAGCCGGCAGGGGTTTCCTCGGCGTCTCCGACGCTGCCCATCACCCAGGCCGGGACACCGCGGGAAGCGAGTTGCGCCAGCGCTGCGTCCGCTCCGGCGGCATCGACAATGGCGGCCATCCCGACGCCCAGGTTCAGGGTGCGTTCCAGATCGGGCCGCGGCACATTCCCCAGCTCGGCGATGAGCTTGAAGACCGGAGGCAGCTCCCACGTGGAGCGGTCCACTGTGGCCTGCAGGCCCTTGGGCAGGACCCGTGCGAGGTTGGCCGCGAGTCCGCCGCCGGTGACATGGCTGAAGCCATGCACGCCGGCCGGCTCGTGGCGGGCCAGGTCCAGGCAGTCCGCGGCGTAGACACGGGTCGGTTCAAGCAGTTCTTCACCGAGCGTGCGGCCGAAGTCGGGGACCTGCCGTTCCAGCTGCCAGCCCGCGTGGTGGATCACGCGGCGGACCAGGGAGTAGCCGTTGGAATGGATGCCGGAGGCTGCCATGCCGATCACCACGTCGCCGCGGCGCACGCGCTCAGGGCCAAGAAGACGGTCGGCTTCCACCACACCGGTGGCTGCGCCCGCGACGTCGTACTCGTGTTCACCGAGAAGGCCGGGGTGCTCAGCGGTTTCGCCGCCCACCAGAGCGGTACCGGCGACCTTGCAGGCTGCCGCTATGCCGCTGACAATGCCGGCGATCCGGTCCGGCACCACCTTGCCGCAGGCAATGTAATCGGTCATGAACAGCGGCTCGGCGCCCACCACCACAATGTCGTCCACCACCATCCCCACCAGGTCGAACCCGATGGTGTCGTGGATGTCCAGGGCCTGCGCGATGGCCACCTTGGTACCGACACCGTCGGTTGACGTAGCGAGCAGGGGCTTTTTATAGGTCAGCAGGCGGGAGACGTCATACAGGCCCGCGAACCCACCCACTCCGCCCAGGACCGAGGAATTGTGCGTGGCCTTCACCGCTGCCTTCATCAGTTCAACGGCTTTGTCTCCGGCTTCAACGTCCACCCCTGCGGAGGCATAGGTGATGGAGGTGTCAGGGGCGGCGCTCATACGGCCTCTTTCTTTTCGGAATCGGTAAGCAGGTTCTCGAATTCGCTGTCCGGCCCGGGATCGCAGCCGTTAGCACCGCCGCTCTCCGCGGGATTGGACGTACCCTGCGCTTCCAACAGGTTCTTGCCGAGCCGGTCAGCGGAGGGCAGCTCGATCGGATACTCGCCGGTAAAGCAGGCGGTACACAGCCGCTCCCGCGGCTGCATGGTGGCATCGATCATGCCGTCTTCGGAAATGTAGGCCAGGGTGTCGGCGCCGATGGACGCGCAGATTTCCTCCACCGCAGCACCGTTGGCAATCAGCTCGGCGCGCGAGGCGAAGTCGATGCCGTAGAAGCAGGGCCATTTCACCGGGGGAGAGGAGATCTTTACATGAACTTCGACGGCGCCGGCTTCATGCAGCATCCGTACGATGGCCCGCTGGGTGTTGCCGCGGACGATCGAGTCGTCGACGACGACCACCCGCTTGCCGCGGATCACCGATTCCAGGGCATTCAATTTGAGCTTGATGCCGAGCTGGCGCAGGGTTTGGCTGGGCTGGATGAAGGTCCGGCCCACATACGAGTTCTTCACGAACCCGTGGGCGAACGGAATGCCGGATTCCTCGGCGTACCCCACTGCGGCCGGGGTTCCGGACTCGGGGACGGGAATCACGATGTCCGCGTCGACTGAGTTTTCGCGGGCCAGCTGCCGGCCCATCTCCACCCGGGATTCGTAGACCGAGCGCCCGGCGATTGTCGCGTCGGGGCGGGCCAGATAGACGTACTCGAAGACGCAGCCGGCCGGGGTCGGCTCGCCGAAGGTCCGGCTGCGGACACCGTTATCATCAATGGCGATGAATTCGCCGGGCTTGATTTCGCGAATGAAGCTGGCGCCCACCGTTGCCAGGGCGGACCCTTCGGAGGCCACCACCCAGCCGCGTTCCAACCGGCCGAGGACCAGGGGGCGGACTCCGTAGGTGTCCCGCGCGGCGTAGAGCGTGCCCTCATCCATAAAGACAAACGAGAAGGCCCCCCGCAGCTTGGGCAGCAGCTCCATGGCGGTGTCTTCGAGCGAGCGTCCGTCGCTGCCGTTGAGCAGCGCAGTGACGAGGGCAGTATCGGAAGTATTGCCCTGGGCAATCTCACCGCTGCGCGGCCGGCCCTCGCGTTCGAGGATCAGTTCATACAGTTCCGCTGAGTTGGTCAGGTTGCCGTTGTGGGCCAGTGCCACCGTGCCGCTGGCAGTGGCGCCGAGGGTCGGCTGCGCATTCGCCCAATGGGAGGCCCCGGTGGTGGAGTACCGGCAGTGACCCACCGCGATATGCCCCTGCAGGGTGTTCAGCGTGGTCTCATCAAAGACCTGGGAGACCAGGCCCATGTCCTTATAGACGCTGATGCGGGTGCCGTCGCTGGTGGCAATGCCTGCCGATTCCTGGCCCCGGTGCTGCAGTGCGTACAACCCGTAATAGGTAAGCTTCGCTACCTCTTCGCCGGGGGCCCATACTCCAAAGACCCCACAGGCATCCTGTGGGCCTTTTTCGCCGGGCAATAGATCATGGGAAAGCTGTCCGTCTCCGCGTGCCATGCAAGCATTCTCTCACGCGAGGTGAGCCGGACCACCTGTGTGCGCAACCGTTACGGCTGCGGCTTTTCAGGGGTGGCGGATTCCCGCGGTGCGGCGCTGTCCGGGGCGTCGGCATCCATGCTTTCCACGGTCGCCCTGCGGGCCTTGCGGACACTGATCCAGTCCAAGGTCAGTGCCGTCAGGGCACCGAGGACCAGACCTGGCATAGCAAACATCATGGTGAAGAAACCAAGCGTCGCCTCTCGGGTGAACCCCGGGTCCTCGTCGCCGCCGTAGGCAACGAAGAGTGCAGCGATGAATCCGGCGATCACGCCCAGCGCCAGGAACGGGACGAATCGGGGAGCGCGGCGGACTGTAATCTCGCGGCGTTCGGGGCTGTGCTGCTCGGAAACCATAGGTAGATTCTACCGGCCGGGAAACAGCGGAAGCACCTCGGACAAATCGGCACGCAGGCCTGACGCCGCCACCTTCCCGGCCTGCACCGCAGCAGCCCATGACTGGCGCCCGGTGACCAATTCAAGCCAGGTGGAGCCGTCCGTCTCGATCACGTTCGGCGGGGTACCGCGGGTGTGCCGCGGTCCGGCCACACACTGGGTGACGCCGAAGGGCGGGACACGGACCTCCACGCTGTTGCCCGGAGCCCGCTCGGCGAGCTCCTCCAGCGTGTACCGTACGGCCATGGCGGTGGTGTTGCGGTCCGCCCCGCCCGCAAGAACTGACTGCAGGGCCGCGCGTCCATCCGCGGCGGAAATCCGGCGCCGTGCCATCCGGCTACCCCAGCAGCGCCGTGACGGGCGCGCCCAGCCGCAGGCTCCCCACCGGCTGTCCGCCGCCCAGGACGGGCTGGACAATTTTGTTCAGGACCTTTTCTACGGCCAGCGGGTCCACGGCGCCGCTGGCAGCCAGCAGGGTCAGGCCCACCAGCGATGCGGCACGGGTGTTTCCGTCCAGGATCTTGAGTGCCACGGACGCGCCTGTCTCGGTGCCCAGTACCAGGACGCCTTCGGCTCCGTTCTTGGCGATGATCCCCAGGTCTTCCATCACAATGGAATTCTCCCGGCCGTGGCCATGGACAGCCCACGGGTAGTCAAGCATGGCGGTAGCCACCGTTGCCGCGCGGGCGTTGCCGTGCTTGCCTGAAGGTGCCTTGGCCAGCCGGCCGATACCGCGGGCAAGCCCGGTCAGGGAGACCGCGGCCAGCGGGGCGCCGCAGCCGTCCACTGCCCAATGGCGGATGCTTTCGCCAGTGAACTCCTCGATCACCTCGGCAATACGGCGCTGCAACGGGTGCTCCGGGTCCAGATAGGTGGCGTGATCCCAATTGTTTTCGGTGCAGGCCCACAGGAACGCGGCGTGCTTGCCGGAGCAATTGAAGGCCACCCGCTGGGGGCCCTTGCCCTCACGGATGAGTTCGTTGCGTGCTTCGGTGTCCTGCGGCCAGTCCTCCGGGCACTGCAGGTGGCCCTCGGTGACACCCGCGGCGGAAAGCATGCCCCGCACCACGTCCATGTGCTCGCGGGAACCGACATGGCTCGCAGCAGCCAGGGCCACCTGCGGGCCGCGCAGCGGAACCCCCGACTGCATCGCAGCCACCGCCTGGAAAGGCTTGAGGGTGGAGCGCGGGAAGATGGGTGCGGTGATATCGCCTAGTTCCGTGACCACGGTGCCGTCTGCGGCCATCACAACGGCAGAACCGATGTGGCGGGATTCAATGAAGCCGTTGCGTTCGAGCACGGCCAGTTCAACGGCGTCGGATGCGGTAAAGGTTGCGGGCATGTCATTCAGTCTAAGGGGCGGCGGACCGCGGGGGACGAACCGGCGACGGCGGCCCCGGCACCGCCGTCGATCTGCCGTCCCCCGCCCGCCCGCGGTGCCCTGCCGCCCAGGGCCGGCGGCCGCAGTTCCACTATCGGACTGCCTGCCGGCTACCTGCAATGCTCCGGCGCCGTGCAGGTACCTAACAACCGGAAATACCTGTAACGACGGAAGAGCGGACCCCGGGATTCGGTCGCGGGCAGGTAGCCGGATCCCGGTCCGGCGCGGCCGCGTCATGTAAGCGCCGGTGCTTTCAGGCCGTCCCGGCCAGCAAGTACCCTGAACTACTGTGAAGGTACTCGTTGTTGGCCCCGGCGGCCGCGAACACGCCCTTGTCCGAGCACTTCTGGCTGATCCCTATGTTCGGGAGGTCCACGCGGCCCCCGGCAACGCAGGTATTGCAGAGCTGGTTCCCGTGCACCCCGTCGATGCCGCTTCACCCGAAGCCGTAACGGAACTGGCCACCTCGCTGGGATCCGATCTGGTGGTGATCGGCCCGGAAGCCCCGCTCGCCGCAGGCGTTGCGGACGCCCTGCGGGAGGCCGGCATCGCCGTGTTCGGCCCGTCCAAGGCCGCCGCCCGGCTGGAGGCCTCCAAGGCTTTTGCCAAACAGGTCATGGCCGCGGCCAATGTGCCCACCGCCATGGCCCGCGTAGCGAACACCCCGGAGGAAGCGGCAGACGCGCTGGACACCTTCGGCGCCCCCTACGTGGTCAAGGACGACGGGCTGGCTGCGGGCAAAGGCGTTGTCGTTACCGATGACCGCGCCGAGGCGCTGGACCATGCCCGGGCCTGCTTCGATGCCGGCGGAAGCGTGGTCATCGAGGAGTTCCTGGACGGCCCGGAAGTGTCCCTCTTTGTGCTCTCCGACGGCCGCCACGCCGTTCCCCTGGCCCCGGCCCAGGACTTCAAGAGGATTTACGACGGCGACGCCGGCCCCAACACGGGCGGCATGGGCGCCTACTCGCCGCTGGACTGGGCGCCGGCAGGTCTGGTGGAGGACGTGGTGCGGCGCGTAGCCCAGCCGACCATCGACGAAATGGCATCACGCGGCACCCCGTTTGTCGGGGTCCTGTACTGCGGGCTGGCCCTGACCACCCGCGGCATACGCGTCATCGAGTTCAACGCCCGTTTCGGGGATCCCGAGACGCAGGCAGTGCTCGCCCGGCTCAAAACCCCGCTCGGCGGTCTGCTGATGGCCGCGGCGAAGGGTGAGCTGGATGCCATGGAACAGCTGAAGTGGGATCCGCGCCCCGCCGTCGCCGTAGTCGTAGCGGCGGAAAACTATCCGGACACGCCCCGCACCGGAGACCGGATCCGCGGCTTGAAGAAGGCCGGCCGGCTGGAGGATGTGCATGTGCTGCATGCAGGCACCCGGCTGGAGAAGGACAAGGTGCGCAGCGCCGGCGGCCGGGTACTCGCCGTCGTCGGTATGGGCGAGGATCTGGCCCTGGCCAGGGACCGGGCGTATGCCGGTGTGGACCTGATCAGCCTGGAAGGGTCGCAGCACCGCACCGACATTGCCCTGCAGGCCGCACGAGGGGAAGTGCAGGTGCCCCGGGGAAGCGCCGGTACCGGACTGGCGGATACACCGAGCGAGAAGGACCTGGCATGAGCGGCATCGGTACGGCAGCGGAGTTGCCGCGGTGGCGGCACGTTTACTCGGGCAAGGTCCGGGATCTGTACGTGCCGGCGGGGGATGACGGCGCCGGAAACCGGGTGCTGGTGGTGGCCAGCGACCGGATCAGCGCCTATGACCATGTGCTTGCCAGCACCATTCCGGACAAGGGCCGGATCCTGACACAGCTCAGCCTGTGGTGGTTTGACCAGCTGGGGGAAATCCCCAACCACGTCATTTCCGCGCAGGAGGGTATCCCGGACGCGGTGGCCGGGCGGGCAATGATCTGCAAAAAGCTGGACATGTATCCGGTGGAGTGCATTGCCCGCGGCTACCTGACCGGATCCGGCCTGGCGGAATACCGGGCCTCGCAGACGGTCTGCAGCCTGCCGCTGCCCGCCGGACTGGTGGACGGTTCCCGGATTGATCCGGCCATCTTCACTCCCTCGGCCAAGGCTGAGCAGGGGGAGCATGACGAGAACATCACCTACGAAGCCGTGGAGGAAACCGTCGGGGCGGATACCGCGGCGCAGCTGCGGACGCTCACCCTGGATATCTATACCCGGGCGGAGGCCGTTGCCCGTGGGCGCGGCATCATCCTGGCGGACACCAAGGTGGAGTTCGGGCTGGATCCGGAAACCGGCGAGGTCACGCTGGGCGATGAGGTGCTCACCCCGGATTCCTCGCGCTTCTGGGATGCGGCCCTGTATTCCCCGGGCAAGGCCCAGCCGTCCTTCGACAAGCAGTACGTCCGGGACTGGCTCACGTCCCCCGCTTCAGGCTGGGACAGGGCCTCAGACGCCGCGCCGCCGGCGCTGCCGGACGACGTCGTGCAGCGCACCCGTGCGCGCTACGTGGAAGCCTATGAGCGGCTCACCGGCGAGGTGTTCGTCTGAGCCACGTGTAGGAACCGGAATCTGATGCGTTGGGGTGCCGCGGCCGTAAAGCCGCGGCACCCTTTTGTCTTTTGTCTTTTGCCTTTGCTTTCGGAATTAACGCAAAAGGCCCCGGCCAGATTTCTCTGACCGGAGCCTTGCTGGTCGGGGTGACAGGATTTGAACCTGCGACCTCGTCGTCCCGAACGACGCGCGCTACCAAGCTGCGCCACACCCCGTAACCATTGTTTCCCCGGTGGTTGACCACCTCGCGAAGCAACTTTACAAGGATACTAGAGAAACCCCGAATCCGCGAAACCGGGGTTCGCGGCGTTACTTTCCAGCTGCTTTACGCCTGGCCGGTGCCCTCACAGCGAGCTGCCGGAGCGGGTCACCGGAGTGAGGAATCCCGGGCCGTGAGGGTCAGCAGGACGGCTTCGGGCCGGCACGCGAACCGGATCGGCGCGAAGCGGGAGGTGCCGATACCGGCCGAGACGTTCAACGGGATGCGGCGTCCGCCGTGTGCCCAGGACGTCAGGCCGCGCGCCTGCCACGTGGGCAGGTCACAGTTGCTCACCAGTGCCCCGTATCCGGGGATGCAGACCTGGCCGCCGTGCGTGTGGCCTGCCAGGATGATTTCCGCCCCGCCGTCGGTGAACTGGTTGAGCACCCGCTGGTAGGGCGCGTGGGCCACTCCGATCCGGACCTCAGGGGAGGAGAAGTCCGTGCCGGCCGGAAGTTCGTCGAAACCGGGGTATTCGTCACGCAACAGGTGCGGATCATCCACGCCGGAAAAGTTAAGCCGCAGCCCGCCCAGCTCCATCAGGGCCGTGGTGTTGGTCAGGTCCTGCCAGCCGGCATCGCGGAAGGCCGTAAAGAGCAGGTTCCACGGCAACTCACGGGGGTTGTGCTTGTGCTTGGAGGGGCCGGTGAAATACGTGAACGGGTTCTTCAGCACCGGGGCGTAGTAATCATTGGACCCGGGAACAAAGACACCCTGGAACCGCATCAGCGGCTTCAGGGCCTCCAGCACCGGCGGGACGGCGTGCGGATGGCTGAGGTTGTCCCCGGTGTTGACCACCAGGTCAGGTTCAAGCTCTGCCAGGCTCTGCAGCCACCGGACCTTGCGGTCCTGGCCGGGAACGAAGTGGATATCCGAGAGGTGCAGGACCCGTAGCGGGCTGCTCCCTGCGGGAAGAACCCGGACGGTTTCTTCCCGCAGGCCAAACAGGTTGCGCTCGATCAGGGATCCGTAGGCAAGCGCGGCCGCGCCCGCCCCTGCAATGCCGCCGGACAGCCAGGCCGACGTCCGCGCAGCGGAGGCCAGGGATGAATCAGCCACTAACCGTTCCCGCCGCCGTTGTTGGCGCCGCCTTCGCCGCCGCCGTTGTTTCCGGCATCCCCGGCAGGAGCCCCGCCGTTGCCGCCGCCGTTGTTGCCGGCATCCCCGGCAGGAGCTCCGGCGGCGTTCCCGCCGTTATCGGGCTTGTCGTCCTTGTCCGCGGCCGGCTTCTCCGGCGGAGTTGCCCGGGGCGGGGGTGCGGTGTTGCCGATCACGCTGGCCGGCGGCGCGGTGAAGGCGTTGGCCTCGTACTGCCCGGCGATGCGCTGGATGTAGTTCTTCCAGGACGGGCCGGCAATGAGCGAGCCGTCAATCTCCGGGTAGACCCGTCCGCCGATCAGCTTGTCGGACATGGTGGTGTTATTGGCTTTCCAGTTACCGATCCAGGAGGCCGTCGCCATGCCGGTGCTGTAACCCATGAACCAGGTCTGCGAGCGGTAGTCATTGGTGCCGGTCTTGCCTGCGGTGGGCACGCCTACCTGCAGGTTGATGCCTGAGCCGTTGGTCATCACGCGCTGGGTCGCCACATTGACGCCCTGGGCAACTTCTTTCTTCATGACCTGTTCGCACGACTGCTGCGGGACGGGGTATTCCTGTCCGTCCGCACCGGTGACGGATTCGAGGGCGATCGGTTCGCAGCGCAGGCCCTCGGCAGCCAGGGTCGCGAAGCCCGTGGCCATGGACAGGGGCGAGGCGTCTCCGCCGCCGCCGAAGGTCGACGGCGGGTCAACGGAAAGCATTTTCCGCTCGCCTTCGGAACTCTTGCCGTTGTGGATGCCGGCGGCAAAGGCCAGTTTCTGGAACGAGCACAGATCCAGCTGGTTGATCTCAGCGAGGGTGATCGTGTTGTAGGACTGGGCCAGGCCGTCCAGGACGGTCGTGGTCTTGTAGTTGGTGTCGCCGTAGTTGATCGGCGTCCACGGCTCCAAGGCCACGTAGCGGCCGCCGGGAAGGCAGCTGGCGTTCCACGTGTGCCCCGCAGGATAGGTCCGTTTGGAGCCGTTCAACGTGGTGTTCAGGGTCTTGCCGGCGTCCAGCCAGGCAGCGACGGTGAACGGTTTGTACGTGGAACCGGGCTGGAAACCGCCCAGCCCGTTGAGGTACTTTTCCGGGTTGCCGTTCTGGTACACGTCCACGTTGAAGTTCTGGACCGAGTTGCCGGGGGCGATTTCCGGTGTGTAACGCGTGTTCTGTGCCATCACCAGGATCTTGCCGGTGCCCGGTTCCACGCTGACCATGGAGTGGCCGATTTCGGCGTCGGTGGTGTCCGGGTTGGCCGTCTCATTGATGGCGGTCTGTGCAGCGTTCTGGAAGGTGGGGTTCAGAGTGGTCTTGATGTTCAGGCCGCCGCGGTAGAGCAGCTTGGTGCGCTCTTCCTCGGTGGCACCGAAGTTCTCGTCGTTCAGCACAAGGTGCATAACGTAGTCGCAGAAGTACGGGGCCTGTTCGGCGCCAACGCAGTTGCTGGGCACCGGGGTGATCTGCGTGCCCAGATCCGTGACCACGGCCGCGTCGTACTCTTCCTGGGTGATGCGGCCCTTCTCCAGCATGGCTGCCAGCACCAGGTTACGGCGTTCCAGCGCGCGTTCGGGGTTCAGCTCCGGGCTGTAGAACGTGGGACCGTTGACCACGCCGGCCAGCAGTGCCGACTGGGCGATATTCAGGTCCTTGGCATCCACGTTGAAGAAGTAGCGTGCTGCTGCCTGGACGCCGTAGGTGGTGCCGCTGAAGGGGACAATGTTGAAGTAGCCCTCAAGGATTTCCTCCTTGCTGAGCTCCTTTTCCACCGCAATAGCCAGCTTCATTTCGCGCAGCTTGTCACCGACCGTCTTACCGCCGCTGAAAACGACTTCCTTGTCGTTCTGCATGTTGGTGTCGATGATGACGTTGTTCACGTACTGCTGGGTGATGGTGGAAGCACCGCGGGTGGTGTCACTGGTGGCGTTGGACACCAGGGCGCCCATGATGCCCTGCAGGTCCACGCCGCCGTGTTCGTAGAAGCGGTCATCCTCAATGGCCAGCATCGCGTCCACCATGTTCGGCGAGACCTCTTCAAGGGTCACCGGCTGGCGGTTTTCCTCGTAAAGGGTGGCAATCAGGGAGCCGTCATTGGCGTAGATCTTCGACGGAGTGGCCAGTGCGCCCCGTTCCAGTTCCGAGGGAAGCTGGTCGAAGAACTGAATGGAGCCGGAAGCGGCGGTGCCGGTTGCTGCGGCTGCCGGAACCAGGAGACCGGCTGCCAGAACTCCGCAAAGAGCACTGATGCCGAAGAACGCGACGAGCTTTCCGAGAGTGGTCGCCGTGTCAAAGAACGGTGATTTGCGTGCTGCCATGCGTGACAGTCTACAAGCACGTTACCCTTTCCCTTATGACCAAATGGGAATACTTCATTACACCACTTCCACTTCACACACCCGGGCAGGTCCTGAATATGCACGGGGATGAGGGCTGGGAACTGGTCCAGATCGCTCCGGCACCCAACGGAACCGGTTCCGTGGCCTACATGAAACGGGAAAAAAGCTGATGAGCGCGGCTGCCGGAGCAGTTTCGGCCGTTGAGATCCGACTGCAGGAGCTGGGCCTGACCCTGCCCTCCGTCGCGGCTCCGGTGGCTGCCTACGTCCCTGCGGTCATCACCGGAAACCTGGTCCACACCTCGGGCCAGCTTCCGTTCGTCGATGGCGTGCTTCCGGCCACGGGCAAAGTGGGAGCAGCCGTGGACCCGGCGGATGCCGCCTCCTACGCTGCCATCTGCGCGATCAACGCGCTGGCCGCGGTGAAGGCGCAAATAGGTGATCTTGACCGCATCAGCCGGGTGGTGAAGGTGGTGGGCTTCGTGGCCTCCGACCCCTCCTTCACCGGACAGCCTGCCGTGATCAACGGTGCCTCGGAACTGCTTGGCCAGGTCTTCGGGGAGGCAGGAAGCCATGCCCGCTCCGCCGTCGGCGTCGCCGTCCTGCCGCTGGACGCGCCCGTCGAGGTAGAAATGATCGTGGAATTTGCCTAGCTCCACCGTCCGGCTTTTTCCCGTGGCACCGGACCAGCGGGTAGCCGCGCAAAGCTGGTTTGAACGCCCTGACCGGACGCCGCGCAAACCGCGGCTGGCGTCCTCGGTGGTGCTGCTGCGGGATTCGCCGCGCGGAACGGAAACCTACCTCGCCTACCGCCGCGGTGAGTCGCCGCTGGGCAAGGTCGCCTTCCCCGGCGGGAGCGTCGAGGAGAACGACGACGCGCAGGCGGCCTGGTACGGCCCCGCCCCCGCGGCCTGGGCGAAGTCGATGGGGATCGACGACGCCCGGCTGGCCCGCCGGCACGTCGTTGCCGCCATCCGGGAGCTGTTCGAGGAGACCGGCATCCTGCTTGCGGGCCCGGACGAGTCGACGCTGCTGGAGAGCAACCGGGGGCCCGAATGGATGGCGGCGCGCACAGGCATTGCCGCCCAGGACGCTTCATTTTTGGAACTCCTCGGAAAACGGGGGCTGGGCCTGCGGACCGATCTGCTGCGTCCGCTCGCCAACTGGCACAGCCCCGACTTTGCGTTGCGGCGTTTTGACACCCGTTACTTCGCGGCCGTTCAGCCGCTGGGACAGGAAGCCACGCTGCTTGACGGCAAAGGCGTCTGGGCCGGTTGGAAACCTGCCGGGGAAGTCATTGCGGCGCGGGACACCTCTGCCCTGGGCGATGAAATCGGGCTGCCGGATACCCGGGGGCTGACCCTGGGGGAGCTGGTGGTGCCTCCGGTGGAGATCACTTTGGAGAAGCTTGCCTCGGCGCGCGGGTGCATTGCCTACCTTTCGAGCCGCAGGCCGGCGGCGGTGTACCGGCCCGAGCTGGTGGATGTTGACGGCGAGCCGCGCCTGGCAGTCACGCAGGGTGGCGCTGCCGAAGGTTCGTCCCAGCACGGACGCTGAGGCATCCGCACGTAGTAGCGACGGCGGTTTAACAGCAACGGCGCCGGTTCCCCCAGGGGAGCCGGCGCCGTCGTTGTGTGCGCTGTTACTGCACGAGCCTAGCGGGAACGCTGCCGCAGCCGCTGGACGTCGAGGATGACCACTGCCCGGGCTTCCAGCCGCAGCCAGCCGCGCTGGACGAACTCCGCCAGTGCCTTGTTGACGGTTTCACGTGAAGCCCCGACCAGCTGGGCCAGTTCTTCCTGCGTGAGCTCGTGCGCCACCAGGATGCCGTCGGTGGCGGGACGGCCGAAGCGGTCCGCCAGGTCCAGCAGCGCCTTCGCAACGCGGCCGGGAACGTCGGAGAAGACGAGGTCTGCCAGGGACTCGTTGGTGCGGCGCAACCGGCGGGCCAGTGCCTGTAGCAGCTGGACGGAGACCTCGGGGCGGGTTTCGATCAGTGCGCGGAGGTTCTCATGCCGCAGGCCGGCAAGACGGGTTTCGGAAACGGCCGTGGCCGTGGCGTTGCGGGGCGAGGGGTCAAAGAGAGCCATCTCGCCGAACAGTTCACCCGGGCCCAGGATGGCAAGCAGGTTCTCGCGGCCGTCCGGGGCGGACCGCCCCAGCTTGATCTTGCCGGAGACGATGAAGTAGAGCTGGTCGCCCTGGTCGCCTTCCCGGAAAACGGAGGCCCCGCGTGAGAGGTCGACCTCAGTGAGCTCTTCGGTCAGAGCGGCGAAGACGTCGTCTCCCAGAGAGGCGAACAACGGCGCGCGGCGCAGTACCTCGATATCCATGAAATCTCCTGTAAATAGTGTTCTCTACCTATTATCTTGCCGCACGTCACTCCCCAGTGACACCTAAAGCACGTTTGTTCGCCGATGGATGAGAAAAAGAGCGGCAGCGGGTTCACGGCGGGTGAAGGCCGATAGCGGGTTCTTCAGGTTGTCCGGATAAACTCGTCAACACCGTGCGGCCTTCCCTCCGCCGGGACGCCTCGACTGAACTTTTGGAGCTCTTTGTGCTCGGATTGACGCTTCTGGACATCATCCTGCTCCTTGTCCTGCTCTTTTATCTGATTGCCGGACTGCGCAATGGGCTGGTAGTCACCCTGGGCGGAATCGTGGGATTTGTCGCGGGTGCGGTGGCGGCGTTTTTTGCCATTCCGCTGGTAGCAGGCTGGGTGCCGGACAACGGCTGGCGGCTGACCGTGGTCATTGCCACAGCGGTGGTCCTGGTGCTGGTGGGTCACGCTGCCGGCGCGGCGCTTGGCGGCATGATCCGGCGCTGGCTGAACTTTCCGCCGCTGCGCTTCCTGGACCGGCTGCTTGGCGGTGCGGTGAACCTCGTGGTTGCCGCCCTGGTGATGGCCATGCTCGCGTTCAGCGTGACCACCCTGGGTGTGCCGTATCTGTCCCAGCAGATTGCCGCCTCCAAGGTGCTGGGAACCATTGACGACGCGACCCCGGAGCAGGTTAAGGCCTGGAGCGCCCAGATCCGGTCCTTCACGGTGTCCGAGGGGTTGCCCACCATCCTGGACAGCGCCGCTCCGCAGTCCGTGGTCCCGCCCAGTGCGGAGGTGGATTCACCGGCCCTGCGGACAGCGTCTGCCTCTGTGTTGAAGATCACGGGTACCGCGTACCAGTGCGGGCAGAACCAGACGGGGTCAGGGTTTGTGGTGGCCGATGACAGGGTTGTCACCAATGCCCACGTGGTTGCCGGCGTGAATGAACCCGTGGTGGAAGTGCCGGACGGAAGCGTGCTGCCGGGCCGGGTCGTGTACTTCGATGCCGCCCGCGACCTCGCGGTCCTCGCAGTGAACAACCTCGATGCCCCGGCACTGCCGCTGGGCGAGGAGCTGGCCGCGGGCACCACGGCGGCGTTTGCCGGGTACCCGGCCGGCGGCCCCTTCCGGCTGCAGGCTGCCAGTGTGGAGGGGCTCTCCGACGTGGCCGTGCGGGACATCTATGGCACTGCCCCGGAGGTGCTGGAGGTCTACACGCTGGCCGCGAACGTACAGCAGGGCAACTCCGGCGGCCCGCTGCTGGACATTGACGGCCGCATAGCGGGAGTGATCTTCGCCAAGACCACGGGTGACCAGCCCATCGGCTACGCGCTCTCGCTGGCTGAGGCGGGACCGGTTATCGACGCTGCTCCGGGATACAGCGAGGCTGTCTCAGCGGGCCAGTGCACCAGCCGCTAGCTGTAACTCTTACGGTGGTTGTGAACGGCGTGGCAAAAGTTAAATAGGCGAGGGTCTCCGGTTCGATATGGGTTACCACACTCATCCGACCAA